>DASZVV010000441.1:0-20054 GCA_035546955.1 Bryobacteraceae bacterium
GCGCATTCCGGACGGCTGGAAGGCTTCGCGTCCAGCCAGCCATTCTGGTCGCCGTGATTACGCGCATCCGTCTGGTTGGACCAGGAATGCGGCAGTGACCCCAGCCACGTGGCGTTTGTCTTTTGGATATCGAGGTGAAACGGCGCATAGGTCTCGCCCGCCGCGCTCGACTGCAGCCAGACCGGATGCCCGTTCGGCTGCGTCATCGCCCGCGGATCGTTGAAACCCCGCACGCCTCGCAGCGTCCCGAACGCATGATCGAATGACCGGTTCTCCTGCATCAGGATGACGACATGTTCGGCGTCGAGCCAGGTCGTTCCCGGATCGGCGTCAATCGCCGCCGCTTTCTCAACCGACGACAGCAGCGCCGCCGTCAGGGCCGCGCTTCCGGAAAACCGGGCGGCCTCCAGAAAAAACTCGCGGCGCGTGCGAAAGCGATTGGGCATGGCTCCTTAAAGCAGTATAGGAAGGACTTATAATTTGCTGGTGACGAAATCGATTCTTTTCGCACTGCTCCTCACCTCCGCCGCCTCCGCGCTGGACTTCCATGGCGCGACGATCGTCATCCCTGCCGGCGCCAGCCTGCAGGAGAAGACTGCGGCGAAGATGCTCTCTGAAGAAATTACCAAACGAACCCAATTTCGGCTAAAGTCTTCCGAGACAATGCCTTTGATCGGGCCAGCCATCCTGATCCGCACCGGCGCGGCGCCTGGACCGGAGGGGTTTTCGATCACATCGACGGCCGAAGGCTCCCGTCCGGTCGTCACCGTTCGCGGCGCTGACGGCCGCGGCGTCGTCTTCGGAACCGGCTATCTGCTGCGCCAGTTCAAAATGGGACGCCAGCAACTCGAACTCGCGGGAGGGCTGAATTTACAAAACAAACCCAAAATCGCCATCCGCGGACACCAGCTTGGCTACCGGCCCAAGACTAACAGCTATGACGGCTGGGACGTCCCCCAGTGGGAACAGTATATTCGCGACCTGGCTATCTTCGGCACCAACACGATCGAGCTGATCCCGCCGCGCTCGGATGACGCCGCCGACAGCCCGCATTTCGCTCTCCCGCAGATCGAGATGATGGCTGAACAGTCCCGCATCGCGAACGAATATGGGATGGACGTCTCCATCTGGTATCCCGCGATGGACAAGGACTACTCCGATCCGGCTACGGTGGAATCCGCCTTGAAGGAATGGGGCGACGTTTTCCGCAAGCTGCCGCGCGTGGACGAGGTCTTCGTTCCTGGCGGCGACCCCGGCCATACCGAGCCGAAGTATCTGCTGGCGCTTCTGGCGAAAGAGACCGCGGTGCTGCGCCAGTATCATCCGAAAGCCCAGATGTGGGTCTCGCCGCAGAGTTTCGATCAGGCGTGGCTCGATGAGTTCTACGCCATTCTCGATAAGCAGCCCGACTGGCTCACCGGCGTCGTCTTCGGCCCGCAGGTACGCGGCAGCATCGAGCAATTGCGGGCGCGAGTGCCGAAGAAGTACAAGGTTCGGTTCTATCCCGATATCACGCACAGCCGCCAGTCGGAATTCCCGGTGGCGGATTGGGATCCGGCGTTCTCGGAAACGGAAGCGCGCGAAATCATCAACCCGCGTCCTGTCGCCGAGGGGGCGATTTTCCATCGCTACATCGAGTTCTCGGATGGTTTCGTGACGTATTCCGAGGGCTGCAATGATGACTTCAACAAAATCCTGTGGAGCAGCCTCGGGTGGAATCCTGACGCGAAGATCGAAGATATTGCGCGCGATTACGCGCAGTACTTCATCGGCGCCGATATGGCGGACGATTTCGCCAAAGGAATTCTTGCCCTCGAACGCGACTGGAAAGGACCGCTCGCGGCGAATACGGGTGTCGATCAGACGCTCGCGCTCTTCCAATCGATGGAGAAGCGGGCCAGCCCGCAGCAGAAGGAGAACTGGCGCTTCCAGGAAGGGCTTTATCGCGCTTATTACGATGCTTTCATTCGAAAACGCCTGCTGATCGAAGCCGATCAGGAAAAGCGCGCGCTCGCGGCTCTTAAGACCAGCGGCACCACCGCGGCCAGAAAGATTCTCGATGCGGACGAGCTCACGCCGGAAGCCAGTGCGCTTCGCGCCCGCGTCTTCGAGCTCGCGGAAGCGCTCTTCCAGAGCATCCACATGCAGCTCAGCGTTCAGAAGTATCAGGCGATCGCCCTGGGGCGCGGCGCGAATCTCGATTCCGTCGACTTCGCGCTCAACGATCGCGTATGGCTCGAAAACGAATTCGACAAGATCGACAAAGCGCCGCGCAGCGAACAGGCGGCGATGATCTCGCGCATCGTCAACTGGACCGACCCCGGTCCCGGCGGATTCTACGACGATCTCGGCGATACCGCGCGCGAGCCGCACCTCGTGCGAGGCGAAAGCTACGATCGCGATCCTGATTTCCTGCAATCCGCATTCACAGGCTTCGGCGATGTGGAACCGCGCAACGGCGCGCGCGTCTCCTGGTACACCACCGCCGAAACACTGGGCGAGACGCCACTCAAAATGCACTACCCGAATCTCGATCGCAGTGCACAATACGTGCTCCGCGTCGTTTACGGCGGGGATACGCCGAAAGTGCAACTCAAATTGATGGCGAACGGCAAGTATCAGATTCACGACTTCCGGGCGAAGCCGAACCCGCAGGCTCCTCAGGAATTCGAGATTCCGAAAGAAGCGACGAGCGGCGGCGATCTCACGCTCGAATGGACGAGACCCGCGGGCCTGGGCGGCGCCGGGCGAGGCACCCAGGTCTGCGAAGTATGGCTGATTCGAAAGAACTGAACCCCCGCTACCGCTGGTATGTGGTCGCGATGCTGTGGGGCATTGCGTTCTTCAACTATGCGGACCGCCAGGCGATATTCTCCGTTTTCCCGCTGCTACAGAAGTCGATGGGCCTCTCCAACGTGGAACTGGGCCTCCTCGGCAGCGCATTCGCATGGGTCTACGGGCTCGGCGCTTTCTTCGCGGGCGGCATCGTCGATCGGATTCGCCGCAAGACCGCGATTCTCGGCGGTCTCTACGCGTGGAGCGCGATCTGCATGTCGACGGCGCTGGCGAACAGCTTCCGGGGACTCTTCACGATGCGCGCTCTCGAAGGCATTGGCGAGGCGTTTTACTTCCCTGCCTCCATGTCGCTCGTCAGCGATTACCATGGCCCGGCGACACGCTCGCGCGCGATCGGCATTCACCAGACGAGCGTCTACATCGGCACCATCGCGGGGGGCTTCTTCGCCGGTCTGATCGGACAGCGATACGGCTGGCGCTGGTCATTTATCGTGTTCGGCGGCCTCGGAATCCTGCTGGGTCTCGCGCTGACGCGCTGGCTGCGCGAGCCGGTCCGTGGCCAGGCAGACCATGCCCAAACGGAGGTGAAGCTCTCCGCGGTCGAAACGTTGCGCATGATCGTACGTCAGCCCGGCGCGCTGCCGCTGCTCGGCGCGTTCTTCTGCGCGAACTTTGTCGCGGTAGTTCTGCTGACGTGGATGCCGACGTTTCTCTTCGATCGGTTTCACCTGACGCTCGCGATGTCCGGCCTCACCGCGACGGTCTACGTGCAGCTCGCCAGCATGGTGGGCGCGGTTTGCGGCGGCTGGATGGCGGATCGCTGGCACGTGAAACGCCGCGGTGGACGCATGCTGGTCCAGATGGTGGGCGTACTGGGCGGCGCACCGTTCGTCGTGCTCTGCGGGATGACGCAGTCGCTCGCCTGGCTGATCGTTGCGCTCACCCTCTGGGGTTTCTTCAAAGGCCTCTATGACGCGAACATCTTCGCCTCCGTCTTCGATGTGATCCGTCCCGAAGCACGCGGCTCCGCGGCCGGCATGATGAACACCGTCGGGTGGCTTGGGGGCGGCGGGCTCGCTCCTCTTGCGATCGCGTGGCTCTCGGGAATTTACGGACTCGGCGGTGCAATCGCGATGGCCGCGATTGTTTACGTCGTCGCCGCCCTGTTGCTTTTCGCGGCAGCGCGCGCGGCTGAAGCTAACGGTACAGCTCTGGTGCAGTCAGGTCATCGTTGACCAGCAGCGCCATGGAGAATCCGCGCGATTCCCATTCGCGCGCGATTCGCATGTTCAGCAACTGCGAGATCTCGAGCGCGCTCATCGGCCGCTCGTACTCGTAATACTTCGAAAAGAACCATTCGAACAGCCTCGTCCCGCGCAGGCCCCACGGATCGAACTCCGTGTTATAAACGAGCATCACTGGAGGCGGATGGCCCACCAGCGAATTGATTGTCTCCGGCCGGAAATCGGGAATCTCGTGGATCCGGTGCGGCAGCATCAGATAGCCGTTGCGCGGATGCGCGAGCGCCGTCGTCATCGGAAACGTCGTCGTGACCGGCTGATTGTAATGATCGGCCGCGAACGCCGCGTTGCGCGCTATATCCGTGAAAGTCACGAACATGAGATTGTTCTCGAATGGAAACGGATAAGGCGGATTGACGAAATTGGCCGCGATCAATGCGGCCGCGAGCGCGCCGATTGCGACGCGCCGCATCCCCAGACTGAGCGCTCCCGCCGCCAGCGCGAAGGCCGAATAAAGAATCGGCAGCACGGGGAGCAGGTAGCGTTCGAGCACCGCGCCGCCCAGCACGCTCACCGTCAGTATCTGGGCCGCCGCCAGCGTCAGCGCGATACGCCAGGGACGATCCTTCAGCAGCGGCATTCGTTTCCACGCGAACCAGACGATCGCCGTCCCGATGATGTGGCCGGATCCAATGAACAGGTAATAAGCTCTCCGCACCAGCGCGAAGAGCAGCCGCACCGGATCGAGAGTATCCACCGCGTTGTACTTTGTAAAGCTGGCGTTGCCGAACCAGTGCCCCGTGAAATGCCGCAGCGCGCACAGCCAGATCGCGAGAAGCCCGAGCGGCAGCAGAAACCAGAGAACGTTGCGCCGTTTATCGCCCGGCGCTCGCCGCTCAAACAGCAGCCATCCCGCGAAAACGAGAGGCGCAACCACGCCGGTTTCCTTCACCAGCACGAGAACCGCGCAGGCAATCGCGCAGGCGCGGAATCGATTCTGCAGAAACAGCAGGAGCGCCAGGGCCGTGAATGCCATCGCGGGCATATCGAGCTGCGCCATCATCGACTGCGCGTAGAACAGCGGACAGAGGAACAGCAGCGTCACCGCGAGGAAAGCCGGCGCGCCGGTACTTCCGCGCGAAAGCTCGATCGAGAGCAGAAACGTGACGAGCAGTCCGAATGCCGCAATCAGCAGCATCGCCACTCGCGCCGTTACGATGGAGTAACCGGCGACCCGCCAGGCGAGTGCGAGCCACGCCATCACACCCGGCGGATGAACGTTCGGAATCGCGCTGTACGGAATGAGTGCGCCGGAATGATAGAGGTCGGAAGCCGCCGGGATGAATTGTCCCGCTTCATCCCAGTAGTAAGGAAGCTGGAGGAGCGGACCGTGGGCCATCACGAGAAAGAAGGCCACAATTCCGAAGATCAGCAGGTACGACTGAGGCCGAACCCGTCTCCGCGCCGGAAACATCCGGCTACTGCACGAACCCGGCGCCGGCTTTCGGTTCCAGCTTGATTTCACCGAACGCCGACTCGTATTGATTCACGTTCTGCTGGAGCAGGCCGAGCAGCGCCTTCGCCTGCTGCGGGCTCAGATAGACGCCCTGAAAGTTATGAATCTCGACGTGCTCGGGCACCGTTTGATTGATGGTTCCGAACATCAGAAAAAAATCCCAGAGGTTCACGCGGATCTGCACGCTGTTGGCGTAAGTTTCCCGGTAATCGCTTGTTTTATGCAGAACGATGCGGGGCGGGTTGGGTGTCATTGCCCTTCAATGGTAGCCTTGCGTACGGTTTCCCCGCAACCCGCCTGCATTCGCGGCGCCCCATTTTTGCATCCAGCGAAGAGGCCGCGATACCATGCGATTTCTCCTCTTTTTTCAACCAGCATGACCGCACAGCCGAGAAAAATTCTGGCCGTAATGACCGATCTGTTCTTTTCCGCAAAGATTCACGATATGGCGAAGAAATTCGGCATGGCCGTGGAGTTCGTGAAGGACAAAGATACCGTGCTCGAAAAGGTTAAAGAAAAGCCTTCCGTGGTCATCTTCGACCTGAATTACGATACGGCGGAGCCGATTAGCCTGATTCGCGAAATCAAAGGCAATCCGGAGACGAAGCGGGTGAGCACGCTTGGTTTCGTTTCGCACGTCCAGACCGACCTCAAGCTGCAGGCGCAGGATGCCGGCTGCGACATGGTGGTGGCGCGGAGTGTGTTCGCGCAGAACCTGCCAGTGATCCTGAAGCGGCACGCAACGGCGCCCGTCAAGCCCGCTTAAAGTCCGGCCTGCGAAATGAATTTGTGGTTGAGGTAAGCCTCGATCGCTTCCGAGCCACCCTCTGAGCCGTAGCCCGAATCCTTCACGCCTCCAAATGGCGTTTCCGGCAGCGCAAGACCATAGTGGTTGATCGAAACCATGCCGCTCTCAATCGCGGCGCCGATCAGGTTCGCGGTGCGCGCGGATTTCGTGTAAGCGTATGCCGCGAGTCCGTAGGGCAGCCGGTTCGCCTCGTTCACGGCATCGTCGAAGCTCTCGAAGGGGATCATCACAGCCACCGGACCGAACGGCTCCTGGTTCATCACTTTGCTCTCGCGCGAGGGATTCTCGATGATGGTGGGCTGCCAGAAGTAGCCCTTGCTCGCGGGCTGGCCGCTGCCTGTCTGCAGTTTTCCGCCGTGCTCGACGGCGTTTCCCACCAGTTCTTCCATCGCGGCGACGCGGCGGCTGTTGGCCAGCGGACCCATGGTCGTGTCGGGCGCAAGCCCATCGCCAACCTTGATCTTTTTGCTCGCGTCGGCGAATTTGTCGACGAACTTGTCGTACACCTTTTTCTGGACGAGAAAGCGCGTAGGCGAAACGCAGACCTGCCCGGCGTTGCGGTATTTGCTGGCCGCCAGGATTTTCGCGGCGACGTCGAGATCGGCGTCATCGAAGATAATGGCGGGCGCGTGGCCACCGAGTTCCATCGTCACGCGCTTCATGTGGAGTCCGGCGAGTGCGGCGAGTTGTTTGCCGACGGCGGTCGATCCGGTGAAGGAAATCTTGCGGATCACCGGATGCGGAATCAGGTAATTCGAAATATCCGCCGGAACGCCGAAGACGAGATTGACTGCGCCGGGAGTCACGCCTGCATCGGCAAAGGCGCGGATGAGTTCCGCGACAGACCCGGGAGTCTCTTCGGGGCCTTTCAGGATGATGGAGCATCCCGCGGCAAGCGCGGCGCTGATTTTGCGGACCGCCTGGTTGATCGGGAAGTTCCACGGCGAGAATGCTGCCACCGGTCCAACCGGCTCTTTCACGACCAACTGATAGACGCCCTCCATGCGCGGCGGGATGACACGTCCGTAGGCGCGGCGGGCTTCTTCGGCAAACCACTCGATCACATCGGCCGCAAAGAGAATTTCGAGCCGCGCTTCGCCGAGTGGCTTGCCCTGCTCGGTGGTCATGATGGGCGCGATGTCTTCGACTCGCGCGCGCATCAGCTCAGCGGCTTTGCGCATGATCTTCGAGCGCTCGAACGCAGAAATCTTCCGCCAGACGTGAAAACCTTTTTCGGCGGCGTCGAGGGCGAGATCGAGATCCGATTTTTCCGCTTTGGCAACGCTGCGAACCGGCTCGCCGGTAGCCGGACTGATGACGGGAAGCGTCTCACCGCGAAGACCCGGTGTCCATGCGCCGTTAATGAAGAGATTAACCGTGGAATTCATCTGTATCGATCTTAACGGAGAGGGATGAAACGTAGTAAACCTGCGCTGTTATATCTCGACCGGCGCTCGCTGACGCTCGCTTCGTGGCCGAACCCGGTGACCAGTTCGCGTCGCGATAACATCGAGGGGGGCGAATGAAGGGCACCAAACTGAACACTCGCGAATTGGCGTCGGGGTTCACGCTCGTCGCCAAGGCCGGTGGCACGCTGAAAGTTATGGGTCTGAACGCCCGCGGCAGGAACCTTTCGCAGATTGCCAGATGCAGAGCGGCGTGATCGAAGTAAGGCCATTGATTCGATTGGCATTGGCGCAACACCACAATTACTTGTTGACACACCGCCACCACACACCGTATATTGACATTGCTGCCGGTTCTCCGACCTTTTGGAGTGAAGAGGGAACCCGGTGCAATTCCGGGGCTGCCCCGCAGCGGTAAGCAGGAACGAAAGCCGTCATCAGAGCACTGGCCGGAGGGAGTCCAGCCGGGAAGCGGCGGCCGGTAGGTGGACGCCCATCCGCGCCTGTAAGCCCGAAGACCTGCCTGCAGCCGGCGATGACGCCGTATTGTCACGAGCCCCGAGGGAAGGGCTGGTGCCGCCGATCTGTGCGGTCCCCCTTCCCTGCCCGGCAAAACCCAGGAAGGTACCGAATGGCAACCGCGGCTCAGCCCGTCGAACTCATCCCCGGAATCCACGCCGAGACCCCGGCCACGAGCATGCGCGTGCGCAAGCGCAGCGGCTCGTACGAACCGGTCTCGGTCGATAAAATCATCCGCGCCATCGAGCGGAGCGCGGTCGGGCTGACCAGCATCGACCCGATGCGCGTCGCCATCAAGACTATCGGCGGAGTCTATGACGGCTCTACCACGAAGGAACTGGATTCGCTCTCTATCCAGACGGCGGCGTCCCTGATTGCCGAGGAACCCGAGTACTCCCGGCTCGCGGCGCGCCTGCTCACGCGGTTCATCGAGAAGGAAGTCCAGAACCAGAACATTTTTTCCTTTTCGCAGTCGATCGAAGCTGGATTTCAGTCGAAGCTGATCTCGCCGGTCACCGCGGAGTTTGTTCGCTCGAACGCGCGCAAGCTCAACAGCGCGATCGACGAGCTGAATTCCGACCGTTTCGAATTCTTTGGCATCCGCACGGTCTATGACCGCTACCTGCTGAAACACCCCATGACGCGCGCGGTGATCGAAACCCCGCAATACTTTTTCCTGCGCGTTGCCTGCGGGCTTTCGCAGACGGTTTCCGAAGCGATCGGCTTCTATCAGTTGATTTCGGCGCTGGAATATCTGCCGAGCTCGCCCACGCTGTTCAACTCGGGCACGGTGCATTCGCAGATGTCCTCATGCTTTCTGCTTGACTCGCCGGACGATCATCTGGAGTCGATCTACGACCGCTACAAAGACGTAGCCATGCTTTCCAAGTTTTCGGGCGGCATCGGGCTCGCTTACCACCGGATTCGCTCGCGCGGATCGCTGATCCAGGCGACGAATGGAAAATCGAACGGCATCACCCCCTGGCTCAAGACTCTCGATTCGTCGGTTTCCGCCGTCAATCAGGGCGGCAAACGGAAAGGCGCCTGCTGCGTTTATCTCGAGCCGTGGCACGCCGATGTGGAGGAGTTCCTCGAACTTCGCGACAACACGGGCGACGAAGCCCGCCGCACTTACAACCTCAATCTCGCGCACTGGATTCCCGATCTGTTCATGAAACGCGTGGAAGCGGACGAGATGTGGTCGCTTTTCGATCCGTCTAAAGTGCCGCATCTCCCCGATCTTTACGGCGAGTCGTTCGAGCGTGCCTACGCCGAGGCTGAAGCGGGCGGCCTCTACGAACGGCAGGTGAAAGCGCGCGATCTCTACTCGCGCATGATGCGCACCCTGGCCGAAACCGGCAACGGCTGGATGACGTTCAAAGACGCCTGCAACCGGAAGTCGAACCAGACGGGCCTCGCGAAGAACGTCGTTCATCTTTCGAATCTCTGCACGGAGATCACGGAAGTGACATCGCTTGAGGAAACCGCGGTCTGTAATCTCGGCTCCATCAATCTCTCCCGGCACGTGACGGATGGCAAGTTCGATTTCGAAAAGCTCGCCGCGACAGTGCGGCGCGCGGTACCGTTCCTCGACCGCGTGATCGACATCAACTACTATCCGATTCCCGGCACGAAGGTTTCTAACAATCGCTGGCGGCCGGTGGGGCTGGGCCTGATGGGTCTGCAGGACGTGTTCTTCCAGATGAAGATCGCGTTCGATTCGGAAGAAGCGCGAACGCTTTCGAGCCGCATTCAGGAAGAGATTTACTATCATGCGCTGAACGCCTCCTGCGATCTGGCGGAAAAGGCGGGGCCGCATGAATCGTTCAGCGAAACACGCGCCGCGAAGGGCGATCTGCAGTTCGATGCGTGGGGCATCACGCCGTCCGCCAGGCTGGGTTGGGATGCTCTGCGGGCGCGCGTCCGGAAAACCGGCCTGCGCAATTCCCTGCTGATTGCCATCGCGCCCACGGCAACGATCGCCTCCATCGCCGGCTGCTATGAGTGCATCGAACCGCAGATTTCCAATCTCTTCAAGCGCGAAACCCTTTCCGGCGATTTCATCCAGGTGAACCGCTATCTCGCGGCGGACCTGAAGGAACTCGGCCTGTGGAATGAAGACACGCGTAACCGCCTGAAGCTTTCCGAAGGTTCCGTGCAGGGGATGCACGAGATTCCGGCCGCGATGCGCGAGGTCTACCGCACGGTTTGGGAAGTGCCAATGCGGTCGCTGATCGATATGGGAGCCGACCGCGGCGCCTACATCGACCAAAGCCAGTCACTCAACCTCTTCATGGAAAGCCCGAACATCGGACGGCTTTCCTCCATGTACATGTACGCCTGGAAGAAAGGCCTGAAGACTACGTATTATCTGCGTTCGCGTCCGGCCTCAAAGATATCCAAGGCAACCGTGCCCGTCACCAAAGAAAGCGCCATCAAGGCAGTGGTTTGCTCGCTCGAAAATCCCGAATCCTGCGAGGCCTGCCAGTAACATGATTCTCGACCCCGGCTTCGATCTCACGCTTCGCCCGATGAAGTATCCCGTCTTTTTCGAAATGTTCAAGACGGCAATCAAAAACACCTGGACCGTGGAGGAAGTGGATTTCTCGACCGACGTCACCGATCTCCGGTCGAAGATGAAACCCGCCGAGCAGCACCTGATCAAGCGGCTGGTAGCGTTCTTCGCAACGGGCGACAGCATTGTGGGCAACAACCTGGTGCTGAACCTCTACAAGCATGTGAACTCGCCGGAAGCCCGCATGTATCTCTCGCGGCAGCTTTATGAAGAAGCGCTGCACGTGCAGTTCTATCTGACGCTGCTCGACACCTACGTCAGCGATCCGAACGAGCGCGGCGAAGCATTCGCAGCGGTCGAGAATATTCCCTCTATCCGCAAGAAGGCCGAATTCTGCTTCAAGTGGATCGATTCCATTAACGAACTGCAGGAAATCCGCACCGACGATCAGATGAAAGCTTTCCTGCTGAATCTGGTCTGCTTCGCGGCCTGCATTGAAGGCCTGTTCTTTTTCGCGGCGTTCGCCTACGTCTATTACATGCGCTCGCGCGGCCTGCTGCAGGGTCTCGCAACCGGGACGAGTTGGGTCTTCCGCGATGAAAGCGCGCACATCGATTTCGCTCTGCAGGTGATCGCAACCGTGCGCTCGGAGCGGCCGGATCTTTTCGACGAGGGGTTCAACCAGAGCGTGACCGAGATGCTGCGCGAAGCGGTGGATTGCGAGCTCACGTTCGCCGAAGACACCCTGAGCCTTGGCGTGAGCGGACTCTCGATCAACGGCATGCGCGAATACCTGCAATACATTGCGGACCGCCGCCTCGAAGCCCTGCACATCGCGCCGATTTTCGGCTCCCGCAATCCGTTCGATTTCATGGAGCTCCAGGATGTGCAGGAACTCACTAACTTCTTCGAGCGCCGCGTATCCGCCTATCAGGTGGCCGTTACGGGCGATGTCGCGTTCTCCGACGACTTCTGATTCCGCCCTGCACGCATCCCCGCGTTGTGCCGTCACCATGTTAGGCTGAAATTGCTTCAGCAGCACGCTGGCGTTGTATTTGGGAAGCCGGTGAGAATCCGGCACGGCCCCGCCACTGTAAGCGCCGAGGACCCGTTCACAGGCCACTGTCCTTCACCGGATGGGAAGGCGAACGGAAGCCGATGACGCGCGAGTCAGGAGACCGGCCTTCGTGATCCGCGGACAATTTTGTCGTCCCGCGGCCAAAAACGTTGAGGCGGAAAGGACGGCAGCTCCGGGCTGCCCGAATATGAAAGCATCCAGGATAGTTGTGTGCGCGCTCGCCCTTGCGGTGTGTGCTTTTGAGGCCTCCGCCGCGGAAGTGAAGGGGATGGTGGTTGACCCTTCAGGGAAAGGAATTGCAGGCGCGCAGGTAGCCGTGGTGGGGCCACTCGGCGTGATCACCCGGCAGGACACGAATGATCTCGGCGAGTTCGATCTCTACGTTTCGCCTCTCTACGAAAATCTGAAAGTGCGCGCGGCAGCGGAGGGATTCCAGACCACTACTGTCACCGCGGGAACGGCCCTCATCGCCATGCCGCTCGCGGCGGTCAGCGAATCGGTTGCGGTGACCGCGTCGGCGATTGATGCAACGGCCAGCCAGCAGGGAACGGAAGTGAGCGTCGTCACGAGCGCCGATCTCCGCGAGCGGAACGAAGCGCAGGCGGCCGACGTGCTGCGCACGCTGCCCGGCATGGTCTTCGCGCAGAACGGCCCGCGCGGGTCAGTGACCGATCTGTTTTTGCGCGGCAGCAATGCGAACGATACGGTGGTGTTGCTGGACGGCGTTCCGCTGAACAGCTTTTATTACGGGGGACTATTCGACTTTGCGCATCTGCCTTCGGATGCGATTGAAGAAATCCAGGTGGCGCGCGGTCCGCAGTCGGCCATTTACGGCTCTTATGCGGTGGGAGGCGCGGTGAGCATCGAGACGCGGAATCCGGAAGACGGTCCGGCGCTCGATCTGGTAGCAGAAGGCGGCACGCATGACGAGAACCATTTCGCCATCAGCGGCGAAACGATGATTTCGCGCGGCTGGGGAATCGCCGCGTCGCTCTCCAGCCTGCTGGCAAACGGCCCTGTGCCAAACAGCGATTATCGCGATGACAATGCGCTCTTCGCGCTCGACCATCGCTGGCGAACACAGAAGCTTTCGATGTTCGGCGATTTCACCTCCAACGAGGTGGGCGAGCCGGGCGCGTTCGGTTCCAATCCGGAAGGCCTGTATCCGGGGATCGATCTGGTTTCGCGTGAGAAGAACAATACCTCGACTTACGGCGCCCACTACAGCAATCAGCTCGGCAACACTCTTCTCCTTGATTTGACGGCCGGGTTTTTCTGGAACAACAGCCTCTATCTGAGCCCGTATGGCCCGAGCTTCAACAAAGATCTGACCGGAAACGGCGAAGCGCGCGCGACATGGAACATCGATAAATACTGGACGATGGCGGCCGGCTATGTATACGAGCGCGAGGAAATGCGCAACACGTTCGTCAACACATCCGACGGCTCCGCGTTTCTGCTGCGCCGGAACGATATCGCCGAATATATGGAGAACCGAATCACGATCGGCCGTCTTTTCGTGAACGCCGGTTACCGGGCGGAAAGATTCGACACGCCGCTCGTTCCCGGCGATCAGTTCGGATTTCCACCGCGCCCGGACTTCCCTGCGCGCACGGAGACGAAAATCAGTCCGAAGATCGGCGCGGCGCTGATGATGTCGCCCACCACCCGGCTGCATGGCTCCTACAGCACCGGGATTCGTCCGCCGGGCGGTTCGGATATCGCGTTCACGGATAACCCGGCGCTGCGCCCGGAACAGACGCGCAGCTATGACGCCGGGATCAATCACCAGTTCCTGAGCGGCAAACTCGCCGTTGACGCAACCTGGTTCCATAATCACTACCAGGATCTGATCGTTTCGCTGGGCGGCTCGCTTTCCCTGCTGGGCCAGTACTCCACGGGCAATCTGGCGAACGCGCTGACCGAAGGAATCGAGACCACCATGCAGGTGCGTCCCGCGCGCTGGCTCTCGCTCGACGCGAGCTATACGTGGCTCCAGACGGAAGCGCTCGCGCTGAGCGGCAGCAGCGATCTGGTGCAGGCTGATTACTACCTCGGCCAGCCGCTGTTCCGGCGTCCCCGGAATTCAGGCACTTTCGTCGCGAGCGTACATGAGGGCCGGGTGACGGCGAATCTGACGGGCTACTGGCGCAGCCATACCCTCGATGTGGAGCCGAACTACGGCGCATCCGAGGGTCGTTTCTGGAATCCCGGTTATCAGAACGTGGGGCTGAACGTGAACGTGCGGGTGGTCCACAACCTCACCGCTTACGCCAATCTCCGCAACGCGCTCGATCAGCGATACGAGGAGATCTACGGCTTTCCCGCTCCGCTGCTGAACGTGGTGGCGGGACTGAAATGGAGTCTCGCGCGGGCGAGGTGACGGCCATGAGTGAAAAGCCCTTCGATTCGCCGCGCCTCGCCATCAATCGCGTCTACACGCGGCGCGGGGATTCAGGCGAAACTTCGCTCGTGGGCGGCCAGCGGCGGCCGAAAGACGATCTGCGGATCGAGGCTTACGGCACGGTGGATGAACTGAACAGCTTCCTGGGACTGGCGCGCGAATCGGCGATGGAACTCACGCCGCGCGCGCCGGGTCTCGCGGCGCTCGGGGAAATCCTGCGGCGAGTGCAGAACGAGCTCTTTAACCTTGGTTCCGAACTCGCCACACTGCCGCAGGATCTGCATCCGAAGCAGGCCCGCATCACAGAGGCCGAAACCGCGCAACTCGAGCGCGAAATGGATGGCATGAACGAAGCCCTCCCGCCGCTGCGATCTTTCGTATTGCCAGGCGGATCGCGTCTCAACGCGGAACTGCACGTCTGCCGGACCGTCTGCCGCCGCGCCGAACGCATCTGCGTCACGCTCTCGGCGCGGGAGGCGGTGCAGCCCGAAATCGTGAAATATCTGAACCGCCTGAGCGATGCCCTGTTCATCTGGAGCCGCTGGACAAGCCTTGAGTTGGGCGCCCCGGAGAATCTCTGGGACCCCAATGCCGCCTCGTCCGGGACCGGTCAGCAGGGCTGACCGTGGGCTCCGGCCAGGAGTTAACATAAGAGGAAAGAAAATGCGCTCTCAGAACCCTTCCCGCAACTACGCCATCGCGCTGACCGTGCTCAGCGCTCTGGGCCGGCTGGTTCCGCATCCGCCGAATTTCACGCCGGTGGGCGGTTCGTGTCTGTTCGCCGGGTCGCGCATCGGCGGCTGGCTCGCGTATCTGATTCCGCTCGCGGTGATGATCGCGACCGACCCGATTGTCGGCGCGGCGGGCGGCGCTCACAGCGGCTACTCGTTCGGTTCTCCGCTGATCTACGCGAGCTTCATGATCAACGTGTGGATCGGCCAGCGGCTGGTTCGCAATATGAGCATGATGCGGGTGGGCGCTGCATCGCTTCTCTGCAGCGCGCAGTTTTTCCTGATCAGCAATTTCGGAACATGGCTGGAACTCTCGCGCAGCGCAACGCATTACTATACGCCCAACCTGGCCGGCCTGCTCAATTGCTACATTGAGGCGATCCCGTACTGGGGACGCACTCTGGCGGGCGATCTCTTCTACTCTGCCGCGATCTTCGGCATGTATTCGCTTCTCTCGCGCCGCGCCGCGCAGGCTGCCGACCGCGCCATTGCCTGACGAATGGCGAACGTAATCCTCAGAGGTCTCGCGATCGCGGCGGGCACCGGCCTGGCAGTGGGCCTGACTTCCGGCCGCACGCGCAGCATCCCGGGTCCGCGCGCCGTGCGCTACCGTCCCGCGATTCCTCTGCCGCCTCCGCCACCTGCTCCATTAGCCGTGACATCCCGCGACGAAGTCCTCGATATTGAACCGCTGCTGGAACGCGTGGAGCGGCTCGAAGATGTAGTGGATGGCATCCGGCACGCGCCTGCAACAGTGCCCCCCGGCTATGCGGCCGCCCTGGCGGATCTGGAACGCCGGATCGACGAGCAGACACGCGATCTCGAGATCCTCCGCGAGCAGGTCACGAGCGCCGAGCGCCGTGCCCTGGAATCTGTGGCCGCCGTGCAGCGCGACGTGGAGCAGACTCGCGCGGAGATTCCGGAGATTGTGGAGCGGACCGTCGCTGCCCGCACGGAAGATCTGCGCAGCCGGTTCTCGGCCGAGATCGAGCAATCGCGCGAGCGGATGCTGCACGTCTTCGAACGCGCCATCGATGACCGGATTTCGTCCCGTATCGGCGCGATCGAGAAAACTCTGGCCGAACAGGCCGGGTCGATTGAAGCCCTGAATGCGCGCGCGGCCGAGACCGATCACAACCTGCAGCGCCTGGTGGCCGCGATTGAAAAGCTCTGCGAACGGACTCAGCTCATCCCGCCCACCGCGGCCGAACCCGCACCGAGGGCTTTCGAATCCCAGCTGCAGCAGGCAATGCGGCGCGACGAGCCGCCGGTGAAAGTGCCCGCGCCCACTTTTGCCGCCGCCGAGGAACGGCCGAAAAAATCGCGATTCCTGTTCCGCAATCTGATTGTGGCGGGCCTTGCGGTACTGGCTTCCCGGTTTCTGCGGTAACCGTTACGCGTCGGCGTCCACGCCCGTGCCCGCGCTCATGTTGATGCGGCGTCCACCCAGATCTTCTACTGCCTGCGGCGGATTGTAGTAGAGAATGCGTCCGCAGCTTTCGCACGTCATGATCTGATCGCCCTTCTTCAGTTCCTGAAAGAACTGAGGGCGAAGCGCGATGTTGCATTTGCTGCAGCGGCCGGAGGAAACTTCACTGACCGCAACGCCCCGGCCTTTGCGGATGCGCTCGTAATTCGCGGCCACCGAAGGTGTCATCTGCGCCATGATTCCGGCGCGCTCTGCCCTGAGGGTTTCGATTTCTTTCTGGTCCGCCGCGGTGCGCTCACGCGCCTCCGCCTTATCCTGCTCCACCAGCTTCTTCTCACTCGCGAGCGATGCTTCCGCGGCCTTGACGTTACGGTCCAGCGGCTCGGCTTCGCTCATCAGCTCCAGAATGCGGTCTTCGGCCTTGCGTATTTCCTGCCCCGCGAAGTCGATTTCCTGCTGGAAGGCGCGATACTGTTCGTTCGTCTTCGCCTCCATCATCTGGCCCTTGAGTTTGGAGATCTTCTGGTCGTGGGTCTGGATGTCGCCTTCGAGACGCTTGCGGTCCTTCAGGTTGCCCACCAGCGCGGCCTTATCGTGATCCAGCCGCCGCAGGTGCGATTCCAGCTTCTTTTCAATCTCGGCGATGTGCTTTGGAAGAGTGGCAATTTCCTTTGTCAGCGCGGTAACCCGGTCATCGAGAATCTGCAAACGGATCGCGTGCTGAATATCGGGGAGCATCGGCAATCAGTTTAACAAATCGGTGTAAAAAGGCAGCAATCAACGGGTTTTTTTCAGGCGGCGCAGGAGCGCTTCGCGCGCTTCGTGAATCTCCGGAATTCCGAGGGCAGAGGCGGCGCCGAAGTAGGTGAGAGCTCCGACGGGAACGCCGAGCGCCACGTCCGCAATACGCGCCAGCTTCACGGAAGCAAGCGCGGCATGTGCACCGAGCGTCACGCCACGCACAGCGAGGGCCATCACCCCCGCGGCGACGAGGATGCGCATCGCGCTGGACGCGATTGTACGTCCGTCGATACCACCGGTGCGGCGGCGGATCAGCGTGGCGAGCACCACGGCATTGAATATGGAAACCAGAGAGAGCGAAAGCGCAAGGCCCGCAAAGCCGAGACGTGACGAATGCACCAGGGTGACTGCGGCCACCGCATTCACCAGCACGGAAAACAGGCTGACCAGCATGGGCGTGCGCGCATCGCCCAGTGCGTAGAATGCGGGCGCAAGCAGTTTAACGGCGGCGTAACCGGCGAGTCCAGGCGCGTAGCACCAGAGGGCAACGCTTGTCTGGTGCGTATCGAAAGCAACGAATCGCCCATGCTGATACACGATGCCGATCATGCTTTCGCCAAGAAGGAGCAACCCGATGGCGGAAGGAATTGTGAGCAGAAGCCCCGTCACAATCGAGCGTGAGAGTAAGGCACGGAAGGCAGCGAAGTCCCCCTGCGCGGCGCATTTCGAAATGCGCGGGAGCGTGGCGGAAGCGATGGAGACGCCGAACAGGCCCATCGGCAGCTGCTGGAAGCGCATCGCGTAGGAGAGCCAGCTCACCGGGCCGTTCAGCACGTGACCGGCGCTGTCCCGCAGGCCGGCGGCGATGTTCGTATTGACCAGCAGATTAATTTGAAGGGCGGCGCCGCCCAGAATCGCGGGACCCATCAGCCGCAGAATATGCCGGACTCCTTCGTGATGCAGGTCCCACTGCGGCCACCAGGCAAACCCCACGCGCCACACGCTGGGCAATTGAAAGCAAAGCTGTGCGGCGCCGCCGACCAGAATACCGTAAGCCATGCCCTGCACCACCGAGATGCCGAGGCGCGGCCCCAGCCAGTAGCCGAGGATCAGCCCGGAAATCACCGAGCCGATGTTGAACATGCTGGAAGAAACCGAGGGAATGCCGAATCTTCCGCACGCAAAGAGAATGCCCTGCGCCTGCGCGGCCATGGCGACGAGGAGCAGGAACGGGAACATCGTCCGCACCATCCGTGTAGCGAGCTCGAATTTGCCGGGCACGGCGTGGAATCCGGGAGCCAGAATTTCGACGAAGGTCCCGGCGAACAGCATGCCCACCGCGCAAATTGCTCCCACAATCACGATGAGCAGCGTTCCGGTGATATTCGAAAGTTCCTGCGCTTCTTCGCGGCTTCTGGTGGTCAGATAGCGCGTGAATGTGGGAACAAATGCGGAGGCGAGTGCGCCTTCGGCAAAAAGATCGCGCGCGAGATTGGCGATCCGGTATCCGATGCTGTAGGCGTCGAAGGTGGCGCCGGCGCCGAAAAGCCAGCTCAGCACGCTCTCGCGAATGAGTCCGGTAATGCGGCTGACGGCCACCGCGGCGGAGACAATGCCGGCCGACCGGAAAAATCCGTCGCGGGGCCGGCCGTGCTGGGTTGCCGTGGTCAGGCTTCTATCCGGCGAAGATCCACATCTCCGCGAACCGCGCGGGCCTGCTCCAGCGTGGCGAATTGAATGCCGGGAAGCTTCGCCGACGCGGTGCCGGTGGCGACTCCCCACGCCAGTGCCTGCGGAAAATCTTCGCTATTCTCGATGGACCAGAGAACGGCGGCCGCCATCGCGTCACCCGCACCGATTGGCGAGATCGCTTCAATGCGCGGCGGAATCGCCTCCCAAAGAAAAGTACCCGATGCGCCCAGCGCGCCCCGTGCGCCAAGCGAAAGCACGACGGACTGCGCGCCCATCGACTGGATGCGCCGCGCGGCGGTAATCGCGCTCGATCGCGTGAGGAGTACGGTGCCCAGCAGGTGCTCGGCTTCCTGCTGGTTCGGTGTCACGATCGTGGGCTCGGCTTCGATGCCGCGAAAGAGGGCGTCGCCATCGGTATCGAGCAGCGTACGAACGTTTTTCTTGCGCGCACGGGTGATGAGCTGCGCATAGAAATCGGTGGGGACGCCGGGCGGGAGGCTGCCGCAGAGCATGAGCCAGGTGGCGGAGCCGAGATAGGCTTCGACAGTGGATTCGACATTGGCGACTTCTTCGCGATCGAGGCGCGGGCCGGCTTCGTTGAGCTTGACCGTCAGGCCGTTGCGGTCCGTGATGGTGAGGTTCAGGCGAATGTCATTACGGATGGGAACGGTGGCGACCGGAAAGCCGCAGTGATCCATGAATTTCTCGAAGCGGGCCGCAGGTTCGCCGCCCGCGGGCAGGACTGCGAGGGTTTTGCCGCCGAAATTATGAATGACAACGGAGGCGTTGATGCCGCGTCCGCCGGCGGAATCGTTGGACGAAAGGATGTAGGCGCGGTCATCGAACGCAAGTCGATCGACGGCGATCGT
The DNA here is from genome assembly GCA_035546955.1 of Bryobacteraceae bacterium. GTDB lineage: Bacteria > Acidobacteriota > Terriglobia > Bryobacterales > Bryobacteraceae > BOG-234. The sequence goes on from DASZVV010000441.1 coordinate 19,746, forward strand.
ACGGTCGATCGCCGGGTTCATGGTCAGGGTGAGTATCAAATAGCTATGGTGGCATATTGAGGTATTGGATTGCGGGCAGAAAAGCGGACAGCATCGCGGTGTAAACTGGAAGTTTCGGGCTGTGGCGCAGCCTGGCTAGCGCGCTTGCTTGGGGTGCAAGAGGTCCCGGGTTCAAATCCCGGCAGCCCGACCAACCCTTCAAAGGCCTCTACGGGCTCTACGCACTTAATGGGGGCAGGTCTGCCTCTGACCGATCTCAAGAACACAATACTTTAACCCTCAGTCTGTAGTTCTGGAAGTTTCTGAAGC
>DASZVV010000442.1:0-4665 GCA_035546955.1 Bryobacteraceae bacterium
CAGCGACTGTGCGTTTTCGGAGATCGCCTTCAGCCCGATGCCGCCGCTCGCGGCGCCCGTGTCGAACCCGCGTCCGTTATCGGTTACCGTCAGCACCACGTTGCCCTCTTCAGCCCGAAGGGAAATGGATGCCTCCGTGGCGCCGGAGTGCCGCACAATATTCGAAATACACTCCTGCGCACAGCGGTAAATCTGAACTTTTGCCGCGTGCGACGGTTCTTCCGCGAGCGCAGGCAGGCTTTTGGTGAGCCGCAGCCCCGCGAGACCGCTCGAATCCGCCAGCGACTCCAGCGCCCGGTCCAGCGTCATCTCCTGCCACTCGGGCGGGTGCAACCGGTGCGAGACCGCGCGCACCTGCCCGAGCGCCTGCTCCGCCAGCGTTTGCAGCCGGTCAATTGTCATGCGCGCCGAATCCATGGTGGCGGCATCCGGGATGGCCGCGGCGAACTCTTCGAGAATTTCGAGGTGAATCTTGATGCCGGCGAGCGGCTGACCGGCACCCGCATGCAGCTCCCGCGCAATCCGCGAACGTTCGCGCTCCAGTTCGGCGAGCAAAGGCGCTGCGCTTCGCCGCGCTGGCCATTTCTGGGACACCACCTCGGTGAGCCGGGCATTTTTCTCACAAATACCGGCCAGCATCTCCGCCCATGCGTCCCCGTCCGGATAACGAACGGCAGCGCCCGCCCTCTGATCCATAGGGGTTATCCTAGCATCTTTAGCTAATGATTTCAGTTTTTTCTGTAATAAACGGGTGGTACTGATGTACCGATTCAGGAGTACCTATCCATATGTACTTATCCATTCATCCATCTCTATAATCGGTACTTGTTGAAACGGGCATTAGCGGAATTGGGCAAATCACTCCTGATTGTAGCGGGGGTGGGTTACGGCATTGTGAAGGCCTTTGACGTCCTCGCTCCAGGAGGAGAAGCAGACCTTCCGAGGCAGTCTCCCACCGTTAACCCAACTCAAGAGCAAAGGACCGCGACCGAACGCCCCATGAATTCAACTGACCGCAAAACTACTCCGGCCAGTTCCGCCTCTGCTTCTAACCCTGTATTTGAAGAAAAATGGCTGCGGCTCGATCTTGTGGAAGAGCGCCTCATCCGCATGGAAAAGCGCATTGAAATACTGATTGCCCCGCTCGAACGCCTGACCTCCCGAACCGCAGGCGGCGATAACTTTGTTACAAAAGCCGAGCTCAACGCCGCGATGGAACAATTCTCGAGAAAGCTCGAAGTGGAGACCGATCGCCGTTTTGAGGTGCAGGACCGCTCTGTTCAGTCGCTCCGCACTATGATGGCGCGGACGGACGAGCTGCTGGAGCAGGTCATCGAGAACATCGAGTCTCTGCGAATCACGGCCTGACGGGCCGGGTTCCGAAAGCTTAAAACTTGAACTGACTGGCGGCCGGACGCGGCGCTGCCGTCTCGGATGTGGCCGGCATGCGTTCCACAAAGAACGAACGCGGCGGCTGCCACAGAGGAGCATTCCGGCGCTTTGCGGCGGAAACCGAGGATGCTTCGGTGACTTTCGAGCCAGGCGCCAGATTGCGCAATCCATAGAGCGCGAGCTCGAATCGGTCCTTCACGCCCAGTTTCTGGAACAGGCGCGACATATAAACCTTCACCGTGCCCTCCGAAATGCTGAGCTGATAAGCGATTTCCTTGTTCTTAAGTCCCTGCGACAGGAGCGCCACCAACTGGCCTTCACGCCGCGTCAGCGAGTAACTGTTCGCGGTCATGATGCTGTCCGTGAGTGCTTTTTCGAACCAGAGTTCGCCCTCGTTCACCCGCATCAGGCACCGAACCAGAGTATCCACCGGCAGCGTGCGCCGGAGTATTCCCCGCACTCCGAGACTCATCGCCTGCAGCGCGAGTTCCGTCGAGATCGCGTGAACCCAGAGAACGATACGCGAGGTGGATACCACTTCGCGAAGCCCGCTGAGCACGGAAAACGTGACGTCTGCCGTGAGATCCACCAGAAGAATGTCCGGCTGAATGGCTTCAATTTGCTCCCGAAGATCCTCCGGTTTCGGGCAGCATCCCGCCAATTCCAGTCCAGGGGCATTTTCGAGGATCCGGCGCAGTCCCTCCGCAAGGATCGGTTCGTCAGCACACAACAGAACGGTTGACATAGGATAAATCTTACCATGGGGGAGGATTAACCGCTAGTACTTTTTTGACCTTAACAAAATTTGAAATGGATTACTAACGACAGATAACACCCCCTCCTTTACGTCTTCACAATTCGTTGATAATTTCCCGGTTTTTTTCGAGTTACACGCTTCCATCCCACCTCGCCGGATGTTTACAAATGGTATACAAATCAGTATTTACGGAAGTATCCTTCCCGGTGTAAATGGAATGGCGACAACCCGGGTTAGTGCGGTAATGCAACCCAAATTCGGTATTGTTAACTCCGCCCTAACCCGATAGATTCGAACGTAGTGAAACCTAAAATGGATCGGCGAAGCACATCGCGTGTGGATCTCCGGCTGACCTGCCGGATCGTAAATCAGGGATTCGTATCGGAAAATTCCGGTGGGACCACTGAGAACATCAGCCGCAATGGGCTGCTCCTGCGCTGGACGCGCCCTTCTCCTGTGCCCGCTGCCGGCTCCGCTTTGCGCGTTGAACTGGAACTGCCATCGGAGGGCGTGTTCGCTCCCCGGGTGATTCGCTGCGATTCCACCGTAGTTCGTGTCATTGCGGGCGAAAACGGTCAATCACACGTGGCCCTGAAAGTTAACACGATGCGTTTTGTGGAAGACGCCGGGCGCATCTGGGCCGGCGCCGGCCGCTCTTCCAGTCCGATTTCGGAGCTTGTGAACTGAGTCTGCCATGTTGATGCCGCTTCCAGTGACGAGAGAGGAGGGTCTGACGGCCGCGAATACCGCCGCGTCCGTAAGCGCCGCCGCGCCTGCGCGCGTGCCAGCAATCGCCCGGTTCCTTCCGTCGCTTACGGATGTGGCCTTCCTGATGCCGGTGCTGTTCCTTTTTGTAAAGCTTTCCGGGGCGCGCACTCTGCTCGCGGATGGCGATACCGGCTGGCATCTCCGCACCGGCGAATGGATTCTCAGTCATCATCAAATTCCCCATACGGATCTGTTTTCGTTCTCTCGCCCCGGCGCTCCCTGGTTTGCCTGGGAGTGGCTGTGGGACACAATTTTCGCTCTTCTGTTCCGGAGCGGTGGAATGGCTGCGGTGGTTCTGGCCAGCACGCTGGTTATCTGCCTCGCTTCAGTAGCCATGTTTCGCCTGATTCGCCGGAAGTGCGACAACGGTTTGGTAGCCATAGCCGTCACCCTATTGGCGACCGGGGGCTGCTCCATCCATTGGCTGGCGCGGCCCCATCTTTTCACGATTCTTTTCTTCGTTCTCACGCTGCACATCACGCAGCGCGCCGATGAGGGCCGGACAAAGCTTCTCGGCTGGCTCATCCCGCTGACTCTCGTCTGGACGAATCTCCATGGCGGCTTTTTCGTTGTCTTCCTCGTGCTCGCCTGCTACATCGGCGGCCATCTGCTGAATGCTTTCGTCGAAGCCGATCCGGCCCGAAGCCGCGAATATCTTTCGAAAACGCTGCCGTGGCTGAAGACTTTCGCGGCCTGTTTCGCCGTAACTTTCATCAATCCTTACGGCTGGCAGCTGCACCGGCATATCGCCACCTATGTTGCGGACCCCTATCTGCTTCAGCACATCGGCGAGTTCCAGGGACTGGATTTCCACTCTCCGGCGACCGTTTATTTCGAGCCGCTGATCATTGGCGCGCTGGCATCGTCGTTCTGGGCACTTCGCCAGCGCCGTTTTGCTGAAGCGCTTCTCACGCTGGGTTGGACGCATCTTGCTTTGATCGCCGTGCGGAATCTGCCGCTGTTCTCCATCGCCGCCTCGCCGCTGATCGCGGAAGGCATTGTGACTGCGATCCGCGCGGCCGCCACCTCGCCGCTCCGCGAATGGCTTGCGAAAACGGCTGACTGGTTCCGCGCTGCCAGCTCGAGTGTGGATACGACGGACCGCATCGGACGGGTCTATCTCACGAGCGCCGCCGCGATGGGGTTGCTGGCTCTGCTGCTCTTCGCTCCAAAGCCCCCGGCGGACCGCTTCGTTTCCGAATTCGACCCGACAATCTTTCCGGCCGGCGCCATCCCCGTGCTTCGCTCTTCGGCGACGCATCGCATCTGGGCCCAGGATCAGTGGGGCGATTACCTGATTTACCGGATGTATCCGTCGACCAAGGTTTTCATTGACGGCCGCAGCGACTTCTACGGCGACAAATTCGGCGAAGAATACCTTCGCCTGCTGGATGTGCAGGTCGGCTGGGATAAGACCCTCGACCGTTACGGCATCGATACCGTGGTGGTCTCTCCGAAGCTGGCGCTGAGCTCCGCACTCAAAGTTTCGCAGGACTGGCGTGTTGTTTTTGACGATCACAATTCGGTCGTCTTCCGCCGCAACCGTCCTGTACAAAGTTCCTTCGCTTCCGATAGCGGGGAAGGCCATCGTGATCCCGTGGTCACGAAATCAACCGGCAGTAGTGATCACGGGAACAGTTAGCAACAACAGACAAAGAAGAGGACAACAACATGAAGAACATGATTATGCGTTTCGTCAAAGAGGAGGACGGGCAGGACCTGATCGAGTACACGCTCCTGATGGCCTT
>DASZVV010000443.1:0-9588 GCA_035546955.1 Bryobacteraceae bacterium
GTCACCGACGAGAGACTGGAACTTGTGGTGTGGGCGATCAGCTGAGGCCGCGCCGCGCTGGAATTCCCGGCGGTAATCGTCATCGAAGCGCTGATCGCGAGCGTATGCGCATCGCCGGAATAACGGGCGGTGATTGTGTGCGCGCCAGCCGTGAGGCTCGGGATCGTAAACAGGAAGGGGCTGGCATTCTCGCTGGCCGTGCCCAGAACGCGTGTTCCATCAGAGAACGTCACCGTTCCGGTGGGGGAGCTGAAGGCCGGAGCGCCATTTGAAAGATCAAGGATCAGGGAGAGTGAACTACCGGGAGCGACCGGGCCGGACGATGCCGCATGCAGCATCGCGATCGTATCCGACATTTCGCCGGAGAGAATGGTCACGCCGCCGTTGAGAAAGTTCGCAGCAGCGAGATCGGAAATTCCATCGCCGTTGAAATCGCCGACTACCGAAAAAACGGAATTCAGGGGGGATCCGAAAGCGGCGGGAGCGCGGAATCCACCGGTTCCGTCGCCGGGAAAAACCGTGACTCCGGCGCTATTGCCGGAAGCGATGAGATCGACGATGCCGTCGCCATCGAGATCACCGGCGGCGACAGACTGGAGGCTGAGGCCAGCGGCGAGCGGGCTTCCGGGCGCGGCTATAAATCCGCCCGATCCGTTGCCGAGCAGCACGGTTACGGTGCCGTTTCCGCGATTCGCCGTTGCGAGGTCTTCAAGACCATCGCGATTAAAGTCCGCGACTACCAGCGACTGCGGCAGCATTCCAACTGTGACCGGACTGCCGGCCGCGGGCCTGAACGCCCCCGACTGGCTGCCGAGAAGAATTGTGACGGTGCCGTCTGAGGAATTCGCGGCGGCGAGATCCACCAGTCCGTCACCATTGAAATCCGCCGCCACCACTGCGCTCGTTCCCGCGCCCGCGGCGAATGGACTGCCAGGCGCTTCACTGAAGCCTCCGGCGCCGTTGGCCTGCAGGATGGTGATGCCGCCCGCGAAATTCGCGATGGCAAGGTCTTCTTTGCCGTCGCCGTTGAAATCCGCGATGGCAATCGATCGCGGCGCCTTTCCGGCGGCGAAAGGACTGCCTTGGGCGGAAGTGAAACCGCCCGCGCCGTTGCCGAGGAACACCGCGACCTGGTCCGCGCCCGTGGCGACGGCAAGGTCCGGATTTCCATCGCCGTCGAAATCGCCTGAGGCCAGCGCCTGAATGGAAGTTCCGAAAGAGATTGGATCGCCGGCGGCCCGGAATCCGCCGGAGCCGTCGCCGAGGAGAATTGTGACGGTTCCTTCGTGGCTCGCGCTGGCGATATCGGTAATGCCATCCCGGTTGAAATCGGCCTCAATCAGCGAGAGTGTGTGGGAGCTTCCGAAGGATTGTCCGAGGCGAAGGGTCCCGGACGGCTTCGGAGCAGTGATCTCAAAACCCTGGCTGGCCGAGGCAGCATCGTAGATTCCGGCACCCGGCTGGCGCGCGGTGATAAAACAAGGCCCGGCGCTGAGCAACACAATCAGATTCCCAGCCGTCTTACAAACGGAGGGCGTTGTCGATTCGAAGGTCACTGGAAGGCCACTCGAGCCTCTCGCGGTTACCGGAACGGGAGCGCTGCCCAGAGTTTGGTTGGGAACCGGTGGAAAAAATATGGTCTGGCTGGCGGCGCTTGAGAGTTGCGCAGCAAGAATCCAGGTGAGAAATGTGATTAACCTTACCAGCTCTTTCATCGATGGTATGAAAAGCCGGTATTAATCCAGCCGTTTGGTCATTTTAGCACCACGGGCTGCTGCATAATCCTTCTCTTTCGTTAAACCAGGGGAAAATCCGGTGTGAAAAATACCAGGTTTTGGTAACTGAACGATGAATCGACCGCGTATGGAGAAGTTAGACCTTCGCGAGGGGTGAAATTTTTCGCCGCCGCCACGCCACGAGTTACGATGAAGGAAAGCATGACAACAATGGTCTTTCGGTGGGCGGGTCTGAGTACGGTCATTTTCGCGGCCGTGGCAAGCGTGTTTGCTTTTCAGACACATGCCTCCGCGCCGGCGCTGATCGTATTGGATGCCGCCAAAAACGGCTTGGGGAACTCTCCCTCCCGGCAGATCCCGCCGGGCTGGGAACTGAAGGTCAACGCGGGCCATCCTGACATCTCCTTCCTCGATCCGGGCGACCCCAACGCGGCGATCCGCTTTCGAAGCGTGAAGTCATCTTACGCGCTGGAACGGGCTGTCGATATCGATCCTTCTCAGATGCCGTATTTGTACTGGCGCTGGAAAGTCAGCGAGCTGCCCAAAGGCGGAGATTTCCGGCATTCCTCAACGGATGACCAGGCGGCTCAGGTCATGGTGGCTTTTTCGGACAGGCGAATTCTGACCTACCTCTGGGACAGCACCGCTCCGCAGGGCACAATGGAGAGCGCCAGTTCCATTCCCCTCGTGCATATCTTCGCGATCGTGTGCCGCTCAGGCGGCGCCGACATCAACCAGTGGCTGCAGGAAAACCGTAATATTGCGGCGGATTACCAGAAGGCCTACGGTAAGCCGGCCCCGCATGTGAAGGGGCTGCGGCTCCAGATCAATTCGCAGCACACGGGCAGCAGCGCGGAAAGCTACTTCGGCGAAGTGGCGTTTCATACCGCGCAGTCATGATCCTGGTCACCGGCGGGACCGGCTTCATAGGAAGCCACCTGGTCGATAGACTCCTCGAACAGAAGAAGCCCTTTCGTGTGCTGGCGCGCCGTCCCCGCGATGTTCGCAGTGCGGATGCATGCCGCGGCGATCTGGCTACCGGTGAGGGCGTTGCGGAGGCGCTCCAGGGCGTCACAACGGTGCTTCATCTGGCGGGAACCACGAAAACGCTGACGCCGGAAGGTTATCGAACAGGCAATGTAAGCGCCACCGGGAACCTGGCGCGCGCGGTTGCGGGGGCCGGGCGGCCCATCCGGGTGGTGCATGTGAGCTCGCTGGCGGCGGCCGGACCCACGCCCGGCGAGACCGCTCTCACCGAAGACGAGCGGCCCAGCCCCGTCTCGCTGTATGGAGAATCCAAGCTGGAAGGTGAGCGTCGAATGCGCGCTCATGTGCCCGATGCGGTCATCGTACGGCCGCCGGTCGTGTACGGGCCGCGCGACACCGATGTGTTCCAGATTCTGAAATCCGCGAGCCGCGGGTTCGTGCTGCGGATTTCCGGCGGCGAACGATGGTTCAGCGCGATTTATGTCCGTGACCTTGTGGACGGGATACTTCGGGCGGCAGACTCAAGCCAGGCCGCCGGGAAGACCTATTTCCTTGCGCATCCAGCGGCAATTTCATTCACCGAAATGATCGGGGCCGTCGCGGAAACGATCGGACGGGCACCGCAGATCGTCACAATCCCTCCGGCCGCCGCGTTTGCAGCGGCATCGTGTGCTGAAACATGGTCGAAGTTCACCCGAAAACCCGGCGTCCTCTGCCGTGACAAAGTGAGGGAGATGATCTGCCGCCGCTGGGTGTGCAGCACGGATCGTGCGAAGCAAGAGCTGGGATTCGAAGCTGCCACGGATTTCCAGGAAGGGATCGAAAAATCTGTCGCCTGGTATCGAGCAGCGGGATGGCTTCGCTAGAGTAGACAAAGTGATCGCGAGGCTCTGGGCTGTCGATAAAGTTGTGCTGGCCTACCTGGCGTTCACCGCGGGGCTCGAGCTGATCTGGTTCCGCCAGATTCCCGACGCCACTGAACTACTGCTGTGGCACGTGGCCGGAGTGGCAGCGATTCTGGCGGCAGCGTTCGCCAGACCCAGCAAGGGCGGCCCGCTGTTCCACGCGATCCGGATTTTCCGGAACTGGTATCCGCTGCTTTTCGTAGCCTGCTGTTACCGTGAGATGGCCACTTTGATTCCGGTGGTGCGGCACGCCGATTTCGACCGGGCGCTCGCCAATGTCGACCTCAGGTTCTGGGGAACGTATCCAACTGTATGGCTGGAAAGAATTTATTCACCGATTCTCACGGAGTATCTGCAAATAATTTATACCTTATTTATACCGGTGGTTCTGCTTGTGCCGTCTCTCATCTGGATGCAAAGGAGGATGGAGGAATTCCGGTACATGGCGTTCCTGATCGCGCTGGGTTTTCTGGTGTCGTACATCGGATATCTGATCGTGCCGGCGAGGGGACCGCGCTTCCTGCTGGACCACCTGCAGCACGCACCGCTGCGGGGCCTATGGCTCTTCAGCTCGATGCAGGCGATGCTGAACCAGCTCGAGCATGCGCATTACGACTGCTTTCCGAGCGGTCACACGGAGCTCACAGTACTGGCATGCTGGCTGAGCCGGTCCATTTCGGCTAAGCTTTTTTGGGCCTATTTTTTATACACTCTTTGCATCGTTTTTGCTACAGTTTATCTACGGTATCACTACACCGCCGACCTTCTCGCGGGTGTTCTGGTTGCGGTTGCTCTGATTGTTGCGGCACCAGGTTTGTACCGCGGACTATCTGAAAAAGGGGAATCGATTGGCGATTGAAGTTGTTGCGGTGGACGGCAGCAAAGGACTGAAGGAATTCGTCGAACTGCCGTGGGCGATCTATGGTAATGATCCGCATTGGGTTCCGCCGCTGCGAATCGCCGTCAAGGAGCTGCTCGACCGGGCAAAGCACCCGTTTTATGCCAACGCGGAGGCAGAATTCTTTCTCGCCCGCCGGGGCGGCAAAACGGTTGGCCGGATCGCAGCGATTCTGGACCGGAATCACAACAAATTCCACGATGAAAAAGCGGGCTTCTTCGGCTTTTTCGAGGCTGTAGACGATCAGGAAGTGGCTGACGCCCTTCTGAAAAAAGCCCGGGAGTGGGTGCGGTCTCGCGGGGCCGAGTTCATTCGGGGGCCGGTGAATCCTTCGACTAACTACGAATGCGGGATGCTCGTCGAAGGTTACGACTCCGATCCGATGGTGATGATGACCTATAACCCGCGGTATTATTCGCGGCTGATGGAGAAGGCCGGGTTACAGAAGGCCAAGGACCTCCATTCCTGGGTCAACACGCCGGATGGAGTGGCGCTCGACAAGATCGGCCGAGTGGCAGACCGGGCGCTCAAGCGTTATGGAGTCACCGTTCGCCCTGTGAATATGAAAGATTTTCAGGGCGAAGTTGAACGCATCTGGGACGTATACAACGCCGCCTGGGAGAGGAATTGGGGCTTTATCCCGATGACCCGCGAGGAGTTTTTCCTCCAGGGCAAGGAAATGAAGCAGATACTGAAACCGGAAATGGTTCTTGTTGGAGAAGCCGGTGGACGTATGATAGGTTTGCTCTGGCGCTGCCGGATGTAAATGTGGCGCTGAAACCGGCGAACGGAAAACTTCTTCCGACGGGACTGCTCAAGATCCTGTACTATCAACGGAAGATCCGGGCCGTCAGAGTAGTGGCGCTGGGCGTAGTGGAGGAGTTCCGGAGAACGGGTGTGGCGGCGGGTTTTTATGCTGAACTGGTGCGGGCGGCAAGAAAGCTGGGGTATAACCAGGAATGCGAGATGTCGTGGATACTGGAAGATAACGTCTTGATGACAAGATCTCTGGAACTAATGGGAGCGAGGCGGTCCAAGACGTACCGTTTATATCAAATGGGACTAACAGCATGAGCGCATCGACTGCACGCATCACCTCATCGCACCTCGCGGAAATCCCGAAGACCGGCAGCAACGACGTCTTCGAGAAGTGCCGCGCCTTTACACGTCCGTCCGAGTTGCAGGCGGCCGGGCTGTACATGTATTTCGAAACCTTCGGAGACCGCGAAGGCTGCGGACCGGGGGAAGTGCGGCGGGGCGGGAAGAAGATACTGATGTTCGGGTCCAACGACTATCTGGACCTGATCCGGCATCCCGAGGTGATGGAAGCGGCGGCGAATGCGGCTCTCCGCTACGGCAGCGGCTGCAGCGGATCGCGCCTGCTGAATGGAACTCTCGATATTCACGTGAAGCTGGAAGCGGAACTGGCGAAGTTTGTCCGCAAGGACGCCGCCATCATTTTCGGTACCGGTTTCCAGGCAAACTATGCCACCCTTTCCGCCTTGACGGACAAGGGCGACACGCTGATCTGCGATCACAACCTGCATGCCAGCCTGGTGGAGGGCGCGCTCCGTTCCGACGCCCGTATGGTGCGGTTCCGGCACAACGATCTCGATCATTTCGAGCGGTGTCTCGAAAACTGCAAGTGGAACGAACGGGTGCTGGTGGTTTCCGAAGGCGTCTTCAGCATGGAAGGCGATATCGCGGAACTGCGGGGACTGACCCAGATTGCAAAACAGGCCGGGGCGCGCGTGTTCGTGGATGAAGCGCACGGCATCGGGGTGCTGGGCGAAACGGGCGCGGGCGCCGCGGAATATCTCGGGGTCCTCGATGACGTGGACTTGATCATGGGGACCTTCAGCAAGTCGCTGGCATCGGTGGGCGGCTTCATTGCCGGTGAGAAGACCGTAATCGATTTTCTGAAGCACACCGCGCGGGCTTTTGTGTTTTCGGCGAGCCTGCCGGCTGCTTCCGTGGCGGCCGCGGCGGCGGCGCTGCACATCATCCAGACCGAGCCCGAACGGCGGGCGCATCTGCTGCGGATCGCCAATTTACTGCGCGGCGAGCTGAAATCGCGCGGCTTTACGCTGCTCGAAGGCGAGACGGCGATCGTGCCGGTGGTCTTCCAGAGCGATTCCGATCTCTGCATGCTGAGCAAGATGCTGCTCGAGGAAGGGATCTACATCAATCCCATTCTTCGCCCGGCGGCGTCCCAGAATCTGCTGCGGATTTCCTGCACGGCGGCTCATACAGAAGCGCATGTGGACCGGCTGGTGGGCACGATCGAAAAAGTAGTTGCCCGCCTGGGCATCGAAAAGTAAGGCCGTTTACTTTCGGTCCGACCGCGGTTTCACCGGTCCACCGATTACCGGTTTGCGCTCAGGCGCTGTGGCGTGGCGCGAAATCCACTCACCAATCAGGTTGAGCACCACGGGCGAAATCGTTTCTTCGATCTGACCGTATTCCGCCGGCGAACCCGTTTCCGCTGTCTGAAAGAAATGGTTCAGACCGGCGAGTTTGACCACTTCGTAATCGCGGTTCGCGCCCGTTTCCAGCTCCCAGGTAATGGCCGGCAGGTTCTGGGCGGCCGGCACCTGCACATCGAGTGACCCATCCAGCGCGAGTACGGGCTGTTTCAGGGCACGAAGCGCGGGCCCCGGATCGTAGTTAATGAGAAACCGGAACCAGGGGCTGGTGGCTTCATCGAGCCGCAGGCTCAGGAGGTTCAGCGGATTGCTGCCGAAATCGCCGAGCGCCGCGCGGATTTTCGATCTTGCCAGCTCGGGATCTTCTTCCGATCGGGCGATCGAGAGAATCTTCTGTTCCGTCTCCCGGTTGCGCTCGATGAGCATCTCGGGTACGCCCATGGCGCGGCTCACCAGCATCTGCTGTTCAATGATGACCTGGTCGCCGGGGACCCCGGGGGCGGCGAGGAGAACGAGGAAATTCACATCTTTGGCGCCGAGCGCGGGATCGCTCGCCACCATGGGAGCGATGATGCCGCCTTCGCTGTGGCCGATCAGACCAATGCGATTGACGAATTCGCGCGATTTCAGGAACTGCACCGCACCCGCGGCGTCATCGGCGAAATCGCGCGTGGTGGCGCTGCTGAAATCGCCGTTGGACTTGCCGGTGCCGCGATCGTCGGCGCGCAGCACCACCACGCCGCGGCGCGAGAGATAGTCGGCAATGACGCGGAATGGCTTGTGGCCGAGGTTGGTCTCATCCCGGTCCTGCGGGCCCGAGCCGGTGATCAGATAGACCGCGGGGAACGGACCTGGACCGGGAGGAATTGTGAGGGTTCCATCGAGAAAGATGCCGCGGGCCAGGCTGGGAAATTTGACGTTCTGCTCGGCGTAGGGAAACGGGGGCTGCGGCGTCTGCGGGCGGCGGAGTGTGGGGGGCATGCCTTCGCGCGCGAGGACGAACGGCAGAGTAGCGCCCTGATGCCATTCGCCGTCGAGGCGGTTCCCTTCATTCATCACAATGCCGTCATAATAAGCGCCCACCGAATCGACGCGGAAGGTGACATGATAGCCATCCACCTTGACTGCGGTCAGCGGAATCGATGGCGCCTGCTGGTCCAGAATTTCGAGTTTTCCCGATCCATTGCGATCGAACTGAATGGCGACGCGAAGGTTGAGGATTCCCTGGTTGAGCGTGCCGGTCCAGCGGCCCTGGAGATTGGAGAGTGAGAAGAACTGTCCAAACGCGGGTGCGGCGGAGAGAAACAGCAGCAGGATGGCCCGAACCATGGAATTGATTTTAGTCGGTTCCGGACGCGGTTTAGTACCGGTGGAGAAAAAGATTATGGCTGTCTGGTAATACGCCCTCGTTATCGCCCCACTGGGTCGTTAGAGACGATGACCCGTACATTTGGCAGTATCCCCTTCATACCGCTCGCGGCGTTCGCTTTGACGACGATCTTTGCTCCGTCGTGGTTGAGCGCCCAGCCGCAATTGCTGACGCCTTCCGCCGGGAGTCCCATCGCCGTGGGCAACCGGCCCACGGGAGTCGCAACCGGTGATTTCAATGGTGACGGAAAGATGGATATCGCTGTGGCCGATACTTCGGACAGCAGAGTCACGGTGCTGCTCGGCGACAATGCCGGCGGCTTCACGGAGGCGGCCGGAAGTCCCTTTTTCGGGGGCGCCAATCCGCAGGTGGTGATCGCGAGGGATTTCAATCACGACGGGAAGCTCGATATCGCGTCGCTGAATATCGGCAGCTACACGATCTCGGTTCTGCTGGGCGACGGCCACGGAGGCTTCACGCTGGCGCCGAATCCGGCCGCGGTGAGCAGTCCGGGCGGCTACATGGCTACGGGCGAATTCAACGGCGATAACTATCCCGATCTCGTGGTGACGGATTACGGCGGCGCGAATGTGCTGGTGTTCCTCGGGGACGGAAGCGGCGGATTTACGGCGGCGCCGGGGAGTCCGATTTCGCTTGGGTTCGGTCTGGAGCCCACCGGTGTGGTGACCGGCGATTTCAACAAAGACGGCAAGCAGGATATTGCGGTGGCCCAATCGTATGACGGGCACATCGCGATCCTGACCGGCGATGGAACCGGCGCGTTCACAGTTCAGGGAATCCGGCCGGCGGGCGCACAGTTTCCCGGCACGGCCGGCATTGGCGCTTTGGCGGTGGGCAGCTTCTACAATAACGGCGATCTGGATCTGCTGGTTGCGGGCACCAACTCGAATCAGGTTGCTTTACTGAAGGGCGATGGGGCCGCGGATTTCAGTTATCAACGTCAGATGACCGCCTATCAGCGGCCGCTCGGGATTGCGGTTGGCGATTTCGATGCCGATGGAAATCAGGATGTGGCGGCAATCGCCGGGAACACGAGCTACCTCGATATCTTTCCAGGGAACGGCGCGGGAAACTTCAATACCGCGACAGGGCCGGCATACCAGACCGGCACCGGACCGGATGGGATCGCCACAGCCGATTTCAATAACGATGGGCGGCCGGATATCGTGGTCGCCAATAACCTCGACAATACGATCACCGTTTTTCTGACCAATGGCCCACAGCTTCCACCTGCTCCGCCGAGCCC
>DASZVV010000444.1:0-7030 GCA_035546955.1 Bryobacteraceae bacterium
GGTTCGCGTCTCGCGCAATTCCCACCGTGCCCGCGGAATCGCTCCGCACGTACGCGCTGAAGCACGCCGTGTATTCGCCGGGAATCGAAAGCATCTGCGAAAGCGGCTGCTCCGCGCCATTCGCGTTCTGCACATTCCACGCCCGCTGCGTTCCCACGGGATCGGTCAGTCCGCCACTGACCGCAAGCAATCCCTTCTGCCAGTCCGGCTTCGAAAGATCCTCGCTCCAGCCCAGCAAATTCGCGAACGGGTCCACAAATCCGAACGCCCCGGCCTCTCCCCGCATCGTCTCAAAAAATCCGGTCAGCTTCGCGACTTCCGTGTCCGTCAGTTCTTCATAACGCAGCCGCCATTCGATCCAACCGCCCGAAGCATCGGCCAGCGTGATCGTCTCGCCGCTCTCGATCGTATTGGCAATCGCCCGCCATTGCCGGCTCCGATGCAACGGATACTGCGCCATTGCGCCGGACGCCATCTGTGGAAACCAGTTCATTTCACCTCCTCGAGCGCGAGCGTCGCCGCTCCGTCCAGATCGCCTGCGAGCGATGTCCCCACGCGCCAGCCCGAAATCACGCACTTCGCCGCGCTCTCCCCGGTGACCGGATCGGTGAACGAAAACGTCCCTGTCCCGGTCTGTTCCGCGAAAGCCGTAACCGCCGCCAATTCGGCTTCATCCAGAAGATCCAGCCGCAACTCCCATCGCCGCAGTCCCGCGCCGCTCACCGAGTAGGTCTGCCGGCTGCCATCGAGAAACCGAACCGGCTGCGTCACGAAATTCTGCGCCCGCGCCAGCGGAAACTGCGCAATCGCGCCGGTCTTCAGAAGTATTGGAAACGTTCCCATCGCTGCCCCTGGTGTTGTGTTTTTTAAGTGAATTGGTGGATAGGCGACTTCAGTCGCGTCAGCTCAAACGCCACTGAAGCCGCATGTCTCTGAATTAGAGGTTCGCCACCACGTCATTGATCGGATGCAGATTGAGCATCGCCTCGCGCACCGCGTTCGCAATGTCCGTACTCCTGTCCATAAAGGACTGGCTGTCCATTGCGCTGACGTTGACCGTGACCTGAGGAGTGGCGCTCGCCGCCTGCGGCGCGGGGGCACCCGATGCAACCGCCGCACCCGAAGGACCCGCGCCCACCGCGGCGTTCCGCAACGTATCGCTGATCTGAACACTCGGCGGCGCCGTGTAAACCGGCAACGGGTCGGCCTGCGGCTGCGATCCGCCGACTCCGAACAGGCTCAACAACCCGGAAACAACCGGCGAGAGCAAGCCGAGTCCACCGAGACCGCCGCTGAAATGATCTGCCACGCTTGAACCGAGCGAACTCCCGCCCGGCGGCGTGTTGCCGCCGGCGGATTGCAGATTCGCCTGCAAAAACGCGGTCTGCTGACGAAACTGCGCCTCCAGTTGCGCAATCTCCTGCGATGCCGCCGGCCACGAACTGCCGAGATCGCTGCCGCTCAGCCCGACCGTGATTGGCGCCGCCCCCGGCACCCCCTGCCAGCCCTGCGGCGCAATCGTCTGAAATTCTTCTTCAATATTCCGTTGACGTGGCATCTCTCTCCTCGCGCTCCATCTCGCCGCGCAGAATCACGAACGCGTCCACTCTCCGCGCCGGCATCTCCAGGGATTCCGCAATGCCTAACTTCCGCCTCACGAAGAATTCCTCCACCAGAGCCAGGCTCTCGCCCGTCACCAGCGATTTCGGACACTCCTCCGCCTGCGCACGTTTCCGCGCCCAAACCAGCCGCCGTGCGCCGCGCTCCTCTTCGCGCAGAAACCCGCAGCGTCTTTTTCTTTCCAGACCGATTTTTCTGCAGGAGTCGCAATTCCACCCGGCCCGGTTCGCAAACTGGAAGTGAAACGCGACAATCAGTTTTTTATTTCTGCTTCGCTCAGCCCGCACTCGGCGCGAATTGCCGCCAGCGCTTCCCGCACCAGCGGCTCCGGCCCGCGGTCCACCAGCGATTCCGGCGTCGCAGGCTCACCGTCGATCGAAAGCCCGAGCACGCCATCCAGCCCCCATCCAAGATAAAGCCGATCCATCTGCGCGCCAAGCAAACTCGCCTCCATCCGGTTCTTCCCATCCTGCGCCGCATCGAAATATTCGAGCCGCGCCGCCAGATCCCGCACGCGAGTCATCAGTTCCAGCCGCCGCGCGAAGGTCATCCGCGCGATCACCAGTTCCACGCCCGGCATACTCGCGGAAGCGACAGTCTTCCGGCTGGCCCATGCCTGCGCCGCGCTATCCAAACGCCACCACCATCTCGTCGTCCGCAATTCCCTGCGCGCGTGTGCCGCTGAACTGCCACTTCATCCGCGTTTCGGAATCGTCAAACACAGGCACATCCGGAATCACACTGCGGAAGTAAACGCCCATGAGCTGCCCCGCCGTCTGCCCCATCTGGAACATCACGCCGACCGGCGATTGCTGCCGCGCCGCCTGATACAGCGCGTTCGTCGCAAAATCGTCCTGCGCGAAAAACTCGAGCGACATCAACACCTCTCTCGCGCCCGGCGCGAGCGCCAGCGGCAGGATGGAGCCGTACTCCTTTTCCCTCAGCGCGAGACTATTGCGGACCTCCACGGACGCCTGCGTGACCGTGAACATCTGGTTCGGCGTCACGCCCATCCAGACCTGGCCGAGATTGCCGGGAATCAGGCCGTAATCCACGGCCTCCGGCGCAGGCTCCTGAGGAAATACCGTCATTCCGCCCTGCCCGCTCTGGAATGACGCGCTGTCCACCACATCCTGCGCCATCCCGCGAAAAACCATCTGATGGAAATCCCCGTTCATCGAAATCGTGAACCGGTCCACTCCCACCCCGGTCAGCACACGCTGCACCGAATCTGCGGGATCGTGATAGTCGAACAGGCTGATGCTCGGAAGTTCCGTCGAAAGCGCATAGGTCGCGGTGCCGCTCAGCGGAATACCGGCCGGCGGCGCGGTGGTGAATGGCGCGTTCACAATCACCACCTGCGGCGTGATCACCGCGGCTACAAACCGAAGCTCGCCGTTGTAAACGATTCCCTGCCCTACTGAGAGCCCGTGCTCCGAGATAAAGTAGATCGCCGACTGCGTCGATCCTGTGCTCGTCGTCGCCCCCGCCCACAGCACTCCCGCCGCGCCCATCGAAGCCTCGACCATCGGTCCATGTGGTGGCAAAGTCGTCGTATCCGCCCAGTCCCGCATATACGAGGTCGCTTCGAAGTTGGTGTGCCGGCGCATCGCCGCGGGCAGTCCCGCCCAGGTCCGCGTGCCGGTCTTATCGCGCCGCGTGCTGCGTTCCCGCTGATTCTGCACCTTCAGACTGACCGCCGGAATCCGGTTCGCTGCGGTGATCGCTCCCACTTGTCCATACCCGGCTTCCTGCAGGCAGTACCACCGGTTCGCGTTCGACAAAATATAAGACATAAGTTATTCGCTCAGTTCCACCGCGAAGCTCACCTTCGCGCGCTGTAAAAAGTTTTTTCCGCCCATCGTCACCGGCTCATAATCGACCCGGTAACCGCCCGCATACGAAGCCCCATCGCCCCAGTCGCCGCGCGCTTCACCCAGCAGTGCGCACACCGCGTCCACGTACATCTGGGTATTTGCCTCCACCTGCGCCAGTGTTTCCTGCGTCTGCCGGATTTCGACCGTCATCTGCACTCTGCCGGAAAACGCGCGGAATTTTTCCCGCAGCAGATTTTCCACGCGGCCGCAGTAAACGAGCAGCGCCGGATAGAGCGCCTGGCCCGACGCTTCCGCAATCTCATAGCTCACGTTCCTCGCCGTAATCGATCGAATTCCCGAGCCTTTCAGCGTGGGATCGTTCGCCTGCATCGCGGTGATCCGGGCGTTGATTCCCTCTGTTTGCGATGTCAGCAGCGCCAGCACCTGCGCGGTCAGCGTTCCAGCAAATCCAGCCATCTTGTTCTCCCGAAATCAACCGCGCTGCGTCGTTGCCGGCAGCATCTTGAACGAATCCGGCGCCTGCCCTGTACCCGGCGTCTTTGAGCTCGACGACCCACCCGGAACATATGTGAACGATCCGCCCGGCCCGACCGGCGTTGTGTTCTGCAGCGTCAGCATCGCGAGTACCGTTCCCGCATAAACGTTGAATCCCGTCGCATTGGCGGGCGCATCCGAAGCCATTACCGTCATCGCGTTGTTCGCCGGCACCACGATCGATCCGGCGTCGGACGGCCCGCCTTCCTGCCCCGCCGCGTTGACCCATGCTACGCATGCATAGAAAGTTCCGCCACTCTGCGAGTCAGCCGGAATGGTCCCCAGCACCGGCAGTTCCGCCTTCGGGAGCGGATCGTTCACCAGCCCCACGCCGTTCACGGTGAACTGATCTTTCGCCGCACACGTGAGCTTCACGAACATGTCCCATTTCGATTTGTAGCGGTCGATCAGTTGCGTGTACGCCGCGTCGCGATACACCATCGCCAGCGCCTGCATTTTTTCCCAGCGCGCAAGGTCCGTCGTCACTACCACCTGATTGACGGCAGGCGTCGGCTGCAGTTTCGCCAGCAGCGTTGTAAGCTCCGATTGCACTTCACTCACCGCCAGCTTCAGCTTGGAGGTGACGTTGATCCCCACCGTCTGCGCCGTCTCGAGCAGCCCCGAGTCTTCAGCCACCAGATCGTCGATCGTACAGGCAGGTCCATCCGTGAAAAGCGCCATGATCAGCTCCGATCCTTCGCGCCGGACTTGTCATCCGCCTGCGGCACCACCACGATCTGAACCCGCCGCGCCGCTTCATCACGTTCGTGCTTCTGCCGCGCCGCCCGCAGCCCATTCCGAAACTCGGCCGCCTCCGCATCGCTCGCCACGCGGGCCCGTCCTTCGGCGATCATCCTCGCCGCCACACCGCGCGGCGCCTCGGTCCGCACGCCTTCCTTCCCACCTTCGGGCGTCGCCAGGCTCACCAGCACAACCTCCGCGCCGCGCAGCGCCTCTTCCGTGTCTCTGACTTTTTTGTAGTAAGACCGTACGTCCATCGCTTCTCTCCTTGTTCGAAAAGAGCCGCCAGGCTTCTGCCCGGCGGCTCAGTTCTCCAGACAGCCCGCTAGCTGTTCACCTGAACCGCATGGTTGTTCCGCAGCGCAGCGCAACCATACAACACGTCCACTGTGAACTGCTGCGAAAGCGTATTCGGCTGGTAGCTCATCGTCACCCGCATCCCGAAGTTGCCCAGCTCCGCATACTCCGCAATCGCCCCCGTTCCCGGCAGCGGCTGGGGCAGGCGCCGGACCACCAGGCCGATCGCATCCCGCTCAAACGCCAGGTTATGTACATTCACCGGCGAACTCCCGGTCGACGGCACGAACTGCGAACGGAACACATAGAAGTCTTTGATCTTTCCGATCGTTCCGTCGATCATCGTCCGCAGACCGGCGTCGCCCGCCGTCTGGAATTCGCTGAAGCGCGGAATCTGCCGCATCTGCGAATAGGTGTTGCTGTCGACCACCAGATACTTCGGACGGTTCGACGGTACCTTCGCCTGGAACAGCGCCGTTTCCGCCTGGTCGATCACCGCCTCTGTGATCGGCGTCCCCGCCGTACCGAGCGGCGTGTTTGCCGTGAATCCTGCGTAGAGTCCGAGCAGATCCGATTCGATTCTCTCCGCAATCGCCGCCACCGCCGGCTGCATGTACACCCGCAGCAGATCCGGCACCGCGAGCACTTTCGTGACGTCCGGAATCTGAAACGTCGCTTCCACATGCGAATTCAGAACGATCTGCGCGTTCGTGAGGTTGGGGTTCTGCGGCTGCACGCTCCCACCCTCCGCGATGTTATTCGCCACCAGTTGCGGCGCGATCGGCACATTCACCGTATCCCCCGCCTGCGCCAGTACGGGCTCATAATCGCGATTCACCAGATTCCCCATCACCAGATTTCCGACGAGGGCCGGCAGCGCGTCCGCAGCCACCAGCTTCACAATCGCGTTTGCTACATTTGACGACGTAATTGAAGGCATTCTTCTCCTTTTCCAAAACAAAAAGGGATGGCCGGAGCCATCCCCTGTTTCCCAGACTTGTTTTCCTGTCTACCGCAGCGTTTGCGACGCGACCCGCAGAATTTCCTGCCGCGCCCGCTCCAGTTCCTCTTTACTCATCGACGGGCCGATCCTGTCGAAATCGACCGCCGCGGCGCCCGCCGGCGCGGTCTTCTGCGCGCCCGTCATCCCTGTTCCCCCGGCAATCCGCGCCGGCAGAAACTCCGGATTCTCTTCCACAAATCCCGCCAGAAAATCGCTCATCGGCTGGTCGCCGGCCATCATCCGGCCGTCTTCGCCGCGCACGATCCCCTCCTGCACAGCCTTGTAAGCGAGATCGACTTTCACCACGCCCAGCCGCTGCAGTTCCGCGCGGATAGCCGATGCTCGCTGCGCCTCCTCCGCCGCCGCGCGCGACCGGGCGTTTTCCTCGCTCATCTCGTTGAGCCGCTTCTCAAGCTGTTCCCGGCGCCTCCGCTCCTCCAGCAACTCGGTCTTGTACGCGGGCTCGCGGCGAGCCGAATCCTGCTTCATGTATTCCTCAATCGCCTGCTGCACGATCGTCTGCACATCCGGTTGATCCATACTGTCCTTTCTTATCTGTGTGCATCTGCGTTAATCTGTGGCCGATTCGATTTCTACCGCAATCCGGTCCTTGATCTCCTGCCGCGCATCGCACAGATACTTGAGCGCCACCCGCTTCTGCACCTGCTTTTTCAGCGTGGGCGATGGAATCCCCAGCGCCAGTAGTCCAGCCGCATCCGCAGTCTCCGTAGCAAAACTCGTAATGTCGAACGAATCCAGCCCCGTCACGTCGATTCGCGTCTCATCCAGCCTCGCCGCGGCCACAGCATTCAACACATTGCGCATCGCGTCCTTCACCACGTCGCCGTACGCGCTCAACACTTCCTGCGTCACCGCGAAATCCCACTGCTTGCTTAACCCGGATTGAATCGTGCCTCCGCTGTCCCCCGCCTGAACCATCAGGAAACACACCCGGTAAATTTCGTCCTTCAACCGGTCCAGATTGTCCGCCGCAATC
>DASZVV010000445.1:0-2694 GCA_035546955.1 Bryobacteraceae bacterium
CGGTGATGGACGCGTCGATGTTGATAATGGGCGCAGCGGTCGGGGTGGGAAAGAGTGCTGTGTCGCCCGCGGAATCCGGAACTAACGGATTGGTCGACCAGTTGACCCCGTCCACCCAGTTGCCCGCACCGGACGCGGTCCAGGTGGCGTCGAGGGCACACGCCCGCCGGGCCGAAAAGATCGCCGCGGCGGCAAGCGCGCCGCACGCGAGGGACCTGGAAATCCGTAACCGGCCAAACGTGCTTACAGGCATCGCCCTCTCCCGGCAAGAAACCCAAAAATGCCGTTTCCTTCCGGACTCTGAGATGGCCCCTTGCCCTCCCTGAGCCCAATGTACCGCGATTTTCCGGACGGTCAATGAAAATCCGCAAAATCACGGCGTTCCGGAGCGGGGGGCGCCGGACTGCTGAATCAGCTTCGCCACCAGCGCCGTCCAGCCGGTCTGATGCATCGCGCCCAGCCCCGCTCCGTTGTCGCCGTGGAAATATTCATTGAACGCGATCAGATCGCGCCACAGCGGGTCGTTCTGGAACTTCTGCTGACCGCCAAAGATCGGCCGGTGCTGCTGCCCGTCTCTGGCGAACAGGCCGATGAGCCGACGCGAAAGCTCCACCGACACTTCCCACAACGTCATTTCATTGCCCGAGCCGGTCGGGCATTCGATAGTGAATTGCGATCCATAGTAATGGTCGAATTTTTGCAGCGCTTCGATGATCAGGTAGTTGAGCGGAAACCACACGGGCCCGCGCCAGTTCGAGTTTCCGCCGAAGAGGCCCGTCGTCGATTCCGCCGGCTCATAATCGACCGAATACTTGATGCCGTCGAGTTCCAGCCGCGTGGGATGTTCGCGGTGATAGCGCGACAGGCTGCGCAGGCCGAAGGGCGAGAGAAACTCCGATTCATCCAGCATGCGTGTCAGGATCGCGCGAAGCCGGCCGACGTTGACGATCGAAAATAACCGGCGATTCATCTGGCCCACGGTGCTTACGGAGGCCACCGTTGCGCACATGTCGGGCCGGTTCTCCATGAACCACTGAAGCCGCCGGGCGAAATCCGGAAGTTTATGCAGGATGTCCTCATCCATCGTTTCCACCGCCAGAAGCGGAATCAGGCCAACCATCGAACGAACTTTCAGGAAAAGCGATTCCCCATCGGATTTGTGCAGTACGTCATAGTAAAAGCCGTCATCATCGTCCCACAAATCGTTGCCGTCATCGTCGCCGGTCGCGGGCCGATCGTTCATGGCATGCGCGATGTAGAAGAAATGCTCGAGGACTTTCGTGGCGACATCCTCATACGCCTTGTCCTCGCTCGCCAGTTCCAGGGCGATCGCCAGCATGTTCAGACAGAACATCGCCATCCACGCGGTGCCATCCGATTGATCGAGGTAAGCGCCGGTCGGGAGGCGCGAGCTGCGGTCGAACAGGCCGATGTTGTCCAACCCGAGGAAACCCCCTTGAAAGATATTCCGTCCCTCGCGGTCCTTGCGGTTCACCCACCATGTAAAGTTGATCATCAACTTTTGAAAGACGCGCTCGAGAAACAGCCGATCGCCCTTGCCCGTCGCCTTGCGCTCGATGCGGAACACGCGCAGCGCCGCCCACGCGTGCACCGGCGGGTTGACGTCGCCGAACGCCCACTCATAGGCCGGAAGCTGCCCATTGGGATGCATGAACCATTCGCGCAGCAGCAGAATAAGCTGGCGCTTGGCGAAATCCGGGTCGATCAGCGACAGCGGAATGGTGTGAAACGCCAGGTCCCACGCCGCATACCACGGATATTCCCAGGAGTCCGGCATCGACATCACGCTGTCGTTGGCGATGTGAATCCAATCATGATTCCGCCCATGCCAGCGTTCCGGCGGCGGAGGCGGGCACGTGGGATCGCCGCGCAGCCACGTCCGCACGTCATAGTTGTAAAACTGTTTGCTCCACAGCAGCCCGGCAAAAGCCTGCCGCTGAACGTTGCGCAAGTCCGCCGACAAACTCCTGGGCGCAAGCGCATCATAGAAAGCGTCCGACTCCCGCCGCCGCGTCTCAAACGTTTCATCGAATTGCGAGCCAAACGCCGCAATGCTCGGCGCCCGGCAAAGACGCAGCCGGATCGCGCACGATTCCCCCGGGGCCACCTCCAGCTCGTATTTCACCGCCGCCTTCGTCCCTTTATTGGCCGGATTCACCGCATCCTCTTCCCCGTTGATCACGTACCGGTGGAACGCGTCCTTCACGTAGGGCGTCCGGTTCATCGCGCCGAACAGCCGCTGATAGTTGGTCTCATTTTCCGTGAACAGCGGCTGCGTTTCGTGGCCCGCCGCCTCGAACCGCAGCACATACTCGCCCAGTTTCGGATGCGCGGCGCGAATCGCCGCATTGCCCTCCATGTGCATCTCCGGACGCGGAGCGTTCTCCTCCCAGCTCCAGATGTTGCGAAACCACAGTGTCGGCAGCAGCGTGATCGCAGCCGCCTCCGGTCCGCGATTGGTCACCGTGATCCGGATAAGAATGTCTTCCACATCCGCCTTTGCATATTCGACCTCGACGTCGAAATAGCGGTCGTCTTTGAAGATGCCCGTATCGATGAGTTCAAACTCCGGCTGAAGCCGCCCGCGCCGCCTGTTTTCCTCGCACAACCAGGTGTACGGAAATTCCGCCTGTGGATACTTATAAAGGGCCTTCATGTAAGAGTGCGTCGGCG
>DASZVV010000446.1:0-5175 GCA_035546955.1 Bryobacteraceae bacterium
CGGCATCAAAACCGCGGTTTTCGGGGGCGAGGGCCTCTTTCTCGCCACACTCACCGGCCCGGGCCGCGTGATTCTGCAGAGCCTGACCCTCGAAAAACTGCGCCGTGAGCTCGCCCCCACAAAAACCGGTGGCGATTCGCACAACGCGTTCGATGCGCTCAGCGGCTTCCTCGGAGGCAGCGAAGACTGACCGGATGTGAATGTCACAGGGCCAGGTTCGTTTGGTGGATTACAGGGCCTCGACCCTCGTGTACTCCGCCTCCTCGCCGAAACGCTGATAGAAGGAGCCGCGCGCGAACCCTCCGGCGCCTCGGCTACCGCTCCGGCCGATCGTCTCACGGTCTCGTTCGACGCCCTCACCGCGGCTCCGCTCCAGCATTTGCTGCACACAATCGAGCAGCGCCTCTTTCCACTCGCCGCTCCCGTCGAAAATGTCAGCGCACCCGCCGCCGCTGTGGCTAAGGATGCCGCGCTCAAATCGGTCGAGAAGGCCACGCAGGCGATCGCAGGCGGCGGAGGAGTACACGGCGCCCGAATCCCCGAAAATCTCGACGCCCAGACGGTTCTGGCCCTCGCCACCCGCATGATCGAAACCCAGCAGTACCCGAACTATCTGCGCGCAGCAGAACTGGGCAACACCATCGTGACCTGGTACGAAGGAGCGATTCCGGACGTACCTCTCGCCCGTACAACCCGTGTCGAAGTCCGGGCCCGCGGGGGCACACCTGCCTGGCCGGGCGCCGTCAGGAAGCTCTGGCGTCGAGCCCCGCTCCTCGTTCTGCTGGGAGGATGGCTGCTGGCCGGCATAGCGGGCGCGCTGCTCATCCGCAGCGAATTTTCGCCGCTCTTCACCGTGTGGGCCCTCGGATTTCCGGCTCTCATCGTCCTGCAATTCCTCCTCACCATCCGCGGCTTCCGAAAATAGTGGGCCGGCTGGCCGCTCGGCGCAACCGCCCTCACTGCTAAAATCCACACGGGAAGCTCGCATGAAACCAATTCGCCGTGTCGCCGTTCTCGGAGCCGGAACCATGGGCTCGCGTATCGCCGCGCATTTCGCCAACGCCCACATCCCTTCGCTCCTGCTCGACATCCCTGTCCCCGGCGGCAAAGCAAAAGACCAGGCTGCGCGCAGCGGGGTCGAAGCCGCCCTCAGGGGCAAACCCGGCGCGTTTTTCTCGGCGACCGGCCCGAACCTCATCACGACCGGCACTTTTGACGACGATTTTCCCTCCATCCGCGACTGCGACTGGATCATCGAAGCCGTCTCCGAAGATCTTTCCATCAAGCGCGCGCTCTATGACCGCGTTATCCAGCACCGCTCACCCGGCTCGCTCATCACCACCAACACCAGCGGCATCCCGCTCCATCGCATCGCCGAGGGCTACCCGCCCGAATTCCGCGAACACTTTTTCGGCATCCATTTCTTCAATCCCCCGCGTTATCTACATCTCGTCGAATTGATCCCCGGCCCGGACACCAAACCCGAATTCCTTGCGCGCGTCGCCGAATTCTGCGATCTCCACCTCGGCAAGGGTGTTGTCCCCTGTAAAGACACGCCCAACTTCATCGCTAACCGCATAGGAGCCTTTTTCGGCGCCACCATTCAGCGCCTCACCGTCGAGATGGACCTCACCATCGAAGAGGTGGATCCCCTGACCGGTCCGCTGATCGGTCTTCCGAAAAGTGCGAGCTACCGCCTGCTCGATATCGTCGGGCTCGACGTCTGGGCCCATGTCACCAAAAATCTCTATGACGCCGTTCCGGACGATCCCTGCCGCGACCGTTTCACCATGCCCCCCTTCCTCACAGAGATGGTCAAACGCGGCTGGATCGGCGAAAAGCGCGGGCAGGGCTGCTATCAGCGCGTCGGCAAAGAGCGCGCCATTCACGCGATCGACTGGAAAACCCTCGAATACCATCCTGCCGGCAAGCCGCGCTTTGCCTCGCTCGAAACGGTCTATAAACTCGAACCGCTCAGCGACCGTCTCAAAGCCCTCGTCGCGCTCGATGACAAAGTCGGCCGCTTTCTCTGGCAGGCGCTGAGCGATCACATCCTCTACGCCGCCTGGATGGTGCCGGAAATCTCGGAGCGGATTGTCGAGATCGATCGTGCGATGCGCTGGGGCTACGGCCATACTTTCGGCCCGTTTGAACTCTGGGACGCTCTCGGCTTCGAAGCAACCGCCCGCCGCATCGAGTCGGAGGGCCGCCCGCTGCCGAAGAGCATCCATAACATGCTGTGGGCGCAGGCGAAGAGCTTTTACCGGCCAGCCGACCGCGACGGCCAGCCGCACAACGAATACTTCGATCTCTTCCACACCACATATGCGCCGGTCGAGCCGCGCCCGGGCATCACCGTTCTTTCCGAAGTGAAGCGCGCCCGCGGCGTAGTGGAGTCCAACCCCGGAGCCTCACTGATCGATCTCGGCGATGGTGTTATCTGCTGTGAGTTCCACAGCAAGATGAATTCGGTGGGCGGCGATGTTTCCGCCATGCTCCAGAAGGGTCTGAAGAAGCTGGAGTCAGACTTCGACGCGATGGTGATCGCCAACCAGGGCCCCA
Organism: Bryobacteraceae bacterium; assembly: GCA_035546955.1. Classification (GTDB taxonomy): domain Bacteria; phylum Acidobacteriota; class Terriglobia; order Bryobacterales; family Bryobacteraceae; genus BOG-234. The sequence continues at coordinate 2,563 of DASZVV010000446.1, forward strand.
CCTTCTGCGCGGGCGCCGACCTCATGTGGGTTCTCCTCACCGCCCAGGACGAAGACTGGGATGAGCTCAACACCATGGTCCACGGCTTCCAGCAGCTCAACATGTCGATCAAGTACGCGCCAAAGCCCGTCGTAGCCGCGCCGTTCAACATGGCGCTCGGCGGCGGCTGCGAAATTCCGCTTCACTCCACGCGTGTGCAGGCCTCGGCCGAACTGTATATGGGGCTGGTGGAAGTCGGCGTCGGCGTCATTCCCGCCGGGGGCGGCTGCAAGGAAATGCTCACCCGCTCGCGCGACGTGAAGAAAATTTTCGAGCAAATCGGCTTCGCGAAAGTTTCTTCGAGCGCCGAAGAAGCGCGCGAGTTCCGCTACCTCCGCGACGGAGACCGCATCTCCATGAATCCCGAACGCCTCATCGACGATGCGAAGGATCTGGCGCTCTCCCTCGTTGAGAGCTACGCGCCCGGCACCCCGCGCACCGATATTCAGGTTTCCGGCGAAGCCGGTTACGCCCTGATGCAGATGGGCGTCTGGATGGCTCGCCAGGGCGGCTACATCTCCGAATACGATGCCGTTATTGGCGAAAAACTCGCGTGGATTCTGAGCGGCGGCAAGCTGACGGGCCGGCCCCTCGTTTCCGAGCAATATCTTCTCGATCTCGAGCGCGAAGCCTTCCTCAGCCTCTGCGGACGCCGCGAAACCCAGCAGCGCATTCAGCACATGCTGAAAACGGGAAAGCCGCTCCGCAATTAAACTGAAAGCGTGAGGCCTCTTTTGCACTCGAGACGCACCGCGCTCGCGGCTTTGGGCGCCGCCGCGCTCGTGGCTGGAAAGGGGTTCGCCCAGGAACCGCCGGCTTTCGACCAGCGGCTTACTCCGGAAGAGGTCGCCAAACGCCGCAAGGATCGCACGCGGCCCATGCTCTGCGTTTATTCCGGCTGCTTCGCGAAGCTGCCCGTGGCGCTGCTCCCCCAAACCATCGGCGGCATGGGCTTTGAAGGCGTCGACCTCACCGTCATGCCGGGCGGCCATGTCGATCCCTCCAAGTACATGGTCCAGATGGACCGGGCCTTCCAGATGTTTCAGGATGCCGCGCTCGACGTGCCGATGATTTCAACCACCTACACGTCAGCCTCGCAGCCGTTTGCCTATCAGGTGCTTTATGTCTCCGCGGAGCTTGGCGCGCGTTTCTGCAAGCTCGGGGCGTGGCCGCCCCCGGGCGCTGTTCCCGGCCAGAACCCGGCATTCCGCTCCGCGCTCCTGCGGAACGATCTCAACCAGCTCGCCGCCACCAGCCTTCAGTGCCGGATCGCCTCGCTGATCCCGAATCACGCCGGCAGCTATCCGGGGCGCAGCATCACGGAGCTCAATGCTCTTATGCCCTCAATGGGCAAGGCGGTTCTCGGCTATTGCTTCGAGCCCGCGCAATCCGTGATCGAATCGGGTTCTCCGAATGGGTGGGAATCGGAACTCCGCGCCGCGCTGCCGCGCCTCGGCGCCGTCTCACTCGCCGACGTCGCGATTCCGAAAGACCAGAAAGACCAGACGGATGCCGCCCCCACACCGTGCCCACTCGGTGAAGGCGTCATCGACTGGAAGAAGTTCTTTTCGATTCTCGCCGAAGCGAGCTTTCGTGGACCGCTCTCGCTGCGCCAGGACTACATGCCGCGCAACGCCTTCGCGGCTCTGACGAAGGACGTCGCCTTCGTCCGCGCCCGCCTCGACGAAGCCTGGCCGGCTTAAACGGCGTCCGGCACGGCCGGTTCGGCCGCCGCAAACGGCTCTTCTTCCAGCCGGATCTCACAATTACAGCAGTCGCTGCAGCGGTTGCAGCGCTCACAGAGATGATTCGCGCAGGCGTCCTTGGTGCAGTGCGCGCAGATCTTCGTCGATTCCGCGTCACAGATGCTGCAGGTGAAGGTCGTCGGTGTCATTTGGTTTTTCCGTTCGATTTTCTCGCCGCCGGCTGAGCCAGCGGCTGGTTGGCGAGCTGCGACCGGCAGCGCTGCGCCTCGCTGTTTTCAAGATCCAGCAGCCGCTCTTTCTCGTTCGCCAGATCGAGGACATACTGCTGCAGCTTTTCCACTGCACGCTGATCGCCAGCAAACAGGGCTTCAATCCTGTCCGCCAGTCCCTCATCCTGATAACGCCGGATCGCCGGAATCACGCTCTGAAGGTCTGTGTCGAACCGGTGAATTCGAAAAAGCGCGGCCATCATTGCGGGCATCGCGTCCGTTTGCTGGCCCGCTGCCGCCATATCAACCTGGACGGACGTATTCTGCTGGCCGAGCGACTTCCACTGCTCCACGTACACTTGCGGCGCCCCCTTCTGCACCCAGGCGGCGGGATTCACCTGCGCAAACAGGGGCTTCAGGCGCTCCGAGCGCTGCGAAATCTCGCCGGTCAGCGCGGTGACGTCAGCCGGATCGAGGGAAAGAGCCTGCATGGAGAGGCGGGGCGCCGCCGGCTGGGGCTCCTGCTGAGCTTTTATTCCAAGCCAGCACGACGAAGCAACGGCCATAGCCGCCGCCAGAAAAGCAGGGCGCAGAGGCATTCGTAATCAGGCTATCAGACAAAAAATCGCGCGCCGATGCAATTACTGCGCGGGGGCGGG
>DASZVV010000447.1:0-15682 GCA_035546955.1 Bryobacteraceae bacterium
AAGCGCCTGAACCATCCGTCCTCAAAATAATCGCGGCAACATGGCTGCTGTCCAGCAGCAGAAAAGACGGAGCAACCTGGGCGATGATCACATTGGACGTACCAGTTCCTTCCGCCGTCGTGACGATGACGGGTGCAGGCCCGTCTACCATGACGTTCGGCACCTGCAAATTGATCTGAGTAGGACTCACGTACGACAAGTAAGCCTGTTGGCCGCGAACCGTGACAGTGGTGCCGCCTAAATTCACGGGAAAGTCGCCGTTCCACGTTGCAGTCCCGGCGGCGAGATTGGTCCCGTGGATCGAACACCACTCTCCCGGCTGTACCGTGTTCGATGAGCTGTCAAAATTCCCTGGCCGCCGCGGGAAAACACCCTGCCCCGGCACGCTCCTCGACACTTCCAACGGTACGGTTAAATATTACGTAGGAGTCAGCCTGAACGTGAGAGATGGAAAGCAGCTTTCAACAACGCCGGATGCGATCGAGGTCGTGGTCTTCGATCTCGGCGGCGTCTTGATCGATTGGAATCCCCGCTACCTGTATCGCAAGCTGTTCGAAGATGACGCAGCCCTGGAGCACTTTCTTTCCGGCGTGTGCACGCCGGAATGGAACGAACAACAGGATGCGGGGCGGCTCTGGAGCGAAGCCGTCGCGGAGCTCACCGCTCGCCATTCCGATCACGCCGCGATGATCGCCGCCTATCATCAGCGCTGGCCCGAAATGCTGGGGGGCGACATCCCCGAAACGGTGGAGATCCTGAAGGAATTGAAAGCGCGGGGGCTGCGTCTCTATGCCCTCACGAACTGGTCGCACGAAACGTTCCACGTCGCGCGCAGCCGTTTCGCTTTCCTCGACTGGTTTGAGGGAATCGTCGTCTCGGGAGAGGAGCGCCTCATCAAGCCCGACCCGGCGATTTTCCATCGCCTGTTGACAAGATATGGCATCGAAGCCTCGCGCGCAGTCTACATCGATGATTCCGCGCGCAACGTTTCCGCCGCCGGAAGCCTCGGCCTTCACGCGCTGCAATTTATCGACGCCCATCGTCTGCGCCAAAACCTGACCGCTCTCGGCCTGCTTCGTACTGCTTGCTGATGACGGTTCATTCGCCGCGGGCGCAACAGCACTCCACGCGCGCGGTCTTCTTCGTTCTCGGTTTTGCCGTATCCGCGTGGGCTCCGATCATCCCGTTCGTTAAGGCGCGGGCAGGCATGAATGATGCTGTTCTTGGCCTTGTGCTGCTTTGCCTCGGCTGCGGTTCTTTGCTGGCGATGCCTTTGGCGGGCGCACTCGCCGCCCGCCACGGCTGCAGGAAGGTTCTGAGCGCGGCTCTCCTCCTGATCTGTCCGATCCTGCCGGCTCTCTCGATCGTCCAGTCAATTTCGCTGCTCGGCCTCACGCTCTTCTGCTTCGGCGCAGCTCTGGGCGCCATGGACTGCGCCATGAACATACAGGCTGTCTTGGTGGAGCGCGAAAGCGGCAGGGCAATGATGTCCGGCTTCCACGCGTTCTACAGCATCGGCGGCTTCGCGGGCGCGGCGGCCATGACCGCGGGTCTGAGCGTAGGCGCTCCGCCGTGGTCCGCCTGCCTGGCGGTCGATGCGGTCATTCTGTCCCTCTTCGCGTTCTCATCGCCTCATTGGCGTACAGATCGAGTCTCCCAGGATGTCCCGATATTCGCTATCCCCAGGGGAGTGGTACTTCTGATCGGCGCGCTGTGCCTGATCATGTTTCTCGCGGAAGGCTCGATGCTCGACTGGAGCGCGGTCTTCCTGCATGAACAGCGCGGCGTCCCGGTGTCCCGCGCCGGCTTGGGCTATGCGGTGTTTTCCTCGATGATGACGATCACGCGTCTGCTCGGCGACCGCCTCGTCCAGTACCTGGGACGAGTCCGCACGATCGCGCTCGGTGCAACGTGCGCCTTCGCCGGATTCCTGACCGCCACCCTGGCGCCCGCGTGGCAGGCAGATCTGGCGGGCTATGCGCTCGTTGGGCTCGGCTGCGCGAATATCGTTCCGGTCCTTTACTCATTGGCTGGACAACAAAAGGACATGCCCGAACGCCTGGCCATTCCGGCAATTACGACGATGGGCTATGCGGGAATCCTGGCCGGACCAGCCCTCATTGGATTCGTTGCCCACTCCACCAGCCTCCCCACCGCCTTCGAAGCGGTCGCCGCGAGCGTTCTGATCGTGGCGGCCTCAACGCGCCGCCTGCGGGGGCCTTAGTGAACTGCCGGAATTGCCACGCGGCCGATGAGCTTCTCCACGTGCTTCGCGAGAATATCGCACTCGATATTGACGCGATCGCCGGTTTTACGTCCGGATAAATTCGTTGCCGAATGCGTGTGGGGAATGATCGCCACCCGCACCACGCGATCGGCTATATCCGCAATCGTCAGGCTGATCCCGTCGATCGCGATCGACCCCTTGTAGACCAGATACCGGTCCAGCGCCTCCGGCACGCGCACGCGAAGCTCCCAGTTCTCGTCCGCAAGCGGCGTCAGCGATTCCACCACGGCCGTCCCGTCCACGTGCCCCTGCATGATGTGGCCGCTCAGGCGCGCCGCCAGCGTAATCGGCCGCTCCAGATTCACGGAGTCACCCATCCGCAGATCGCCCAGATTGCTGCGTTCCAGCGTCTCAGGCGCGAGATCCGCCGTGAAGCCGTTCTCGCTCACTTCCACCGCGGTCAGGCACACGCCATTCACCGCGATGCTTGCACCGATCGTCAGATCTTGCAGCACACGCCGGCATTCAATCGTCAGCCGCGCGCCCGCCGCCGCTACCGTGCCTCGCTCTTCCACAATTCCCGTAAACATAATCAGACCGTCTTCCGGATGAATGCCTCTACCGCGAACTCGTCCGGTGGTATCGGATGCAGCGTCGTATGCTCCAGCTGAATCGCATCGATACGGCTCATCCGGCCCGTTCCGCCAGCCATCGGCAGTGAGTCCATCCCGCCAAGAATCTTGGGTGCGTAATAGAGAAACACCTTGTCCACCGCGCCCGATTCGAGCGCCGCCCAGTTCACCTTGCTGCCCGCCTCCAGCATCGCCGAAAGGCAGCGCCGCTGCCCCAGCAGTGAAATGACGTCGCGAATATCCACCCGCCCGTGCGGTCCGTCGAAGCTGCGCACTTCCACGCCCTTCGCCTCCAGCGCGCGGACACGATCCGGCGATGCGGCCGAAGTCGTCGCCACCAGCAGATCGCCTTTCACACTCTCCACCATCTTCGAGTGCGTGGAAATCCGCAGCGTCGAATCCAGCACCACACGCAGCAGCGGACGGGCGCGCGGCAGTTCGCTGCGGTCATTCAGCAGCGGATTATCGCTCAGCACCGTTCCAATGCCCGTAATGATCGAATCCGACGCGTGCCGAAGCACCTGCACGTGCGCGCGCGCATGCTCGCTCGTGATCCAGCCGGAATTGTCCACCGGAGCCGCGATTTTGCCGTCGAGCGTGAGCGCGCTCTTCAGCGTCACGAGCGGCCGCCCCGTTCGCATGTAATGCAGGAAGGCTTCGTTCAGCTTTTCAGCCGCCGCACGATGCGCGTCGGAAAGCTCCACCTCCAGGCCCGAAGCCCGCAGGCGCCGCAGCCCTTCGCCCGCCACCAGCGGATTGGGGTCCTCCGACGCGATCACCACTTTGCGAATGCCCGCCGCAATCAGGGCGTCCGCGCACGGCGGCGTACGGCCGGTGTGCGAGCACGGTTCGAGCGTCACGTAAATCGTCGCGCCACGGGCCCGCCCGCCCGCTTCTTCGAGCGCCACAATCTCGGCGTGCTTCACGCCTTCCCACGTGTGGAAGCCGCGGCCCACCACTTCGCCGTCGCGCACAATGACCGCCCCCACCATCGGGTTCGGACTGGTGAGAGCCGTGCCGCGCCGCGCCAAAGCCAGCGCCTCATTCATGTAATCGCGTTCGCTCATATCGCAAACAGCGAGTCGATAAAGCGCTCGGGATCAAAGGGCAGCAGATCGTCGATCTTCTCGCCCACGCCGATGAAGCGGATCGGCAGCCCCAGTTCGCGCGCAATCGCCACCACTACCCCGCCCTTCGCGGTGCCGTCCAGCTTCGTCAGCACAATCCCGGTGACACCGGAAGACTCGGTAAATTTACGCGCCTGCTCGAGTCCGTTCTGGCCGGTAGTCGCATCGAGTACCAGCAGCACCTCGTGGGGGGCGTCCGGGATCACGCGCGACGCGGTGCGCCGCATCTTTTCGAGTTCCAGCATCAGGTTGGTTTTCGTCTGCAGGCGGCCCGCGGTATCGATGATGACGTAATCCGTCTGCCGGGCCTTCGCGGCGGAGAGCGCGTCGAACATCACGGCGCTCGGATCGGAGCCCGTGTTCTGCCGGATCACCTGGATTCCGGTGCGCTCGCCCCACACTTCCAGTTGTTCGATGGCGGCTGCGCGGAACGTATCGGCGGCGCAGAGCAGTACGCTGCGGCCTTCGCCCTTAAAGTGCGCGGCGAGTTTGCCGATCGTCGTAGTCTTTCCCGCCCCGTTAACGCCCACCATCATGATTACGGCCGGTGGATTCTCCACATACGCCAGCGGACGATCGTTGGTCTGCAGTACTTCGAGCAGATATTCCCGGATGAGATTGCGCAGCTCACTGGCATCGCCCACGAGCTTGCGGTCCACACGCTCGCGGATGCGGTCCAGAATTTCCTGCGTTGTGGCGACACCTATGTCCGCGCTGATGAGCGTATATTCGAGCTCTTCGAGCAGATCGGCGTCGATCGTCTTGCGGCCGGAGACGACTTCCTCAATGCGCGAAACCAGGCCTTCGCGCGTTTTCTGAACTCCGCTTTTCAGCTTTTCCAGCAGCGTGGGCTCTTGTTCGACAGTGCCAAAGAGGGTCTGAATCATGCTTCTTTCCCGATGGTATCAGCCGTAAAGTGGCATGGCCAGTCGGTAGGCTCTTTTACATCTAAAGAAATCCGTAGCGCCTTTCGAGCCGCTTGTGGCCGCAGAGTGTCGATCGCATTTACTCGTGGACCTTACACAGGAGCCTGGCTGAAATGAAGTCTTTCGCACGCGTCGGCGGCGCTTTATCGCTGGCGATTATGCCTCTTTGTGTCTACGCCGGTCAACCCGGTATTGTTCACTGAGCCCCGCAACCAGACGACGGCTGGCGCCACTGCCACCACGTACACGGCCGTCGTCTCCGATAGCGATGGACCGGCCGACCTCGCCGGCGCCAATATTCTGATCAATTCCTCGGTTAATGGCCAAAACGCATGCTGGATCTGGTTTCAGTAAATCCAATCCGGGCCAGATCGGAGTGGCGGGCGCCGGGGCGAACATCACCCTGAAGGCGGGCTTTTCCGGAACCAAAATCATCTACCGCCGGGTCGCCAATAAGTCGGGCTACGATACCGGATACGAACAGGTCGGTACATGGTCGGCGCCGTAAGCGATATGCTGACGCGGCTTTGCTGCTGACGAAGGGGCGAGCCGCTCGGACGGCACGATGGTGTGATTGTGGAAGATCTTCCACCCAAGCGGTGGCCGCAAGCCCGCGTGCTGCAGAATGGCGCGGCGAGCAGGGTCGCCGCATCAATAACCCTGCGCGAAATGCACACCCGCCCAGATGCGTTTGCGTTATCTGACCCATCTCTTACCCGTTTTCATGGAGTTCCGGCGAGGTGCCGCGATTGCACCAGACGGTGGTCCCGATTTTTAAAGGAGGACACCGCGATGAAATCGTCGTGCCTGGCCGGCGCCGCCTTCGCGCTGGCCCTTGTTCCCTTCAGCCTTCAGGCGGCAACTCCGCAGATTGTGCCGCTCAGCCCATCGTCGGGCAGCGGCCTCACAAAGACGTTCACCCTCGCCGCATTCGATCCGGAAGGTCCCTCGGATATCGGCAGTATGAATTTGCTGATGAACACGTCCCTCAACGGCGCAGATGGTTGCTGGATCTATTACGATCACGTGCACCGCGTCGCCAATCTCTATAGTGACGATGGAAGGTGGGGCGCGATACAAAATTCCCGCTGTTCCGTTGCAGTCGTCTCGGGCAGTGACTCAGCGTCTGATGCGATCGTGTCGCTCAACGTCACTTTCTCCGCTTCGTGGCAGGGCCCGCGACGGATCTGGGCGGCGGCGACCGATCTGGCCGGCGATTCCGACGGCTATCGTCAGGTCGGAACATTCACTGTTATCAGCAACGGCCCTCCGCAGGACTTCTCCGTGTCACTGACACCCTCAAACCGGTCCACCACACCCGGAAATTCCGCCACTTACAACTTCGCGCTGACTTCGCTCAATGGGTACTCGGGAATCGTGCGCTTCAGCGCCGGCGCGAAACCGCAAACCAGCGGCATAACAGTGACCGACTCGGGCGGTGGCACGTATCCGGTCGAGGCGTATGAGACCGTCAGCGGAACCATGACGGTGTCAAGCACCGCCGCTGTGCCGCCGTCCAATATCACGGTGACGGCGACTTTCGAGGACAACACTCTGCGTCACAGCTACTCCGTGATCTTCACGCTGGCTCACCCGTCTGCCCCGGCGCTGTCGTTTTCTCCTGTTTCCGGCAGCGGCCCCACTCAGACCTTCAGAATTTCCGTGACCGATCCGGGCGGCCCCGCCGCGGTCAATGTCATTAACTTCCTCGTTAACTCTTCGTTCAGCGGAACGAACGGCTGCTGGCTTTTCCTCGGGTCGCCGAACGACCTGAGCGTCGATCAGGATACCTTCGTGGCGCTCGCAAGCGACGACGGGACCAACTGGTCAAATAGCGCGCAGGTGAGTAAATTCCAGACGTCGACAGATCCTATCCACAACAGTCAATGCTCCGTCTTCGGAGGACCTACGATCGTCAGTGACGACGGCGCCACTCTCACATTCACCGTTACCCTGACATTCACGCCCGCGTTCAATGGCCGGAAGTTGCTTTACGTCCGGGCCGCCGATAGCTCCGGGCAGGACACAGGCTATCAGCAGCTCGGCGTCTGGACCGTTTCGGGAACCTCACTTGCGCCCGATTTCAGCGTCGCCGTTTCTCCTGGCTCGCAGACCGTGAGTGGCGCGAGTACTGCGCGGTATCTCGTCACAACGAGGGCGGTCAACGGATATACCGGAAACGTGGACATCAGCCTCAGCGGGTATCCTGTCGACTCCGTTCTGTCGTACGGGGTGAACTACAGCGTTTTTTTCATCCAGCCACTGGCTTCCGCTCCGCCGGGCGCCTACACCCTGACTGTGACCGGCAGCGACGGCATCCGCACTCATACAGCGACTGCCGTCCTCAACGTGAAGGCGGCGCCGGTTCCCACTTTCGCGGTGGTCCCGGATGCGGGCTCCGGCTCTTCCCGAATTTTTACATTCATCGCGTTTGGACAGGGCGGCGATTCGAACCCCAAGAGCCTCGACATCCTCTTCAACGACTCGGTGGACGGCCGCCATGCCTGCTGGATCTACGCCGATGACTCCACCGTGACTCTCGCGAGCGATGACGCGACGATCTGGACGCCCGTTGACTGGGGAACATTCGGCAACAGCCAATGCTCCATTTCGGGCACGACGACCACCCGCACATCGGACAGCTTTATCGTAACCACTCAAATTAGTTTTTCGCGCGGCTTCAGCGGGACGAAAAACATCTACCTGCACACCGCCAATGACGAGGGGGGCGATACCGGATACCAGCCGCAAGGCACATGGACAGTTCAGTAGTTAAGGAGTAACAATTCATGAAGTGCATATTCACCGGCGCCGCGGCCTGTGCCGCGTTCGCAATATCTTTGTCAGCCGCTCCGCCGACGCTCGTCAGCATCAGTCCTTCCGATCTGACGACGGACGGCTCGGAAATCGTCAATTACACCTTCACAGCATCACACCCGTCGGGGGACAGCTTTTACCTGCAAGGGATCGATGCGCTCTTCGGCGATGAATACTATTGCTGGTTCTTCTATTCCGCCCTGGTAAACACGATCTCCGTCTGGAACAACGGCATCTGGACTACCGAGCCGGCAAGCCAGCCGGGAGCGATACTTCACGGCAGCGCCTGTGACATCGATCCCCAATACGCCGCGTCCCAGTATTCGAGTGGAGGAACCGTATTACAGATAAGCGTCCAGATCAGGCTCGGCGGCGCGCTCGGCACCCACAACATCTATATGAGCGCAGGGGGCATCGGGGGGATCTCTCCTTACCAGAAAATGGGGATCTGGACGGTCACGCCGCCGGCTCCCTTCACCCTGACCGTCACGCCGCCGGCCGTTTTCACGCGACCCGGAGAGGATGCAACCGCCACTGCGACGATCGCGGACGGAGCGGGGTTCAGCGGCGCCGTGAATCTGTCATTCGGAGCGTTTCCGAATGGATCGAATCTGACCGGCAGCTTCAGTCCGGCTTCGATCACCGGCAATGGGACCGCCACGCTGACGATTCACACCACACCGCAGACGCCGGCGGGCTACGATCCAGTGGACATTGTGGCGACGGCGGACCAGGGCTCCGGCGAGCGAAGGTTCCAGTTCCAGATCTTCGTCGACAATGCAGCGCCGATGTCCAGTATGCAGCCGTTGGTTTCAGGCACAGGCGGTGGGGACAATTTCATGTTCACCGTGTCCGACAATGGCACGGCATATGAAATTACCGGGCTCAACGTCCTCATCAATTCTTCGGTGGATGGGAGGAATGCGTGCTGGCTCTGGTACGACGCGAGCGCCAACTATATATGGCTTGCGAATGACGATGGCCTTTCCTGGCAGGGCGTCCAGTTCTCCTCTTCCATTCCGCTCTCAAACAGCCAGTGCTCGCTGGGCTCTGGACGAAAGGTACTGAACGCGGAAAGCGAGGGCGCGGATCTCTCCCTGACGATTCCGATCGTCTTCCGTCAGAGCTTCGGCGGAACAAAGAACGTCTACACGCGATCCTCCAACTTTTCGGGCTTTGAATCCGGTTATTCGCAGGCCGGTGAGTATGTCGTTGTCGTCAGTGTCGCTCCGCAGTGACTGCTTTGCCGCTGACGAAGGCGGACAGCTTTTCGAGAGTCATATTCCAGCCTGGTTCCATGCCCTTGAGCATCTGAGGCGCGAATGGAACCAGGCCGGTGGCTTTGGTCTTCAGGGTGAGTTTCGTTTTGCGGCCATCGTCGGCGAAGGTCACGCTGGTCAGGCCTTTCAGCAGTTGCGTCCCATCCTGACCGTAAGCGTCATTCGTGAAGACGAGCCGCTCGGACGGCACGACCTCGGAGTAGACGCCTGAGCTCCGGAAGTCCCTGCCTTCGGGTGACCGCATGGTGATTTGCCATTCACCGCCCGGCCGCACGTCGAGTTTGCAACTGTGGCTGGTAAACGGACCCGGACCCCACCACTGCGTCATGTGCTCGGGCTTTGTCCATGCTTCATAGACCAGGTCGCGCGGCGCGTCAAAGATGCGCACGATTTCGACTTCCGCTTCCATCGGGTTGCCGGTTGGCTCGGCGTGCGTGGGGCGGCCGGCGAGGAGGTCTTCGAGGCGGTCCAGGGTCTCCGCCGCGCCCTGTTCCATGCCGGAGTTGCAGTGGCCGTCGCGAGCTTCTTTGCTGCGATGGAAGACATGGCTCGTCATGCGGGTACGGCCGTCGATGTCGTCAAGCCTGAGGATCGTCTTCCACGTGGGATTACCGAACATCGGCTCGTTGTAGGTCTCGGTGCCTTCGAGGCCTTCGGGCGGCGTGATTTTGTGGAAGGTGCCGGAGAACGTCATTTGCTGACTGACTTCGATCGTGTAACGCCACGAGCCGCCTTCGCGGAAATCGACCTCGCAGGCTACAAACCTCGAGGTGCGCGGACCCCACCAGTGCGTGATGTGCTCGGGTTGCGTCATCGCGGCGAAGACGAGCTCGCGAGGAGCGTCGAATTCGCGCGTCATGAGGATTTCGGTATCGGACGGAAGCGTGACCGTCAGACGGTTCCTAGTGGCTTCCGGCATGTTTCACCTTCTTCTTTTTGTTTTTGGACTGGAGTTCGGTCAGGTAATCGTCGAGCCGGTTAAAGCTCTGTTCCCAGAACTGGCGATAGTCTTCCACCCAGGCCGCGGCCGCCTGGAGGGGTGCGGCCTCAAGCCGGCAGGGCCGCCATTGCGCCTGACGGCTCTGCGAGATCAATCCCGCGCGCTGGAGAACTTTCAGGTGCTTGGTGATGGCCGGCGGGCTGATACGGAATGGTTCGGCGAGTTCTTTGACGGAAGTTTCGCCAAGCGCCAGGCGCGCGAGAATGGCGCGGCGAGTAGGATCGGCGAGGGCTGCGAAGGTTGTGCTGAGAGAGTCGGACAATATATTACCAAAAGGTTAATTAACCTATTGGTATATTATACCGGAAGACAAGGGCTCGTCAATAACGGAGATTGAAAAGTTTCGGACGCTCCGCGGCTTGAGGTCTACTTTGAAGACATGAAGGTGGTGATTTCGCCGACTTCGGCGGGGCTGAGGCGGAAGTCGGCGGCGCCGATAATGCCATCGACCTGAGCGGGTGAGCGCATGCCGACAATCGCGCCGGTGACCACCGGATTCCGCAGCGTCCATGCGATGGCGACTTCGCCGGTGGTGCGCCCGTGCCTGTTTCCGATGCCGCGGAGGAGTTCGGCGAGATTGAGGTTCTTTGTCAGCAGCGGTTCCTGATAGTTAGGTGTGCGGCGGCGGAAGTCATCTTCCGGCATGTTCGCGACGCGCTCGCGCGACATTGCGCCGCTCAGCAGTCCCGACTTCATCGGCGAGTATACGATCACACCGATATTATTGGCATCGCAGTAGGGGAGGATCGAATCCTCAATTTCAGGCGAGATGATGCTGTAGGGCGGCTGGAGTGACGTGATGGGCGCGATCTTCGCAATGCGGGCCATTTGGGCGGCGTTGAAGTTGCAGACGCCAATGTAACGGACCTTGCCGGACTTGCGCAGCTCTTCGCAGGCGGCCCAGCCTTCTTCGATATCTTCTTCAGGCTCGGGCCAGTGGATCTGGTAGAGATCGATGGTATCGACGTTGAGACGGCGGAGGCTGTTCTCGCATTCTTCCAGGATGGATGCCTTTTTGAGGCTCTTGTAGATGACGCGGTCCGCGCCCCATCGCCGCTCGCACTTGGAGAAGACATAAGGCTTTTTCGAGAGACCTTTGACGGCGCGTCCGACAACCTCTTCGGAATGGCCGAGTCCGTAGACCGCGGCGGTGTCGATCCAGTTGATGCCCTTATCGAGAGCGGCGTGGATCGCGCCGATGGAGTCGTTGTCATCCTGCGCACCCCAGGAAAATGCCCAATCGGGGCCGCCCATGGCCCAGGCGCCGATTCCGAGGGGAGTGATGTGAAGGTCGCTGTTTCCAAGCCGTCTGGTCTGCATAGAGAATACGGTATCGTATGCCGGGTGATAAGTTCGTTTATGTGAATCGTGTCGTGGTTTCCGGCGCGGCCGGATTTGTCGCCTCTCACCTTTGTGACAGGCTTGTGGCGGAAGGTTACGCCGTGCTCGGTCTGGATAACTATCTGACCGGAGCAGCGCGCAACGTCGCCCATCTGGCGGGTAATTCCGCATTTGAATTCCGGGAGGTCGATGTTACGGCGCCTTTCCAGGTGGAGGGAGCCGTGGACTACGTGGTCCATGCGGCCTCGCCGGCGAGCCCGAAGGATTATCTGGCGCATCCGATCGAGACGCTGGATGTGGGCTCTGTGGGGACGCGCAACATGCTGACACTGGCGCAGGAGAAGGGGGCGAAGTTCCTGGTGACGTCGACTTCGGAATCGTACGGCGATCCGCTGGTGCACCCGCAGACGGAAGATTACTGGGGGAACGTGAATCCGGTGGGGATACGGTCCTGCTACGACGAGAGCAAGCGGTTCGCGGAAGCGATCACGATGGCGTTCCACCGCTACCGGGGGGTGAAGACCAGCATCGCACGGATCTTCAATACCTATGGGCCCCGCATGAAGCTGAACGACGGGCGCGTAGTGCCGGCGTTTCTGGATCAGGCGCTGCAGGGCAAGCCGCTGACGGTGTTCGGCGACGGATCGCAGACGCGGAGCTTTTGTTTCGTCAGCGATCTGGTGGATGGGCTGTACCGGCTGATGCTTTCGGATGAGGTGATGCCGGTGAACCTGGGAAATCCCCGGGAGATGACGATTCTGGAGTTCGCGAATACGATCATCGGGATGACCGGGAGCAAGAGCACGCTGACACGGGAGCCGCTGCCGCAGGACGATCCGAAGCAGAGGCAGCCGAATATAGCGAAGGCGAAGCGGGTGCTGGGCTGGGAGCCGAAGGTGACGCTGGAAGAGGGGCTCAAGCCAACGATTGAGTATTTCGAAGGCGTAATCGGCCACAGTTAGACGCAGATCAACACAGAGAAAGCGGGAAATGTTACCGCATGGCGGTAATCCCTTCCGGGTTAACGGTCTTCGATTTTCATTTTTTGCCAGTTGTAACGGAGGCGCTTGCCGCAATTGAGGCAAGTCACCCACGTACCGGTATCCGTTGTCACCGGGAACGTGGTCTTCCGGTGCGCACAACCAAAAAGGGCCTGTAGCAGCGTACGCAGCAACAGGCCCTCTTGAGCACGACAGCGACCAAAGAAACGCTTACGAGCCCTGTTTCAGTTTTTCGCGCTGTTCCTTGAGGACAGCTTTACGGCTCAGCTTGATTTTGTTGCCTTCGAGGCCGATGACTTTGACGAGGATCTGGTCGTCCTCTTTCAGCTCGTCGCGAACTTCCTTGACGCGGCTTTCGGCGATCTCGGAGATGTGAAGGAGACCGTCGGTGCCGGGGAAGATTTCGACGAAGGCGCCGAAGTCAACGATGCGGACCACTTTACCGAGGTAGGTTTTGCCCATCTCGGCCGAAGCGGTGAGATCGCGGATGATCTGGAGCGCTTTATTGGCGGCTGCCTGATCATTCGAAGCCACGTTCACGGTTCCGTCATCCGACACATCGATCTTGACGCCGGTCTGCTCGATGATGCCGCGGATGACCTTACCGCCCGGTCCGATGACGTCACGGATCTTGTCGACCGGGATCTTGAGGGTGTAGATGCGCGGAGCGTAGGGCGACATGTTGCCGCGCGTTTCGTCCAGCACCTTGTTCATTTCGCCGAGGATGTGGAGACGGCCGCGGCGCGCCTGTTCGAGCGCTTCCTTCATGATGGCCGTGGTCACGTTCGGGACCTTGATATCCATCTGGAGGGCGGTGATGCCGTCCTTCGTACCGGCGACCTTGAAGTCCATATCACCGTAGTGGTCTTCAGCGCCTGCGATATCCGTCAGGATGGCGTACTTGTCGCCTTCCTTGACGAGGCCCATCGCCACGCCGGAAACGGGAGCGGCAATCGGCACACCGGCATCCATCAGGGCGAGGCTGGCGCCGCAGACGCTGGCCATGGAGCTCGAACCGTTGGATTCGAGAATGTCGCTGACCACGCGGAGCGTGTAGGGGAACTTTTCCTGATCGGGAACGACCGCGGAGACGGCGCGCTCGGCGAGAGCACCGTGGCCGATTTCACGGCGGCCTGCGCCGCGCATGAACCCGACTTCACCGACGCTGAACGGCGGGAAGTTGTAGTGGAGCATGAAGCGCTTGAAGTATTCACCGGCTTCGAGGAGCTCGATGCGCTGCTCGTCGTCCTTGGTGCCGAGGGTAACGGTGACGAGGGCCTGAGTTTCGCCGCGGGTGAAGAGGGCGGAACCATGGGTGCGCGGCAGGAGCCCGGCTTCGCCCCAGATGGGACGGACTTCGTCAAACGCGCGCCCATCGGGACGGCGGTGCGAGTCCAGCATTTCGTCGCGGAAGATGCGCTCCTTGAGCACATTGAAGAGCGCGCCACCTTCGGCATGCTGTTCTTCGGGCAGATCGGCAACAGCTTCTTCGTGCAGCTGGTCAATGCGCGCGTAGCTTTCGAGCTTGGAGTATTTCTTCGTATCGAGCGCATCGGTGAGGTCTTTGCGGACCTTCTTTTCGATGGTGGCGAAGAGCTCCTTATTGATTTCCGGAGTGACGAATTCGCGCTTCTTCTTGCCGACCGCGGCGACGAGTTTCTTCACGGCTTCACCGATCTGCTTAATGCAGTTGTGGGCGAAATCGAGAGCGCCGAGAACATCGGCTTCGGAAGCCTGCTGGGCGCCGGCTTCGACCATGGTGATGCCTTCCATGGTGGCGGCCACGGTGATGTTGAGTCTGGAAGCGCGCTGCTGATCGTAGGAGGGATTCGCGACGTACTTGCCATCCACCATGCCGACCTGCACGCCGCTCAGGATGTGGTGGAACGGAATATCGGAAATGGCGAGCGCGGCGCCGGCGCCGACGATGCCGAGGATGCCGGGGTCATTGCCTGGATCGGCCGAGAGGACGAAGGCGATGATCTGGGTTTCGTTGAGGAATCCTTCGGGGAAGAGGGGCCGGATCGGCCGGTCAATCATGCGGCTGGTGAGCGTTTCCTTTTCGGACATACGCCCTTCGCGTTTGATGTAGCCTCCGGGGATTTTGCCCGCGGAGTAGGTGTATTCGCGGTAATCGCAGGTGAGGGGGAAAAAGCTCTGGTTGGGTTTCGGTTTCGGCGCCATGCAGGCGCTCACGAGAACGACGGAGTCGCCAAAGCGGACGACGACGCTGCCTGCGGCCTGTTTGGCGACCTTGCCCGTCTCGATCGTCAGTTTGCGGCCGTCAAGATCGACTTCAACTGTCTGTATATTCATCTATTGTTCTGCGCCGGGTTACATTCCCCGGCTATCCTTAATCCGCCGCGCGCCGGCGGGCAGCCGGATACACGACTAGTCATGAACTTTGCGAGGGAATCGGAAAGAGGAGGGTACGGCGGTTACGCGCCGCAGTTCGCAGCCCCCATTATGGGACATGCGAGAACGCTTGCTCCGGCTGAACCGGACAGGCGAAGCGTTTCGAGTTTTAATCCCGGAAGACGACTAGTGACGGATCGAAAGCTTCGCCAGAACTGCTTTATAGCGTTCGGGGCTGGTGCTCTTGAGATACGTCAGAAGGCGGCGGCGCTTCGCCACGAGGGTCAAAAGCCCACGGCGTGACGAATGGTCCTTCTGGTGAGACTTGAAATGCTCGGTGAGCTGAGCGATACGGGTGCTCAGCAGTGCAATCTGCACTTCGGGTGAACCAGTATCCGACTTGTGAGTCTGATTCTTAGTTACGATTTGCTTCTTTGCTTCAGCCGCCAATGCCATGCCGGGGGTTGCTACTCCTTACTCTGATTCTTTCTCGTTTGGTTTCAAACCAGTGTAGCACAGGAAAGAGGCGCTCCGGGATTTTCCCCGGCAAAATGCCGCCGACTTCCTTCTCCGGGACATCCGAAAGCGATCAGGATCACGGAATTTCCCTGGAGTTTGTTCGACTGCGAACATCAGGGGCCCAAGACCAGGTAACCGCCGGATTACTTCAGTCGTAGTTTCTTTCGATACCATTCCGGGCCAGCAAAGTGCTCTCCGCACATTCGGACTCCCGAGCCTTTTTCCTCACCACCATTATGCATAGCTTCAGATTCGCATCCTCCCTGTTCGCCGCCTGTCTGCTCATGGGCGCATCGTCGATGGAGGCAGCCCAGCCGCAAGCGGTCAATGTCTCGCCGACTTCCGGCAGCGGCACCAGCCAGACTTTCACCCTGACGGCATCCGATTCCGATGGGGCCGCGGACGTCTCGGGGATGAATCTCCTGATCGGAGGTCCGACTCTCAACGGTTCGAATTC
>DASZVV010000448.1:0-29556 GCA_035546955.1 Bryobacteraceae bacterium
CACGCCGATATCGAGCGTCAGCCGGCGCGTCGGTTTCCAGTTGTCCTGAATGTATTCTTCGTAGTTCTGGTAAACGTCGTTGAACGTGGTGGTGCCGTTCCACTGGTTATAGCTGTTCACGTTGCCGAGCAGCGCGTTGGCGAAGCCATCCTGCGTGTTCAGCGTGGGAACGGAAGTGGAGGATGCGAAGTTGAAGTTGCCCGCGTAGTTGCGGTCCGCCGGCTGGTACTTCGTGTTGAACTCCACGTAGATACCGGCCTTGAACGCGTGGTGCCCCCAGACTTTGCTGAGGTTATCGATGTAGTACCACGTCGGGTTGGTGGCGATTTCCTGGCCCGCCGAAGCGCCCGCGCGCGTATAGGACATGGCATTCGACGGCGCCCCGCCAAAGTTGAATTGCGGGAGAATCGTCGGGTTCGCATAGCCGTTGACCGGACCCTGAGCATCCGTTCCCGGTACCTGGAAGAGCGTGGGAAGTCCGGGGATCAGCGAACGCGCTTCCGACGCGTAGTTATCGGTCGTCTCGAACGTATACTGATCCCACGTGTAGCCAAGCGTCGTTTCGTTGACCATCGTGGGCGTAACCGTGTAGGTCAGCGTGCCGGATTCGCTGTGGCCGCCGTTCGGGTGAATGATCGGCGCAATGCCTTTGGTGCCCAGCAGGCCGCCCACGTCCGTGCTGAACTGCACGCCGTCGAACAAGTCATACATGTAGTCGGCATCGTTGATGAAGCGGACATAACCGCTCAGCTTGCTGCTGAAGTAATAGTCGCCGCGGATCACCGTGTTGAGACGCGGGTGAATCGCGCTGCCCTGTTCCGTGTAGTTGATGACGTTTAATTGCGCCGGGTTCGAACCATCCGGAACGAAATTCGGCAGCGGGAAGAAATTCAGAATGGACTGGCCCACCGGATTAATGCGGTTCGCGGGAATCACGTTGCCGGGGAACTGCTTGTTCCCGTTGGACGGGTCAAGCACCTGCAGCAGCGTGCCGTTGTTGTTGAAGCTCTGCGAGAAGTCACCCTGCCGCTCCAGCGCCGTCGGCGTGTACTTGAACTGCTGCGACCCCGCCACATACTGCCCTGTACGCTCCTGCGAAAGGAAGAAGAATGCCTTCGTCCGATTGCGGTTATAGTGCTTCGGGATAAAGATCGGTCCGCCGATGCTGTAGGTTTCGACGTTGTAGCGGTACGGCACGCGAGGCGTCGCCGCGCCGTTCTTCAGCGTGTGGTTGTTGAGCCAGGTGTTCGAATTGAACTCCTCGTGCCGGTGGTTCCACGATGCTGTTCCGTGGAACTGCTGGGTGCCGCTCTTCGTCACGACCGTGATCGTGCCGCCTGAGGTGTGACCGAATTCCGCCTGATAATTCGACGTCAGCACCTTCAGTTCCTGGATCGCATCCAGGTTCGGCTCATACTGAACGGACGTATTCGAGCCCGTATCCATGTCGGTGATGCCATCCACCTGGAAGTTGAGAGCCGTGAACCCGCCGTTGATGTTCATGCCGCTGAGCGCACTGTGGCTGGTAACATCGCGGTTCGCGGTATCGACGACGCCGGGAACCAGACGCATATAGCCAAAGAGATCGCGGCCTTTGAGCGTTAGATTGGTCAGATCTTGCGAATCGACTGTGTTCGATTTTTCCGAGCTCGAAAGCTGCACTGCCGCGGCTTCCGCTGTCACGGAGACCGATTCGGAGACAGCGCCAATCTGCAGCGTGATCTGGCCGGCGTTGTGCGTTTCCTGCGCTGACACCACGATGCCGGCTTTCGTGACCTGCTTGAATCCGGTTGCCTTGACGGTGACGTTATAGGTTCCCGGCGCCACGTTTGTGAAGCGATACGTGCCGAGGCTGTCCGTCGTCGCGGTTCGCTGCGCGCCGGTATCGACGCTGGTCAGCGTGACCGGAGCATTGGCGACCACCGCGTTGGCGGGATCGACAACCGTGCCGACGACCGAACTCGCCACCTGCGCGAGCAGTGCCCCGCAACTCAGCAGGAACGCGAGTGCGAGACGCGTGTAATTGTGCGATTTCATCTGATTGATTTTTGTTACCCCTTACTTTCTCGGGAGCCTGAAACGAGCCCCGGCCCCACTTCACCGGAAATTATCAGGCGTGTAAGGATGTGTCAACGAGTTTTCGTGTCATTGATGACACCATAAATCATTGGAACCACAGGTACTTGTTTGTTTTTCTGGTGAACTAAAGGAAGTATTATGGTGTACCGGTTGGGCGCATTTGGTGACTGAAAACACAGAAATCGGGTAGTAAGTTTTTGGGAGATGCAGACCTAAGGGATATATTTTCTGCAATTTTCTACACAGTTAGATTAATAACCGACAACTCCTGAAGCGTAACGAATAAAACATTCCAAAATGAAACAAAGCGCTGAAGGCCGTCGCGCCACTGCTTCTGCAGGACTCATCCACGGGACAGAAAAAGCCGGGCTACCTTGAGGGAGCCCGGCTCTTCTGCATTGCCTCGGATTGGTTGTTCTCAGAATTCCAGTCTGGCGGAGAACGCCATGATGCGGTTGGAACCGGTCACGGTGTTGGTCGGCAGTCCGATAGCGTTCAGGTTCGTAACCAGATTGGTAGTCGGTCCGAACTGAATGGCGGTGTTTTCCGCGTTGAATTCCGGGTGGTTGAAAGCGTTGTACGCCTGCGCCTGGAATTTCAGCACGCGCTTTTCGCTGCCGAGGGGAATGATCTTCGTCAGCGTCATGTCGAAGTTGGTTATCAGCGGATACCGCAGCACGCCCGCGCCGCCGCCCATGTTGCCGAGCGCCGGAGGTCCGACAACCGAGTTATTCGGCCCTGTCGCCAGCGCAGGCATGGCGAACGCGGTTGCGTTGAAGAACCGGCCGTTCTGCACGTTTGAAAGCGGGTCGCCGATTACCAGACATCGCTGGGTAACGTCGGGCGTGCCGGTGTAACCACCGGTCACGCTTGGCGCACCGGAGGTCAGGTTGCATCCCGGATCGAATGGCGCGCCGCTTTGCACTTCCGTGATTCCGGAAAACTGCCAGTCGCCCAGTATTGCGCCAATCGGCTTCCAGGCGAAATATTTCCCGACGTTCGGAATGTCGTACGTATAGCTGATCTGCAGGTTGTGGGTGCGGTCCGTGCTCACGTATCCGTAGTTCCACTCATCCTGATTGGCGATTCCCGGCGTGTAGGTCGTGGTCCCCATCGCTTTGGAATACGTGTAGGAGACACCGAAAGCCAGGCCGTGGGCAAAGCGTTCGTTCAGCGTAGCCGTCAGCGCGTTGTAGTTGGAATGCCCGGAGAAATTCGCGTCTTCAATGGCGCCGTAGCCGGGGAAGATCGTCCGCTGCAGGTTCGAGTTCAGAGTGTTGCTGGTGGCGCCGGCTGTGGTCGGATCGAGGGCCGCCGGATTAAATGGCCAGCCCGCGCCGATCGGAATGTAGTTGATGTCGCAGCATCCCGCCGGAATGTGTTCGTGTTGCACGAAGTTGAGCGTGTATCCGATGTCGGCCACCAGATTGGTGCCGAACGTGTGCTGGATGTCGGCGCTCGCGTTTTGCGTCTTGTCCCAGGGCACGACATTGGGAAAAGTCTGCGGTGAGATCGGACTCACGCCCGAGAGCGACGAAATCGCCGGCGGCGTACTGGAGTACTGCGCAGCGATTTGCCCGAGCGAAAGATCGCTCACGGATACGCTGTAAGCGAGCGGCGCCTGTCCGGAGAGCCCGTAATACTGGTTCCCGTCGAGGCGGTTGTAGAAAATACCCCAGCCGCCGCGCAACGCGGTCTTGCCGTCGCCAAACAGATCGTAGGCGAAGCCGAGACGGGGCGCGGCCACAACGGCACTCTGGTGATAGGGCGCTTCATCCACGCCGTTGAGCCCGAGTACCGCCATGCCCGAGGCCGGATTGCCCGAATTCGGGACCAGGTCTCCGATGTACGAGCTGCTGGCGGTATTACCGGTCCCCGGATCTCTCGCGGCTAAGCCCGAACTCGCGGTACACGGATATTGGTTCAGACAGACCGGCACGTAGAGGCGTGACTCCGCCGCAGCGCTGTATTTTTCCGGGAAGAACTTTTCGAACGTAAAGTTGTTGTCTTCCTGCGGTGACTGGTGATAGAAGCGCACGCCGATATCGAGCGTCAGCCGGCGCGTCGGTTTCCAGTTGTCCTGAATGTATTCTTCGTAGTTCTGGTATACGTCGTTGAACGTCGTGGTGCCGTTCCACTGCGTGTAGTTGTTTACGTTGCTGAGCAACGCATTCGCGAAACCGTCCTGCGTGTTCAGCGTGGGCACGGAAGTCGACGAAGCAAAGTTGAATGCGCCGGCGTAGTTGCGGTCCGCCGGCTGGTACTTCGTGTTGAACTCCACGTAGATGCCGGCCTTGAATGCATGGTGGCCCCAGACCTTGCTGAGGTTATCGATGTAATACCAGGTCGGATTGGTGGCGATCTCCTGTCCCGCCGAAGCGCCGGTGCGGCTGTAGGAAACAGCATTCAGAGGCGCGCCGCCGAAGGTGAACGTCGGGAGGATGGTCGGGTTTGCATAGCCGTTGATCGGGCCCTGCTGATCGGTCGACGGCACTGCGAACAGTGTCGGCAGGCCGGGAATGAGCGAACGCGCTTCCGACGCGAAGTTGTCCGTCGTGGCGAACGTGTACTGGTCCCACGTATAGCCAAGCGTCGTCTCGTTCACCATCGTCGGCGTGATTGTATAAGTCAGCGTTCCCGATTCGCTGTGACCGCCATTCGGGTGAATGATCGGTGCAATGCCCTTGGCCCCGAGCAGGCCGCCTACGTCCGAGCTGAACGGAACGCCGTCGAACAAGTCATACATGTAGTCGGCATCGTTGATGAAGCGGACATAGCCGCTCAGCTTGCTGCTGAAGTAATAGTCGCCACGGATGACGGTGTTCAGGCGGGGGTGAATGGCGCTGCCTTGTTCGGTGTAATTCACGACGTTGATCTGGGCCGGGTTCGAGTTGTCCGGGACAAAATTCGGCAGCGGGAAAAAGTTCAGCAGAGCCTGGCCCACCGGATTGATGCGGTTCGCGGGAATAACGTTGCCGGGGAACTGCTTGTTGCCGTTGGACGGATCCAGCACCTGCAGAAGCGTGCCGTTGTTGTTGAAGCTCTGCGAAAAATCGCCCGTGCGCTCGAGCGCCGTCGGCGTATAAACGAATTGCTGCGAGCCTGCGACGTACTGGCCTGTGCGTTCCTGCGAAACGAAGAAGAACGCCTTCGTGCGGTTGCGATTGTAGTGCTTCGGAATGAAGATCGGGCCGCCGATGCTGTAGGTCTCCACGTTGTACCGGTATGGCACGCGCGGCGTCGCCGCCCCGTTTTTCAGCGTGTGGTTATTGAGCCAGGTGTTTGAGTTGAACTCCTCATGCCGGTGATTCCACGATGCGGTTCCGTGAAAATCCTTGGTTCCGCTCTTCGTGACGACCGTGATGGTGCCGCCGGACGTGTGGCCGAATTCCGCCTGATAGTTCGACGTCAGAACGCGGAGCTCCTGAATCGCGTCGAGATTCGGTTCGTACTGCACGGACGTGTTCGAGCCGGTATCCATATCGGTGATCCCGTCCACCTGAAAGTTCAGCGCTGTGAATCCGCCGTTGATATTCATGCCGCTGATTGCGCTGTGGCTGGTCACGTCGCGGTTGGCCGTGTCGACCACGCCCGGAACCAAACGGATGTAGCCGAACAGATCGCGGCCTTTCAGCGTGAGGTTATCGAGATCCTGCGAATCGACGGTGCTGGATTTCTCCGAGCTCGAAAGCTGTACCGCGGCAGCTTCGGCCGTCACGGAAACCGATTCCGACACCGCGCCGATCTGCAGCGTGATTTGGCCGGCGTTATGAGTTTCTTCCGCTGTCACTACGACGCCCGTCTTCGTCACCTGCTTGAAGCCGGTTGCCTTGACTGTGATGTTGTACGTTCCCGGCGTGACGTTCGTGAAGCGATAGGTGCCGAGACTGTCCGTCGTCGCGGTGCGTTGCGCACCGGTGTCGATGCTCGTCAGCGTGACCGGGGCGTTTGCGACCACCGCGTTCGCGGGATCGACAACCGTACCGATCACCGAGCTCGCTACCTGAGCGAACATCGCGCCGCAGCTGAGCAGGAGCATGGCCGCGAGCCGCGTGTAAATCGGAGATTTCATCGTTATATCAGTTACCCCTTGCTTTCCTGGGACCAGACTCTCGGAAGGCCCCACTGCACCGGAAAGTATCAAGTAGCGTAACGATATGTCAATGAATTCTGGTGCCGTTTGTAACACCATAAGTCAATGGAAATAAAAGTACTTATTTGTTTTTGATACCAAAAAAGGAAGATTTGACGGCGCGGAAAATACGAAAAACGGAAGGCAAATAAAAGTTACACATCGCGGCGTAAATATGTCGGGCTGTGTGTGCCCCGATTCACTTTATCTCCGGGCAATTCAATGATGGAAAAATTACGAAAAGAACTCGCGGCGCGTTTCGGCACATTCGCGCTTTTCGCCTTCGCTGAGCGTGGAGAGGCGCGCTCTTCCTGCATTGAACACTGCTCTCGAAGACAATTTCAGCTGGACCAGATTGTCGCGATCCTGACGCGGCAGTATGAGATAGTGCTTCCGGCAGTCGAACGCCCTGCAGATGACCGGCCGCCGCCCGTAAATCGTGCAGCCTTTCCCGCCGAGATAAACGCAGGCGCCCTCTCCGGTCGTTTCCAGTAAAAATACGGATTCGCCCGCGCTCCCCGTGATCTTACGGGTTCGGTAGGACGCGACATCGTCTCCCTGTTCGGGATGGAGGAAAAGTCCCTGTCCGCTCCGGCAGCATTCGATGCAGCCGTTGCACGGAACCTCGGTCGTCTGATCCTGGGAGGGCAACCTCTATTTTAGGAGTTCCGCGGCTGGCCGTTTTGATTGCTAAAGTTTGGTTACGGGCGTATGCCGGACTGGCTCAGCATCCACGAACCTGTTCTGATCAACACCATCGGTCATGCCGCTGGCACTGTGATTTTCGGGATTCTCCTCTACTTCCTGATTGCCGGGCGGCAGCGCGCCTGGCTTCCTTCGCTGGCTGCCGCGCTCGCCATGCTCTGGAATGCGGGATCTCTCATCACACTGGCCGCGGGGCCCAGAGAAGGACGCTTCGCGGATATCGCCGCGTCCGCCAGTTTCTCCGTTCTCAGCCTTCTTCCCGCGGTTCTTCTGCATATTTCGCTGGGGAGGCGTCAGAGGATTATTTCTTCGCTGGGCTATGCGCTCAGCGGAGCGGCCGTGCTGCTGCATGTGGCGGATATGATCACGGACGCTCCGCGCTTCCATTACGCGGCACTCCTGCTGGTCACCATCGGTTTTGCCGCCCTGACGCTGATCTCCGTTGTTCTCGAATGGCGCCGGAAAGATGGCGTCGCCGGGTCGCGTCTCGCGGCCTCCATGGGACTGTTTCTCTTCGCCATCTCTTTCGCCCACTTCGAGGAAGCGCACGCACAGCTGATCTGGACGCGCGAACTCGCGTTCCACCATGCCGGCATTCCGCTGGCGCTGTTCGTGCTGCTGCAGGACTACCGCTTTTTGCTTCTTGATGCTTTTCTGCGTTTCATCGTGAATGGCATGATGGCCGCCGCAGCCGTGCTCCTTGCGATTCCGGTCCTGCGTTCCACGCTGATTCGCGGCCATCTGAACGATCCTTTTCCCGCCGGCCTCCTGTTCGTCGCCTCGGTGATTCTGCTGGCCGTGTTTGTCTATCTGCGCAATCGTCTGGACCAGTTTCTGACGCGGGTTGTCTTTTTGCGGGCCAATCCCGAAGCGGCGCTTGCCCGGCTGCAGCGCGCTACGCACAGCGCGGAAGACAGCGATTCTTATCTCGCATGGGCAGCGGCCACTGTCGCGGATTTCATGCGAGCTTCACGCTTCGAACTGATACGGGTGGCCCCCGGCGATCGTGAAGCCGCACCCTCGCCCGTCCTCGAATCCGGCTCCTGGGCTCGCGCCGTGTTGCCGCTCCATTTATCCGCCGGTGAGGACTATCATCTTTTGCTCGGCCCGCGCGAAGGCGGCCGCCGCTATCTCAGTGAGGATCTGGCGGTGCTGGCTCGGCTCGGCGCCGCCGCCGTGGAACAGGCCGAACAGATTCGCGCCCGCAAACTGCAGGATCTTGCGTCGCAGGCCGAGCTTCGCGCCCTCCAGGCTCAGATCAATCCCCACTTCCTCTTTAATGCGCTCAACACGCTTTACGGAACTATTGACCGGACAAACGCCGAGGCCCGCCAGTTGGTCCTGAATCTTTCGGATATCTTCCGTTATCTGCTGCGCTCGGAGCGAACAATGGTCGAAGTCGAGGAAGAACTCCGGATCGTGCGTGCCTATCTCG
This sequence comes from Bryobacteraceae bacterium, assembly GCA_035546955.1. Classification (GTDB taxonomy): domain Bacteria; phylum Acidobacteriota; class Terriglobia; order Bryobacterales; family Bryobacteraceae; genus BOG-234. Next base: position 8,352 of record DASZVV010000448.1, read on the forward strand.
CGATTGAAGAGCTGCGGCTCGGCGCCCGGCTCCGCTGCGCAATCGATCTCGATCCGGATGTACTCCACGCCTCCATCCCGCTGCTTTCCGTTCAGCCCCTCATCGAAAATGCGGTCCGTCATGGCGTCGCACCGCGCGGCGAGCCGGGTTTTGTGCGGCTTGAAATCCGCCGCGGCAGCATCGGACTCACCATTCGGGTCAGTAACTCCGGCGAATGCGATCTGGCCCGCCTCACCGGCGCTTCCGGAATCGGGCTCAATAATGTGCGCCGGCGGCTCGAGCTTTGCTACGGAGCGGAGTCGCTGTTTGAAGCTTCTGTCGAAGGAGGCATCACCACAGTCGGCTTTGTCCTGCCCCCGAGCCGCGCCGCTGTTGCCGGGTGACCGCTCATATGGCTGACCTCGCCGCTCGTCGCCCGAAATCGCCCGCTCACCAGAACTCAGTGCTGCCAGCTGCCGCAAGTATGTCAGGCTCTGACATGATCCTCCGCACGCTGATTGTTGACGACGAACCCGTCGCCCGCCAGGTGCTGCGCGAGGAGCTGGCGGAAATTCCGGGGATCGAGGTGATCGGTGAGGCCGAGGGCGGCGTCCGCGCGATCGCCATGATCGAAGAGCAGGACCCCGATCTGGTCCTGCTCGATCTGCAGATGCCCGAAGTCAGCGGGTTCGATGTGATTCGCCGCATCGGCGGCGTCCGCCGCGTGCCCCTCCTCATCATCGTCACCGCGTGGGACCAGCATGCCCTGCAGGCATTCGATGCCGGGGCGATCGATTACCTGCTGAAGCCCGTCGGTCAGGCGCGCCTCGCACAGGCCATAGAGCGAGCTCGCCGTGCCTCGGGCAGGGAAGCAGCCGAACAGGTTGCCCGCCTGCAGGAAATCGGCGATGGCAGTAGCGCGCCGAAGCGGATTGTCGGACGCGCGGGAGAGGAATACTTTCTTCTGCCGACTGCCGAGATCTTTGCGTTCGAAGCCGATGGCGACCTCGTCTGGATTCACACCGCCAAACGAAAATACCTCGCCACTCACACGCTGCGCGCTCTCGAACGGCGGCTCGCCGGCGCGAATTTCCGCCGCATCCACCGCGGCGCGCTCGTGAATGTGAATCACGTGCGCAAGATGAGCCCGCTTACCAGCCAGCGCTGGCTGATCACGCTTGGCAACAACCAGGAATTCATCGTCAGCAAGCGCCAGGCGGGCAGCGTGCGCGAACTGCTGAGCTGACTTCCCGCCGTCCGCTCACCGCCGCATTCAGTTCACTCACGGGACGACCGGTCCGCCTGCCGGAAATCGAATGCCTTCCGCCGTGAACTCCCACACAATCGGGGACATGCGATCCATCCTCGCGCTCATCGTCCTCGCATCGGCGCTCAGCGCGCAATCGATCGGCAGTGGCACAGTGAGCGGCATCGTAACCGATCCTTCCAGCGCCGTCGTGCGCGGCGCCAAAGTTACCCTGGAGAACGCCATCAGCGGCTACACCCAAACCGTCACCACGGACGATAACGGCCAATACCGCCTCGGCAATATTCCGGAAAATCATTACGAGCTCACCGCGGCGAGCACCGGCTTTGCGCCCGCCACCCAGCATGTGGATGTGCGCAGCTCCGTACCGATGACCGTCAATCTCGCGCTGAAAGTGGGTGCGGAGTCCACCTCCATCACGGTCGAAGCCTCCGGCGTGGAGCCGGAGACCGATCCCTCCGCGCACGTCGATATCGACCGCAATCTGGTTCTGAAGCTGCCGGAAGCCGATCCCGGCGCGGGTCTGAGCGAAACCATCACCCACACCACGGGCGGCGTCGCGGCCGATGCCAACGGCTTCTTCCACCCGCTGGGCGATCATGCCGAAGCCAGCTTCATCATTGACGGTCAGCCCATCAGCGATCAGCAAAGCAAAGTGTTTTCCACCCAGCTTCCCACCGCCGCGGTCCAAAGCATGGAATTGACCACCGGTACGCCGGATGCCGAGTTTGGCGACAAGACCAGTCTCGTCGCGCAGATCACCACGCGCTCCGGACTCGGAACCAAAGGTCTGCACGGCAGCGTCGATGCAAACTACGGCTCGTTTGGCGACACTGGCGGCAGCATCGGTCTCTCCGCCGGCAGCGCGAAGTTCGGCAACTACATCGCTCTCGACGGCGTACGGAGCGGCCGCTTTCTCGACACTCCCGAACTCCGCCCCTACCACGACATCGGCAACAATCAGACGATTTTCGATCGCGCCGATTACCAGCCGGATGCCAATGACATCTTCCACCTGAACCTCTTCGCCGCGCGCAACTGGATTCAGATTCCGAACTCGCTCGATCAGCTCTCGCAGGATCAGCGGCAGCGCGTTCTCACCTGGAGCGTCGCGCCCGGCTACCAGCGAACCATCGGCGCGAAGGCGCTGCTCACGGTCAATCCTTATATCCGCAAAGACCAGTTCAATTACTACGGCAGCCGCGATCCCTTTGCCGACACGCCCGCAACGCAGTCTCAGAACCGTCAACTCCTCAACTGGGGCCTGAAATCGGACCTTTCCGTTACTTCCGGCCGTCACAACATCAAAGTGGGCATCGATCTCAAACAGACGCGTCTGCTCGAAAATTTCGGCTTCGGCCTCACCGACCCCACATTCAACTCGCCATGCCTCGATAGCGGCGGCAACCCTTCAGGCGATACGGCGCTGACGTCGCCCTCGCAGTGCGCCGCGGCCGGTCTGCTGCCGAATACTGCGGATAATCCGCTGGCCGCAGTGCCGTTCTCCGCCGCGCTTCTGCCCTTCGATCTCAGCCGCGGCGGCGCCTTGTTTCAATTCCACAGCACCGCGAACATCAACCAGGCTGCCTTCTATTTCCAGGACCGCATCACGCTCGGCCGCCTGACCGTCGACGCCGGATTCCGTTTCGATCACTACGCCGGACTTACCACCAACAACGGCCCGCAGCCCAGGCTCGGGCTGGCCTACAACGTGAAACGTACCTCCACAGTGCTGCGCGCTTCCTACGCCCGCACATTCGAAACGCCGTTCAACGAGAATCTGCTGCTTTCGAGCGCCACCGGCGCCGGCGGACTCGCGCAGAATGTCTTCGGGTCCACCTCCGTTCCCATCCAGCCGGGCTTCCGCAATCAGTTCAATACCGGACTGCAGCAGGGAATCGGCAAATGGCTCCTCTTCGACGGCGACTACTTCTGGAAGTTCACCCACAATGCGTTTGACTTCAGCACTCTGCTGAACACCACCATCACGTTCCCCATTGCGTGGCACAATTCGAAGCTCGATGGCGTCACCGCGCGCGTCAGTTCAACCAACATCCATGGCTTCCAGGCATCCTGGACCGCCGGCCACACCCGCGCGCGTTACTTCTTTCCGGAGGAAGGCGGACTCATCCCTCAGGGCACTCCGCTCAACGGCAGTGTCTTCCGCATCGATCACGATCAGGCGTTTCAGGCGACCTTCACGGCGCACTACCAGCGCCCGAAGAACGCCGAGTGGATTGCTTTCACCCACCGCTTCGACAGCGGCCTTGTTGTTAGCGGCGTGCCGGACGCCGGCGCCGCCCTCGCGCTCGATCCCAATCAGCAGGTGACCATCGGCCTCGCCTGCAACGGCGTCTTCGCCACCCCCACAGCGCCGCTGACGGATTGCCGCAATTCTGACGGCTCCATGGGGCACGTTACCTCCACGCTGCTCGTTCTGCCCCAGGGAGGTTACGGGAATTTCCCCAGCCAGGAAAACGACGATCACAATCCCGCGCGCGTCAGACCGCGTAACGTGTTCGATCTCGGCGTCGGTACTGACAATCTTCTCCACCGCGAAGGACCGCGCCGCATCACGGCCTCAGTCGAGATCGTGAACATCACGGGCGTTACCGCACTTTACAACTTTCTTTCCACGTTCAGCGGCACGCACTTTCTGCAGCCCAGGACTGTCGTAGCGAAGCTCGGTTACTCTTTCTGACCGGCGGTACCCGAATTGCTGGGGAGCAATCGCTCGGGTAACCCGGATACGTCAGAAAGGTGGATCGGTGGCCTGCTGCACATTATTTGAAGGGCTGGCGCTCAGGGAACGTTATCGACGTCTCTATTCCGCCGAACCGCGGGTTTTCCGCGCGCCCGGTTCGGTCAGCCTGATGGGCGAGGATACTCCCTGCAACGGAGGCTTCCTGCTAGCTGCTGCGATCGGACTTTGGACGCGTGTAATCGCTCACCCTTCGCAAACCAACCGGTTTAATGCGCACCTTGAGACTCCACGCCGTCACGAGATCGCCAATCTCGACGACGCCGCTCCCGCGGGGTGGAGCGAGCCGCTGCGGGATATCGTCGCCGTGCTTCGCCGCCGCGGGTGCGCGCCGCGCGGAGCCCACCTGATGGTCGACGACGACTTCCCGGATGGCCCCGGCCTCGGTGCCAGCGCCTCCCTCGAAGTAGCGGCCATGTTTGCCCTGCTCGGAGCTTCCGGGGCGGAGCTCTCCCGTCTCGAAATTGCGAACTTATGCCAGCGTGCGGAGCGCCTCCGTGGCGACTCCTTTTCCACCGCCCCGTTCATTAGTTGTCACGGCCGCGAAGGTCATGCTGTCTTTCTCGATTGCCGCTCCCTCGAATACCATCATGTCCCGATCCCGGACCGCGTGAGTATTCTGATTTGTCATACGGGTGTCCGCCACCGGGAAATCGCAGGTCTCGCTGCGCGAAACCGCGCAGAATACGAAGAAGGCATGCAGGTTTTGACCTCGTGCATGCCCGCGGCCGCCGGGTTCCGCGATGTCACACCCGCACAACTGGCCTCGCACAGGAATCTCTTTGAGGAATCCGTTTATCGCCGCTGCCGCCATCTTGTGGAAGAGAACGAGCGGGTCACGAAGGCCGGGATGGCGTTACTCGATAACGATCTGCGCACCGCCGGCGCACTCATGAACGAATCTCACGAGAGCATGCGCCTGAACTGCGGCGCCGGCTGCACGGAAGTCGATCTTCTGGCTCGTCTCGCGCGTGAATGCCGCGGCGTCTGGGGAGCTCGCATGGGCGGTCCTGCCGGGCGTTGCCTCGTCTGCCTCGTCGATGTCGAAAGAGCCGGTGCAATCGCCCGCGCCATCACGCACGGCTATCGCGCCCAGACCGGAATCCAGTGCGAAACCTGGCTTTGCCGCGCCGCGGAGGGTGCCGGTGAAGAAATGTTCTGAGATCAGGCCGCCGCGATGCGAGCCCTCAGCGGAGCCGCGTCTGGGTTTTCTTCCGATGTTTTGCGTTCCCGCGGGCGTAGAGGCGTCGGAACAGGAAACGCCGTTATCTTCTCTCGTTTGGCGTCACAACTGACGCAGATTGCTATCCCATTCACGTACAAACATGTTTCGGCGCCGCAGTCGCAGCACTTGCCCGTGTCCATACTGCCAACCTAACATTTACAACCGTAGTGGCTCCATGGGTAAATTCCCCGAAAGGATGGGGAGATTTACCCCATGCCAGTCATCGGTCTGTAAAATGAAGGAGATATGAACGAGCCGCCCCCGCCCGAAGCATGGATGCGCGGGCCGATTCCCGACCTGAACCCGGTCGTGAGCCATCTCCTGCGCGCCACCGAACAGATTCGGGAAGACGCCGAATCCCTCCTCCAGGGTCTTACTCCGGCGGAAATCTGGTCCAGTCTCCACGGCGTCACTTCCGTCGGATTCCATGCCAAACACCTGGCAGGCAGCACCACGCGTCTGCTGACTTATCTTGCGGGACGCCAGCTCAGCGAAGAGCAGCTCGCCGCGATACCGCGTGAGCACGCCGGTCAGGAATCCGCCGAAGAGCTCCTTGCGCTCATCTCGTCCGCCTTCGATCTCTATGAGGAAGCGATCTGCAATCTTTCGCCGGATGTCTTCGGCGCGCCGCGCGAAATTGGGCGCAGGCGCTACCCGGCGGCAGCAATCTCCATCGCGATTCACATCGTGGAACACGCGCAGCGTCACGTCGGCGGTATGATCGCCGCCGCGAAACTCGCGCGCGGCGCGAATCGCAGTTAGTCAGCGGTTTTGAAGTGAAGGCGTAAGCGACTGGATCCCGCGGATGGGCGTCAGATCGCTGCCCTCCTCCCTGCATTTAACGCGAACCGGTGTCGAATTTTTCCATCGGAGCGCTGACGTTTTCTTACATTTCCGCTGGGCACTTCGCCCGCCTCTCGCGTTAATGCTTAATGTGGGGTGTTGTCACCCGAAGGAGTCTCTGCCGATGAAGGTTGCCGCCGCGCTGTTGGTTGTTCCGTTCGCCCTGCTTGCCCAGGAAGGTCCTCCCGGAGGCATGTCCTTCATTCGCATGAGTCCCATCCTGAACGCGGCGGATGTGAATCAGGACGGCATAGTCTCAGCCTCTGAAATCGCGGGCGCTTCGGCGCAACTGCAGAAGCTCGATAAGAATGGCGACGGCAAACTCTCGCGCGACGAAGCGGGCATCCAGATGCAGATGGGCCGCGGCGGCCGCGGGCGCGGGCGTGAAGGCGGCGAGGGTGAGGGCGGCGATGAACCACCCGCGCCTCCTCCTACTGCCGACGAGCTGACCGACACCCTCATGGCCTTCGATGCCAATCATGACGGCAAACTCGAAAAAAGCGAGGTGCCGGAGCGTATGCAGGGAATGTTCGATCGCGGCGATACGAACCATGACGGCATCCTGACTCGCGATGAAATTTCGAAACTCGCCGAAGCCAACCGCCAGCAGCAGGGCGGGGAAGGCCGCGGTGGCGAAGGCCGTGGTGAGGGCCGCGGGCGCGGGTCTGGCGCTTTCGATGTGGCCTTCAATGCTCTCGATGCCGATCACGACGGGGAAATCTCCTCCGCCGAAATTGCGAACGCCCCTGCGGCGCTGAAGACCCTCGACCGCAATGGCGACGGTCAGATCACCAACGACGAAGTGATGCCGCAGTTCGGCGGCCGTGGTTTCGGTCCGGGTCGATAGAGCAGGCGCACGCACGCCATTCCAAAAAACGGGGACGAAAGAACGAATGAAACGAAGGACGATTGTTTTCGGAGGCGCTCTCGCGCTCACTCTGCCGCGCATGGGACGGTCCACCACTCCGGCCTCCATCCATACCTTTGATTACGAGAACGTGCTCGGCACGTCGCTCCACATCCGGGTGGCGGCGGCCTCCGCCCGCGAGGCTCGCGCTGCTGCAGACGCGGCGCTGGCCGAAATTTCGCGCCAGGCGAAAATTCTCAGCACCTGGGATGCCCGGTCCGAAGTCAGCCGCTGGCAGCGCACCCATGGGCAGGCGGTCAGCGTATCGCCCGATCTCTTCCACGTGCTCACGCTCTACGATCAGTGGCGCGCCCGCACCAACGGCGCGGTGAATCCCTCCGCGCAGTCCATCATTGAGGCTTGGCGGACTGCGGCACGTGAAAATCGCATGCCCTCGAGCGAGGAGCTTTCCGCCGCCGTCGCCAAATCTCGCGAGCCTCAGTGGACTCTCGACCGGCTCACCCGCACGGCAACGCGCACCGGCGACGCTCCGCTCGTCTTTGCCGCCATGGCCAAAAGCTACATCATCGACCGCGCCGCCGATGCCGCCATGCGCACCGGCGTTTCGGGGGCCGTCATCAACATCGGCGGCGATATAGCGGTTCGCGGCGAACACGCCGAGTCTGTCGACATCGCCGATCCGCATGCGCCGCAGGACAATGCCGATCCAATCGCGCGCGTCCTTTTGCGTGACCGCGCCATCGCCACCAGCGGCGATTACCGGCGCGGCCTCACCATCGGCGGCCGCCACTACTCGCACATCGTCGATCCACGCACCGGCGCTCCCGCGCAGGACGTGGTGAGTTCCAGTGTGATCGCTTCCAATCCGGCCGATGCCGGCGCGCTCGCCACCGCTTTCTCGGTTCTGACGCCTTCGGAGAGCGCAAAACTGGCCGCCTCCATGCCCGGCGTCGCATATCTGCTCGTGAAGAAAAACGGCGAGCGCGTGACGAACCAGGAATGGCGCTCTTACGAAATCGCGGCCGTGACGAAGCCCGCCGTGTCTCGCGCGGCTTTTGCGGCAGGAGCAGCCGCCGGCATGTGGGATCCCTCCATGGAGCTCACGATCGATTTCGAAATTGCCCAGCCCCGCGGCTTTGCGAAGCGCCCCTTCATTGCCGCCTGGGTGGAAGATGCCGACCGCTTCCAGGTGAGGACGATCGCCCTCTGGTATCACGAAGACCGCTATCTCACCGAGATGAAATCCTGGTACCGCTCGGACCGCATGCGCGCCATGGCGGAGGGCAGGGAAATCGTCCGGTCCGTTTCAAGCGCGACGCGCGGACCCGGCAAGTACTCTCTCAAGTGGGATGGAAAGGATAACGCGGGCAAGACGGTGAAAGCCGGCAAATACACCGTCTATCTCGAAGTGGCCCGCGAGCACGGCACGCATCAGTTGTTCAAAAAGGAGTTTGATTTCAACGGAACCCCCGACAAGGAAACATTCCCGGGAAATATCGAAGTAGCGAGTGCGACATTTGACTACCACAAGTCTGGCGGAAAATAAGGTCACTCCGCGGCACACGCCGCTCTGGAAACGGAAGACTGCTCACTGGTCGCGCTGGCTCCATACTTATCTGTCGATGGTGAGCTTCACCATCCTGCTCTTCTTCGCCGTCACCGGCATTACGCTGAATCACCAGGCGGCTTTCACCGGTGAGGCGAAGACGAAGCGTTTCACCGGTATATTCAACGCGGACTGGATGCGTGCGCCGGATGCCCACAAGGACGACATGGTCGCCGCTCTTCGCTCCGGCCACCACATTCGCGCCGCGCTCAGTGATTTCCGCGTCGATGACGATCAGGTCCAGATTTCCTTCAAAGGCCCCGGCTACTCGGCCGACGGATTTGCCGACCGCGCTACAGGCAAATACGAACTGCTCGAAAATCGCCTCGGCTTTATTGCCGTGATCAACGATCTCCACAAAGGCCGCGATACCGGCAAAGCCTGGTCCGGTGTCATTGATGTCTCGGCGGCTTTGATGACATTCGTGTCCCTCACCGGCCTCGTCCTCATCTTCTTTCTGAACAAGCGCCTTCGCGCTGGCATGATCGCCCTCGGCATCGGTACCGCGCTCTGCTGGGTCGTTTATCAGATCTGGGTGCCGTAGCGGCGGCTCAGATCTTCGGAGGCTTCAGCCCGAACTCCATGTGAAGCCGCGCGCTGTAGATCATCACCGGTCCGCGGTCGCGAGTGTACGCCGGATTCGCATCGCGCTGCACATCGAACGTCGCGAATAACCCCGGCACGATCCGCGCGGAGTAGTAGCTCTCCCACACGTATTCGGGACCGTACCGCAAACGCCCGTCTCCGATTAGAAAATCCAGACCGCCCGCTGCCAGATACTGCCGGTGTGCGTCCGAAAGGCCGCCGGCCGTCAATGACGTCGCTGCCACATCCTCTTTGCGATGCCACCGTGCGCCCTGCACGGACACGCCGGCGCTCGCCAGCCGGTCGATCGCCGTGAACGCGAAGCTCTGCGTCGCGCCGTCGTTCCAGCCCCAGCGCGAGAAAACTCCCACGCCCCCGCCGATAGCCTGATCGAAGCTGATCCCGCCGCCGTACTTGAGCATCCCGGGACGCGTCGTCAGCGTCACGTCCGGCGTGCTGTGCGTCGCAGCCGCGAGACGAAGAGCTTCCTGATAGCTGCCGCCCTGATCGCGATTGTCATAGCCGAGCACGCGAACCGCCCCGTCCTTCCCGCCCAGCGAATAGCGCCGCTCCGCTTCCCACACCTGCCCGTGATCGCGAAAGAGCCGCCGGTCGAAATGCGAACCGTTCGCAAAGGTGGGTTCCGCGACAATCCCGTACCGGAACGCCCATCGTTTCGTATGCAGCTCCTGCACGATGCCCCACGTGTAACCGCGCGTATCCGCCGGGTAATCCCACGCGCCGTTATACATCACGCCCCAGGCCATGAATTGCGTCCGCGGATCGTGCGTGTAGGCGTTCGCATCGAAGAAATCGGTAATTGTGAATCGCCCCGCGTAAACCGAATAGCGATTCATCGGGCGATCGCCCGCGAGCTGATTTTCATCGCTCTCGGTGTGCTCCTTCTCCTGCCCGAATCCGAAATCGTGCTGCACGTACAGCCGCGCAAGATAAGGCTTCGGCGTCGCAGCCGCGACGCGCGGAATCTCTCCGTTCGGCGCATCCGCTAATCCATCCACGCCGCTGAAGCCCTTGCCGCCCGCGATTTCCGGATCGAATACGAGCACCGTATTCTGGTCCAGTCGCGCCGCGAAGAAGAGCGTCGTCGTGATCGAAGCGTCGCGTTCCGGATTATCCTGCAGGCTCAGCGGCCCGCTGTAGGGCGCGGTGAACGTTCCGTGATAATCACCGATCGAAGTTGCCTGGTAGTACAGATTCCAGCGTTCCGAATCCTGCGCATGACCGGCAAATGGTAAAGAGAGCGTAAGTAAAACCGCAAGAACAATTCGAGGAAACGTCATTCAGTACGAACCCTCAGGTTCGCACAACTCCTGTTACATCCTGATTAAAGAAAGTGGAGCTCTCACCTCCGGATCGTCAGCGCAATCGCCCCAACCGCCGCCGCACTTGCCAATGCCGTTAGTCCCTTGTGATCGGAGAGCCACGTCGTCGCTGCCTGATCGTGTGCCCGCGCGCCGAAAATCCCATGCGCCCCAAAATCGCCCGGCACCGGTTCGAACAGATTGTCGGGACGGTTGGCTGGAATCTTATCCGGCGTCTGCTGTGAATCGAATCCCGTGCGTCCCAGGTAATCGTCCGCAATCCCGGGGGCCACTTTGTTCGATTCGATCGCAAGCACCGTCGGCGCTCCAACGAACACTTCGCGCCGGTGATGATGCGATGCCCACACGATCCGCTCCGCCGCTACCTCCGGCTGGAAAATCGGCGGCACCGGCTGCGGCTGCCGCGGCATTTTTGAACGGCACCAGCTGAACTGCGGCGTGTTCATCGCCGGCAGCTGCACCATCGTCAGATGAATATTTTTGTGATCGTGAATCAGTTCCGTGCGCAGCGAATCCGTGAACCCCGCGATCGCGTGCTTCGCTCCGCAGTACGCCGCCTGCAGCGGAATTGAACGATACGCGAGCGCCGACCCCACCTGAATAATCCTCCCCGCGTTCCGCGGCAACATACGCCGCAGCGCGGACATCGTTCCATAAACCGTTCCAAGATACGTCACTTCCGTAGCGCGCTTGAATTCCTCGGGCGTCACGTCACTCACCCGCCCGAAAATTGTCGTCATCGCGTTATTCACCCACACGTCGATGGGGCCGAGTTCCTGCTCGATCCGCGCCGCCGCCGCTTCCACCTCATCGGCGTTGGCGACATCTGCCGCCACCGCGAGCCCGCGTCCCCCCAGTGTGCCGGCCTCACGCGCCGCCGCGTGAAGTCCGTCGGTTTCGCGCGCGATCACTCCTATGTGCGCGCCTTCTTTGGCAAATGCGCGCACCGTCGCGCGTCCCACTCCTGCCGAGCCACCCGTCACTACCACTACTCTGCCGGTCTTCTTCTCCTGCATTTCTCACCTCATGAGCCTGCGCCCGGTATAGAGGGCGCCAAATCCGAGCGCGATGCCGCCAGCCAGCAGCGCTCCGTTCTTTAACCACGCGGAACTCTTCTGCTCCAGCCCTTCGAACTCATCGGCAGTCCCAGGCGTACCGCGCCGCGCCAGCCGCAGAAGCTGCGCCAGATGCAGCGGACGCCGCCCGGTCGCCTGCTCGATCTGCGTCTTGCAACTGAATCCATCCGCAAGCACCAGCCTCTCCTGCGGCAAGCTGCGCAGGTGCGGCCCGAGCTGATGCTCATACACTTTCATCGAAACGTCGTATTTGTGCTCCTCGAATCCGAAGCTGCCCGCCATCCCGCAGCAGCCGTCATCTGCAATCTCGGCCTTCGCGCCCATCGCCTCAAACAGCTTTTTCTCGGCTTTCATCCCGATAATCGATTTCTGATGGCAATGCCCGTGAACCATCACGTCGTTCTCCAGGCGCGGCGCCCGGTAATTGTGCTGGGTCAGAAATTCCGCGAGCGTGAACGCTTGTCCGTGCAGCCGCTTGGCATCCTCGTCGTACGGGCGCAGGTCCAGCATCTCATCGCGAAACACCGCCAGACAACTCGGTTCCAGCCCCACCATCGGCGTTCCCGCTTCAATGGAATTCTTCAGGTAACCCAGTGTCTCCACCAGCAGTTGATTCGCCTGATCCAGAAATCCGTAGTCATAGAGTGGACGTCCGCAGCACAGCGGCGCGCGCGGCACCACCACGCGAAATCCGGCATCCTCCAGAACCTCCGTCGCCGATGCCGCTACTTCCGGGTGGAAATAATTATTGAACGTATCCGCCCAGAGAATGACCTCCGGACTGCCCTGGTTGCGGACTCCGCGCTTCTGAAACCACTCGCGGAACGTCACGGGCGCAAAACGCGGCACGTCGCGCGCCGGCGTAATGCCGCCCAACAGCTTCGCGCCCGGGATACGAGCCATCGCATTGGCGACGCCGGGCGCAAGGGAAGCCAGCCTCGCCCACCGATGAATCCATCCCATCGCATACGCATAACGCGGCCGCAGCCTGCCTTCGTAATAGTGCGAAAGGAACTCGGCCTTGTATGTCGCCATGTCCACATTCACCGGACAATCGCCCTTGCATCCCTTGCACGAAAGACATAAATCGAGTGCGTCGAAGACCTCTTCGCTTTTCCAGCCATCGCGAATCACGCCGCCGTGCATCATCTCGAACAGCAGATGCCCCCGCCCGCGCGTCGAGTGCTTTTCTTCCATCGTGGCGCGATAACTCGGGCACATCGTGCCCTTCTCCTGACGTCTGCACTCGCCGATCCCCACGCACCGCATCGCGGCGTGGCTGAAACTGCCTTTATCGTTGACGAAGTGAAAGTGGGTTTTGGGCTCAGGCGGAGCGAAGTGCGTGCCCATGCGCAGATTTTCCGTGATCGGATAGGGGTCAACCACCTTGCCCGGATTCATCCTGCCTTCCGGATCCCAGATCGTCTTGAACTCACGGAAAGCCTCGCAGATCTGATCGCCGAACATCTTCGGCAGGAATTCCGCCTTCGATTGCCCGTCGCCATGCTCACCGGAAAGCGAGCCGCCGTACTTCACCACGAGCGTCGAGGCGTCTTCCATGAATGACCGGTAGTTGGCAATCCCTTCAGCCGTGAACAGATCGAATGTGATCCGCGTGTGCACGCAGCCCTGCCCAAAGTGTCCGTACAGCGCCCCTTCGTATTTGTGCTTCTCATAGAGACTGCACAGCTCGCGCAGATAGCCGCCGAGCTTGTCCGGTGGAACAGCCGAATCCTCCCAGCCTTCCCACGTCACATGCTCGCCCGGAACCCACGCCGTGGCACCCAGGCCGGACTCGCGGATCTCCCACACCAGATGCTCTTCGTCCTTGTCGTCGAACAGCTTCATCTCCGGCGCATTGCTCTGCTTCTTCAGGCGGTCCATCATGCCGTGCGCGAGTGCATCGGAATCTTTCCGGGCCTCTCCGCCAAACTCCACGAGCAGCCATCCCCGTCCGTCCGGCAGCAGCTTCAGATCGCGCGGATGCAGCCCTTTGATCTTCATGTTTTCGACCAGCAGCGCGTCAATCGCTTCGCACGCGATCGGCTTGAACTGCATGATCTCCGGAATGTGATCGCCTGCCTGATAAATGTCCGGATATCCCAGCACCACAAGCGTCCGTCCCGGCGGACTCCACACCAGCTTCACTGTGGCTTCCAGAGTCACCGCGCAGGTGCATTCCGTCCCCACCAGCGCGCGCGCCACATGAAAACCGTGGTCGGGAAGCAGGTCCGGCAGATTGTACCCGGAGACGCGCCGCGGAATGTCCGGATACCGCCGCCGGATCTCATCGCCATACTTCTCCGCGATTCCTTTCAGCCCCGCATAAATCTGGCCGCGCCGTCCACCGCCGTTCACAATGCGTTGATATTCCGCGTCGGGCGTCTCGCCCACGCTCATGCGCAGACCGTCATAGGTCAGGATGTCGAGCGCAATGACGTTTTCTTCGGTCTTCCCGGCCATCACCGAATGCGTGCCGCACGAATTGTTACCGATCATGCCGCCCAGCGTGTTGTGATTGTGCGTGGCGGGATCCGGCCCGAACGTCAGATGATGTTCTTCCGCTGCTTTCCGCAGCCAGTCCAGCACAATGCCAGGCTGCACGCGCGCAGTCTTTGCGTGCGGATCGAGATCGATGATTTTGTTCAGGTGCTTCGTGAAATCGAGCACCACGGCCACGTTGCAGCACTGCCCCGCGAGGCTTGTTCCTCCTCCGCGAGCCAGCAGCGGAGCGCCGAATCGCCGGCATTGCTCCACCGTTGCGATCACGTCGTCCACCGTCTTCGGAATCACTACGCCGATCGGAACCTGCCGATAATTGGAAGCGTCGGTCGCATAAAGAGCACGGCTTCCGCTGTCGAAGCGCACCTCGCCTTCAATGCGTTTTTCCAGCTCCGCGCTGAGTTCACGCGCCGCCGTGCCGGGATAATGCGAATCGCGCGAATGTGCCCAACCGATCTGAGATTCAAGCAGCAGAGTGTCCATAAGTCCTGTACTTTTCCATGTCTGGCAATTTGCATTCCAGCCCGAAGCCGGGCCGCGAGACATCCGGAGAGAGCATGCCGCCCTCCGGCTTCAGCGCGCCATCGAACAGCATCTGCTCGATCCTGTAGTGGTCGAAAAAATACTCAACGTTGATGGCTGCCGGAATCGCGCATGCCGCGTGCGCATGCAGCGTTGGCGCGGTGTGCGCAGAAAACGGCGTGGAGAATGCCGCGCTCAGATTCCCCGCCGCGAGAAAACCCGTGATGCCCGCGCACCGCGTGGCATCCGCCTGGAGAACATCCACCGCCTTCGCTTCCAGCATCCGCCGGAAGTAAAACGAGTCGTAGCCGTATTCGCCCGCCGAAATCCGCATTCCCGGCGGCGCATTCTCGCGCACCAGCCGCAGCCCGTCCAGGTCGTCCGACGAAACCGGCTCCTCAAACCATGTCACGCGCGCCTCTTCGAAGATCGCCGCCTTCGCGAGAGCCTCCTTGCGGTCGTACGCGCCGTTCGCGTCGACAAACAGTTCCGCGTCACCGCCGATTGCTTCCCGCGCGCGCCGGACCCGGTTCACATCCGCTGCCGGATCCGCCCCGATCTTCATCTTTACGGCGCGGAGTCCCGATTCCGCCCACCCGCTCAGTTGCCGCCGCAACTCAACCTCGGAATACGACGTAAACCCGCCGCTCCCGTATGCCGCAACCGAGGGATGCGCCCGCCCGAGTAAATCCGCAACGCTGACTCCGAGCAGTTTCCCCTTCAGATCCCACAGCGCGTTATCCACGGCCGAGATCGCCATCGAGCACACGCCCGGCCTTCCCAGATTTCGAATCGCCCGCAGCATCGCATGGTGCAGTCCCGCGATCTCGAGGCACTTCCTGCCGGTCACCTGCTGCTTCAGATGCTCATCGATCGCGGCGGCCGTTGCAAGGTCGGCGAACGAGTATCCGATTCCCGTCAGACCTCCGCCCTCGATCCGCACCAGTACCAGCGTTGTTTTGTTCCATTCGAGAGTGCCGTCCGCTTCCGGCGATTTCGTCGGAATCGTGTAGCCGGAAACCTCCATCCGTGCTACCCGCGGATCAGAGTCGCGTTCCACCGTTCCTCTGCTCACGCAATCACCGCGCCATTCTGAGCAAAATAACGCAACGCCGGGCGCGGGGAGCCGAAAAACTTTTGCAAGTCCCGCGATTTCAGCACTACCACTCTTTCCCGGAGTGGCGGGCCGTTTGCACCTTTCCGTTCGGAAACGAACCATGACCCAGGCAGCTTCCCCCATCCTTTCGGGCATTGTCCGGAACGCGGCGCACCCCGTCACCGGCGCTGACGCGGATTATGACTCTCTGCTCGAATTCATCGGCGACGCGCGTTTCGTTCTTCTGGGCGAAGCCTCCCACGGTACGCACGAGTTCTACCGGGAACGCGCCCGCATCACCCGCCGCCTGATCCGCGAAAAGGGCTTCGCCGCCATTGCCGTCGAAGCCGATTGGCCGGACGCCTGGCGAGTCAACCGCTACGTGCAGGGCCGCGGCGCCGATCGCGACGCCGAAGAAGCGCTCAGCGGCTTCCTGCGCTTTCCCGCCTGGATGTGGCGCAACGCAGACGTTCTCGATTTCGTCGGCTGGCTGCGCGAGCATAACGAATCCCTTCCGGCGGAAGCCGCACCCGTCGGCTTCTATGGCCTCGATCTCTACAGCCTGCATGCCTCGATCGATGCTGTTCTTGCCTATCTCGATAAAGTCGACCCCGAGGGGGCCGCACGCGCCCGCCGCCGTTATGCCTGTTTCGGAAGCTTCGGCGATCCCCAGACCTATGGCTATGAAGCAGGATTGGGGTTAGCGCAATCCTGCGAATCCGAAGTCGTCGCTCAGCTCGTCGACCTGCAACGCCGTGCGGCCGACTATGCCCGCCGCGACGGACGCATCGCCGAAGACGACTTTTTCTTCGCCCAGCAGAATGCCCGCCTCATCAAAAACGCCGAGCTCTATTACCGGACCATGTTCCGCGGCCACGTTGCATCCTGGAACCTTCGCGACGAGCACATGACAGATACTCTCGACGCCCTGACCAATCATTTCTCGCAGCGCGGCCGGAACCTGAAAATCGTCGTCTGGGCCCACAACTCCCACCTGGGCGATGCGCGCGCCACCCGCGTGGGCGGCGCCGGCGAGTGGAATGTCGGTCAGCTCATGCGCGAGCGCCACGGCCGCGAATGCGTCTCCATCGGCTTCACCACTTACGCCGGGACCGTCACTGCAGCCGCTGATTGGGACGGCCCCGCCGAGCGGAAGAACATCGTCCCAGCCATGCCTGGCAGCTATGAGGCTCTGTTTCACGAGCTCGGAATCGGGAATTTCCTCCTCACCCTGCCGCACGGTTCCCCGGTGGCGAGCGGACTTCGCGCCCCCCTGCTCGAACGCGCTATCGGCGTGATCTACCGCCCTCAAACCGAATTCGCCAGCCACTACTTCTAGGCCCGCCTCGCCGATCAGTTCGATGCCGTTATCCACTTCGACCGCACACGTCCCGTTGAGCCGCTCGAACGCACCGCCGTATGGACCGGCGAACCTGCGGAAACCTTTCCATCCGGTATGTGATTCAACGCCCTTCCACCTCCGAAACCGCCCCAAAACCCGTTTCGAAACCAAACGTCCTCTCGCGCATCTAACTTGTTAGAGCTTCTCAGCCGCGTCGCGCGGCCCAGCCGTCCATTCCCGGAAAACGCTGAAATGTATCAGGTGCACGAAAACTATCCGGATTCTCCACGTCCGTCCGCTGCCTCCCTCGAAGAGTCGGCCGAGCAGGCCGCCTTCATGGAAATCGAGGCTGACGCCGGAAGTCCGGAATCCAGCGACAACGCCTATACCGATGACCCTGTTCGCGTCTATCTGCGCGAAATGGGCACGATCCATCTGCTCACGCGCGAGGGCGAGATCGATCTCGCCCGCCGCATGGCCCGCGGCGTTCTTCGTGTCCGCAAAGTCCTCACCCGCTCGCCTCTGATCGAGCGCATGGCAATGGCTCTGCATGAAAATGTGCGGCAGGGAAGGGCAGACGTCCGCGATTTTGCCGATGTGGGCGCCGCCGATCTGGCCGCCAAAGACAAGAAACGCGCCGCCGCGCTGCGGGCTCTCAACCGCGCCGCGAAGCTGCACCGCGAATGGACCACTCTGCGGGAAGAGCTGGCCGCGGTCCCCGAGCGCCATCACCGCATCCGCGCTCGTCTGAGCAGCCAGGCGGTTCGTGCGCATCTCCGCTTTTCGCGGGCGCTGCGCGATGTTCCATTTTCCGAAGCCCAGTGGAAGGAGTTCGCAGGCGCATACCGTCTCGCCGCCGCTGCCCGCGGTGGATCTGCCCTGCGCCGGGGGCTCGATCGCATCCGCCAGGGTGAGTTCGAAACCCAGGAAGCAAAGCAGCGGCTGGTCGAAGCCAATCTGCGGCTCGTCGTCTCCATTGCCCGAAAATACGCCAATCACGGCCTTCACCTGCTGGATCTGATCCAGGAAGGCAATCTCGGCCTCATCCGCGCCTCCGAGAAATTCGATTACCGCCTCGGCTACAAGTTCTCAACCTACGCCACATGGTGGATTCGCCAGGCCATTACCCGCGCCATCGACGATAAGTCCCGTACCATCCGCGTCCCGGTCCACATGAAGGCGCATATGACGAAGTTCGTGCGCGCGCTTGGCGATCTTGAAAAGGAGCTCGGCCGGACTCCTGCCGACGATGAGATTGCCGGCCGTCTGGCCATCACTCCCGAGAAGGTCCGCGAGTTGAAAACCATCTCGCGCGATCCCGTCTCGCTCGACCTTCCGGTCGGCCGCGACGGCGAATCTTACCTCGGAGACCTTCTGCCGGACACGCAGGCGCTTTCGCCCTTCGACTCGATGCTCCACAACAACGCCCGCAGCGGTGTGCGGGAAGGAATCGCCCAGGCGTTTCGCATCCTCACCCCCACGGAGGAGCAGGTGGTGCGGATGCGCTTCGGTATCGGCTGCGACCGCGAGCATACCCACCAGGAGATCGCCCAGCACGTGAATCTCACCCGCGAACGCGTCCGCCAGCTCGAAGAACAAGCCCTGCGGCGGGTCCGCGACGCCAGCGAAGGCCGCGAACTCCGCTCGCTCCTCAGCGTCCAGTAGCGGCAAACACAATATTTGATTTTCAAAAACAGGAGCCGCCAGGATTGAACTGGCGACCTGCTGATTACGAAACTCCGGGTCTGCGCGGGATGTGGGTGATTCCTGGTTCGGCGCGAAATCTGGCCGCTTGGGCGGATTCGGCGTGATTGGCCGGTATTGAAACTTCTATACTGGAGACATGGAGCGCAGCGAATACATAGAGCAGCGAAAGGGCGGATTTTACATCGCCGGCACGCGTGTGTCCCTCGACTCCATCGTGTATTCCTTCAAGGCCGGAGATTCTCCGGAAACCATTCGTCAGAACTTCTCTTCTCTCACCCTGGAACAGGTGTACGGGGCGATCACCTTCTATCTCGCTCATGAGCAGGAAGTCGACGCCAACATTCACGAGAGTGAAGCGGAGATAGAGCGGTCTGTTCCGCCGCTGAGCGCAAGCCGCCCCGAACTGTACGCCCGGCTTGAGCGCGCGCGGCACGAGATCGGCACGCAGGATCTCGCGAAACATTGAGCATTCGTTTTCAAGCAGACAATGACCTGAAAAGGATCATTGTTGACGCAACTCTGCGTCGCGAACCGCGTATCGATTTTCAAACTGCGCAAGCCGCCCGTCTGGACGGCCTCGACGACGAAGCTGTTCTGCGTCTGGCGGCATCGCAGTCCCGAATTCTCGTCAGTCACGACAAGCGCACGATGCCGAAGGCACTTGCTTCGTTTGTCGCGGCGGGCGGTACAAGTCCGGGATTACTGCTCGTCATTCCGCAGAGTGCTCCAATCCGAGAGGTAGTTGAGGCGTTGATTCTGATCTGGTCAGATGACCGCTCTGACGACTGGCGAGACCTGATCGCCAGAATCCCATTCTGATCGCGGTGATTCGCTCCTCCGCTGAGTCAAAACAAGTCGGTGAGCGGCAGCCATTGAATGAGCACCCGCTCGATTCACTGGTCACGTTCAGGGTAGTGAAAAAAATGCCGAGCGTAGAGCCGAACCGCGTAGAGCCCGCCCCCATTAGAGCCGGATATCTGGAGCCACCCGCCAGGATTGAACTGGCGACCTGCTGATTACGAATCAGCCGCTCTACCAACTGAGCTAGGGTGGCTTTTTGCGGTAGGCGTCTCTACCTTTATATCACGCCATCAAGCGTGCTCACCCGTCTTCTTCAGCGCCACCGCATTCATGCAATACCGCAGCCCGCTCGGCTCCGGACCGTCCGGAAACACGTGCCCCAGATGCGCATCGCAGGTGTTGCACACCGTCTCCACCCGCCGGAAAAACGCCGGTCCATCGAAGCGATACGCAATCACTGCCGGTGCCACCGGCTGCGTGAATGACGGCCACCCCGTCCCCGACTCGAACTTTTCACCGGAATCGAACAGCACCGTTCCGCAGCACACACAGGCATAAATCCCCGGCTCGAACAGGCTGCACATCTCTGAGCTGAACGCCCGCTCCGTCCCCGCCTGCCGCGTCACATAAAACGCTTCCGGACTGAGCTGCTCCCGCCACTCCGCCTCCGTCTTCACCACCTTGCGGGCCGGTTCAGGATTCCCGTCCTTCGCAAGCGTCAGCACATCGGGCCACTTGAGCATACTTCCAGTATCCCGCACGGACTAACCGCCGGATGTCACCTGAATTATGCCGAAATCGGACTAAGTTGAGTTACGGCCGGGAACTTACTTATTGTTACTGGAGTTACTGTCGTCCAGGATATAAATCTTCTCGCCGGGCTTGGCGAGCTTGAGGCGCTGGCGGATCTCCATCTCCTGCTCGACCGTGTTGTTCTCCAGCCGGTCGATCCTCTGCTCTTTCTGCGCGTTTTCACGCAGGATCTCCCCATTTTCCTTCTCGTACGCCGCCACCTGCCGCCGCTTGGCGAGCAGCGCCGGGATCCCGTTCGGCCCCTGCAGCTCAACGAATGCGTACGCGACGCAGCACAGCACCACAATCGCGTAAACGGTCTTCAGCGCGGAGTTTCTCATGTAAGTTAGTGGATAACAGAGCAGTCCAGCACCACGATAGTAACATTAAATTGTTACCGATGACAGAAAAAATTGTTGTCCTCAGCACCTGCGGTTCGGAAGAAGAAGCCGCGCGCATCGCGAACAAGCTGATCGAGGCCCGTCTCGCAGCCTGCGTCACTCTTCTCCCCAAAATCCGCAGCTTCTACCGCTGGCGCGGCAAGGTCGAAGATTCCGTCGAATGGATGCTGGTCATCAAAACCTCGCGCGACTGCTTCCAACCCCTGCGCACCATCCTCGAAGCCGCTCATTCTTACGAACTCCCCGAAGTCCTCGCTCTGCCGGTTGTCGATGGCTCCCCCACCTATCTCGCCTGGATCGACGGCGAACTCGCTCCCGTCGCCGGAGGCCCCTCTGGTGAATAAAATCCGTGCCCTCATCTTTGACATGGATGGCGTCATTGTCGATTCCAACCCCCTCCACCGCGAATCCTGGGCCGAATACAACCGCCGTCAGGGCGTTGAAACCACTGAGGAAATGCAGCAGCGCATGTATGGCAAGCGCAATGAC
>DASZVV010000449.1:0-1582 GCA_035546955.1 Bryobacteraceae bacterium
GCCGTACCGGCCTGAGCCCGGTCGACAAAACCGGGGAAGTCTTCACCGCCGGTTGCGCTTCCGCCACGCTCTGGGGAGCGCGCCGGGCATAGAGCAGGTTCAGGTCGACGGGAACATGATGCGCTATTAATTGCGCGACCAAGTGGTGTAATTGCAGGATTCCCGAACGGTGCTGGACATTGGAGGGGATTGCAATATACGATTTCCCGCGCAGCGTATCGTCGATGAAGCCGGTGAGGTTGCCGCGGGGGCCGGTTTCCACGAAGATTCTCGCGCCGTCGCGATACATCGCTTCGACGGTTTCGCGAAATCGGACCGTTCGGGCCCAGCCGATCGATGTCAGATCGCGGACTGCGTCCGGATTGGCGGGGAAACGCTCCGCGCTGACGCAGGAATAGATCGGCGTCTTTGCCACGCCGATGTTTGCGGTTTCGAAATAGCGCCTCAGAGGCCGGCTGAAGATGTCGAACCAGGGTGTGTGATAAGCACGCGAAAACGGCAGCTTCTGGCAGACCGCCGCCTGCCCGGCCAGTTCCCTTACGCAGGCGTCAATCGCCTCTTCCGAGCCGCACATTACCACCTGGTGCGGGCAATTATCGAGCGCAATATGAAGACTGCCTTCGCTCCGCGCCGCAAGGGTTTCGAGAAGAGCATGGCTGCAGCCGGCAATGGCAAGAAGCACCGCGTGTGGAATTTCGCTCGAAGACTTTAGACTTTCAAAGACGCCGTTAACGCCGCGGATGTGGCGAATTAACTCATCCTCATCCCGTGTCTCCACCAGGCCCGAGGCGAGCAGCGCGGAATGCTCTCCGGTACTGTGGCCAACCACGGCATGCGGGGTAATGTTGAGCTTCGAGATGAGTGCGTACATCGCCTGATTGGCGGCGAACACGGCCTCGGCGCCCGAATCCATGGACCAAAGACGTCCGGCGGAAAGACTCGGCGGCGGGAAGATAGTGTCGCTGGGGAGGTAGCCGCGCGCGTGGCCGGCGAACGCCCGGTCCACAAGATCGAATACCTCGCGGACCTCGGGAAAGTGTACGCAGAGATCCCCGAGCATGTTTTCATACTGCGCGCCTTCGCCGGGAAAAACGAGCGCCAGTTTTCCGGCCGGAGACAAGGGGTCGCTAAAGTAATAAATGCCGTCGATCGCGCGGATTTTAGCGGTCCTGCTGTTGGCGAGGCGCGCCTCCGCATTCTTCATCTTTTCGTCCAGATCCACCAGCGAGGACGCGACGATGGTCAAGCGGCATGGATCCCACTCGTGGCAACAATTCTGCGTCCAGGCGAGGTCCTTCAGCGGCAGGTCCGCCGGAGCCTTTGCGATGAAAGCCCTGAGGCGCTGGATCTCGCGCGGAAGGGCATGGCGAGAGGGAGCCGTGAGCACGAAAAGTTCGCTGTCCCATTCTCTTTGTAGCCACGGCGCGGGGTTTGGACCGGTGTATTCTTCGAGCACCGCGTGCGCGTTGATGCCGCCGAAACCAAATGAGTTTACCCCGGCGCGGCGCGGCGCCGTTCGTGACCCATGAATCCAGGGCCGTGTTTCCGAATTGAGATAAAAGTTGCTGGCTTCCAGATGCAG
>DASZVV010000450.1:0-21598 GCA_035546955.1 Bryobacteraceae bacterium
GAATATGCGGTAAAACTCTTCGACTTCGCTCTGTGCGTAGCGGAAAAAGTACGGAGGCATGAGCATCAGGGCGTCGGCGCCGGCATGAATGGCATCATCGGCGAGTTGGAGCGCACCGGAAATGGTCGAATGGGAGACCCCCGCGATTACCGGCACTCGGCTGCGTTTGACTGCGAGCGAGAGAAGCCGGTGGCGCTCGGCGAAGGAGTAGTTGATGAATTCGCCGGTTGAGCCGAAGATGCAGATACCGTCGACGCCGGCGTTGGTCAGAAAATCGACCAATTCAAGTGCGCCCGCGTAGTCCGCCTCATGCGTCTTCGGATGGTGCGGCGTGATCGCAGCCGGGAAGACGCCGGAAAGACGGATCTCCCGGGCGATTTTGGCCATTGGCTCAACGTCAGGCTAGCAGAATGAACGGCGGATCGCACAGTCCCTCATATTTATGCTACCTGCGATATGCTTTTATGCATGAGGACGACCATCGAGATTCCCGATGAACTCATGAGGAACGCGAAGAAACGCGCGGCGGATGAAGGCACCTCACTGCGGGCGGTGGTCGAAACGGCGCTTCGCCAGCATCTGTCGGGAGGCGCTCAGACGGATCGAAAATTCAGGCTGAAACTGACACCGCATCCGAAAGGACGGTTGCTGCCTGGAGTCGTCCTGGAAGACAGGGACATGCTCTACGAGATTATGGAGGGTCGCCGTTGATCGCTGTAGACACGAATATTCTTGTCTACGCGGTTCGGCAGGAATCGCCTTTTCACGGTGCGGCGCTGAAGCTTCTGACTGCCCTGGCTGGAACGCATACTCCATGGGCCATTCCGTGGCCGTGCGCTTACGAGTTTCTTCGCATCGTCACCCATCCCCGGCTCTTCACCACCCCGGCTTCGTCGCAGGAAGCCATCCGGACGTTGAACGAATTGCGCGAATCGCCCTCGCTCGTGATGCTTGGAGATGGCCCATCGCAGGCCAGATATATGACACTGGCGATTCGCGAATCGGAGGCGACTGGCAACCTTGTGCATGATGCGCACATTGCCGCTCTTTGCCTCGAGCACGGTGTCTCCGAAATCTACACAATGGATCGGGACTTCGCGCGTTTTCGCCGCTTGAAAGTCACCCGGCCTTTCGCTGACCGGTAGCAGCTATTCTGAGACCTATATGAAAACTGCCCTCGCCGCGCTTCTTCTCGTTACTTTCGCCGCGCTTCTCCCCGCTCAGCAGCCTGCCGCGGCAGACCTCAAAACCTTTGCATCCTCCGCCGACGTTCAGGCTCTTATCGCCAAAGCGAAGAGCGACCATAAAGACGGGCAGGCGATCGTTCTCGAAAAAATTCTGATATTCGCCCCTTACTCCGCAAACCTGGAGTATCGCCCTACCGGCGGTAACGCGGCAGTCCATGATAAAGACGCCGAGATGATGTACGTGATTGAGGGCTCCGGGACAATCCTCACCGGCGGCAAAATGAACGGCACAAAAATCGAAGGCGGCGAATCGCGCAATGTTGCAAAGGGCGATTTTCTCGTCGTCCCGCAGGGTACGCCGCACCAGTTCACGGCGACCGACGGCAATCTCGTCCTGATGACGGTCAAAATGCCGCGTTGATATCGGGCCGCCGGACGTACTCGGCCTCCATCGCCGCCGGATCGCATGCCGCACCGGATCGGAACCGCTCGATTGCCAGCTTCGCGATCGCGCCGGCCAGTTCGGGCCCCACGACGGTCGCAGCGCGGCCGATATCGACCGCCATCGTCACCCACTCCACCGGCCGGTCGCCAGCTGACTCCACAAAATCGGCCAGCGGCAGGACCGCGGGAGGGACCACTTCTCTTCCCTCGCGATCGAACACCGCCGCGTACACTTCCCCGCGGCGCGCGTCAATCACCGCCGCCCGAAGGTCCGCGCTCCCGCAAGCCGCAAGCGCCGCCAGATTCGAGATGCCCAGCGCGGGCTTTTCCGCCACTTCCGCCAGTCCCTTCACCGCAGCCAGCCCGATCCGCACGCCGGTGAAGGATCCGGGCCCGCATCCCGCGGCATACAGATCTACATCGGCAAGGCGCACCCCGCAGTTCGATAACAACTTCTCCAGTTGGCCGAAAAGCATCTGCCCGAATCCACCCGGCGATTCGAGCCGCACTTGCCCCAGCACCCGATCGTCATCGGCGAGCGCGATACTCCCGATCTCGCCAGCCGTATCCACTGCAAGCGTCAGCATTACTTGTTCAGCTCGTAGTTGCGATCGAGCGAATAGACCTTACCGAGTCCGTTCATCGCGAAGATGCGTATGTGCAGACCCGCCGGATAATTATCGGAAATATCGGCCGGAAGCCGGAACGATCCGCCCTGAGTTGTTCCAATCACGCGGTAGCCGCGCCCGGATGCTCCCACTTCCGCCGTCCAAAGCCACATCATGTGCTCGAGCGCTTTCGACTGCCGCTTCAGCTTCACCGAGAATTCGAGCGGGGATGAGAGCGAAACGGTCCCGCTCGATGGCCCAGTGACATCGAACGGAATCTTGTCCGCACTCGTTTCCACGGTCTGTAACTCGAGGTCCTGGTCGCGCGAGACGAACTTAAAGCTCTTCAGCATGCCTGCCTTCGTACCTTCGCGCGAAATGTGAAGAATCCAGTCGTGACCGTCGTCGGGCGGCGTCGCCGTACAAGTCTCGCCTTTGCACGGATCCTTGATCTTCGTGTGCTCCCCGTTCACGGGGTTAATCCACTCCGCGTCATACCCGTGCTTCTCCACCGTCACCGTCACCGGCCCTGGATGTTCCACATAAATCACATACTCCACGCCTTCCAGTTGCAGACCGCGTCCGTTGTCCACGTCAAAGAATGGCTCCAGTTCCCAATGACGCGTGGAATTCATCAGCTCAAACCATGCCTTCATAGCGGTCGCGGACGCTTCATCCGGAATCACGGCTGCAGGATACTGGCCGTCCATCGTGGAATTCCAGAGATGATGGCGGAACGCGTCAGCTGTCGAATCGCCCGCGCTGAAATTGTTGATGGCCGGGTTGGCGTACACCTGCTGCTCAATGCCGCTGATGGCATCGTTAGAGGTTTGATAGGAACGAATCTGCGCCCAGCTTCGATCCGGCTGCGCCGCGGAGGTTACGAGGGTGCGCGTGGTCGCGACGTGGTGGTAAGGATCCATCGTCTTCAGATAGCCGGCAATTTCGGCCAGCTCCGCGGCGCCATTCGGGTCGTTTTC
This sequence comes from Bryobacteraceae bacterium, assembly GCA_035546955.1. Taxonomy (GTDB): domain Bacteria; phylum Acidobacteriota; class Terriglobia; order Bryobacterales; family Bryobacteraceae; genus BOG-234. The sequence goes on from DASZVV010000450.1 coordinate 3,220, forward strand.
CCACGCCTCGATTCCATCCCACACCACGTCAAATGCCGCCAGGCGCGAAAGCGCGTACGTAAACCACTGGCGGCGGTCGCTGTCGGCCGGAAGCAGCTTCGTCATCACGCCCGGCCCAAAGAACGCCAGATCGATCATGATGCCGTGCTGATTGGCGTAGGTCATCTTCTCTTCGGCCGCCCGGAAGAACTCGGGCTTTCGGAAAGAATCCCCCGCAGAGGAATCCACCAGCGTTACCGCCAGGTGGTTGAAATGCTGCGCCGCGCGCTCATCCACCAGCGACTTCCAGCGCGCGGCATCCATCGTGTCGAAACCCGGCACAACGGCGCCCATGTAGAGATAGGGCGTGTAGTTGATGCCATCCACCAGCGCGAAATGATGCAGATTCGCCGTTCGCAGCCAGCCGGGGTGCGAGGGATTATCCGTCGCCGTGATCTCACCCTGCTTCCCTGAAAATCCAGGCGCGCTGCCGGTCAGCCGGTAAGCGTGCTTCCCCGCTTCGGCCGGCGTGTAGCGAATGACCCAGCGCGTGCCGCCATCCCAGAAGGCGCGCGCGAGCACCGTATTCGCTTTCGGAGATCGGAATTCCGCCTCGAGATCGAGCGGCTTATCGGTGGGAGCGCCCGGAACGTCGAACACCAGATCGCACGGCGTAAATTCCTGCGTCGGTGGACAAACAGTCTGGGCAGACGCGGCCGCGCAGGCGAGCGCAAGCGCGGCAAACAGCCGGACCTTCATATCTACAGTCCAGCATATCTACAGTCCCGGCTTCGCCTGCGTGCGATACCACTCGAGCGTTTCGCGCAGCCCCGCTTCGAACGTCCACTTCGGCGCGTGGCCGAGATCGCGGACCGCCGCAGTCGTATCGGCCTGCGAGTCGCGCACATCGCCGGGGCGCGGCGGACCGTACTGCGCGGGAATCGAGACGCCCTCAAACTTCTGCAGCAGAGCCCAGGCTTCATTCAGCGTGATGCGCCCGCCGTTGCCCGCGTTGAACACCTTCCCGGATGCGCTCGAGGGCGCCGCGGCGGCTTTCAGGTTGAGCCCAACGACATCTCCCACAAACGTAAAGTCGCGCGAGGTTTCACCATCGCCGAAAATCGTGGGCGCTCGCCGCTCCAGAATTGCGCTGATGAAGATCGAGAGCACGCCGGAGTATTGGCTCGTGGGGTCCTGGCGCGGGCCGAAGACGTTGAAGTACCGCAGACTGATGGTTTCGAGGCCGAAGCACGAGGCCCAGACCGAGAGGTAGTATTCGCCCATCAGCTTCTGCGCCGCATAGGGCGACTTCGGCTCAGGCCGCATCGTTTCCACTTTCGGCAGCACCAGCGTATCGCCATACGCCGATGACGAGGCCGCGTAAATCACGCGCCGCACACCTGCGTCTTTCGCGGCGCGCAGCACATTGAACGTGCCGTTGATGTTCACTTCGTGCGAAGGAACCGGATCGTTGATGGAGCGCGGCACAGAGGGAATGGCGGCTTCATGAAACACCACATCCACGCCGTCCATCGTCTTCCGCAGCGCAGCGTAATCGCAAATGTCCACATTGCGGAAATCGACCGCCCCCCGGATATCAGCGATATTGCGCTCATACCCGGTCAGCAGGTTATCCACGATTGTGACGCGGCTCGCACCATTCGACAGCAGTCTCCGGACCAGCGCGGAACCAATGAATCCTGCCCCGCCGGTCACCAGAAAATTACTCATGCTTTGTGGGTTCCCTCCGCTGCCTTCCTCATCGTGGCGATTGAGCGCTCGGCGATTGCATCGGCGCCGATCGAAAAATCGAACGCTTCCACCGATACCCAGCGCCGGTAGTTCAGTTTTTTCAGCATAGCGAACAACGGCGCGAAATCGTAAGTCCCTGCTCCCGGATGGCTGCCATCCATTTCGTTCACGTGGATATGGCGAATCAGGCTGTAATACTTCTCGACGAGCTGATCGTGCGGCTCCGTCTCATCCTCGGCATTGTGGGTATCGAACATCGTCGCGACGCCCGGGCTGTTGATCTCGCGCACGACAGCCACCGCTTCCGCAAGTGTATGAATGACGTCGCTCTGCGATTGCGGCAGCGCTTCCACCAGAATCGTGACGCCGCGGTCCGCCGCGTGATCGGCAATGCCGGCCAGCCCCGCGACGTAATTGCGAACGGCTTCTGCCGCCGTGATCCCACCGGTAGAAGAGCGCTGTTTCGGCGAGCCGAACACCATGATGCCGTGCTCTGCGGCATCGTCCGGCGAAAGGTCGGCGCAGAGATCGATCAGGCCGCGCACATACTGCCAGCTTCGCTCGCGCACCGCGAGGTCAGGCGTCGTGACGTGGATCGGAAACGGCACCACCAGCAGCCAGTGCAGTCCAACGAATTCCAGACCTTCGCCCGCCATGATGTCGCGCAGTTCGCGGCGCTGGCGCGCGCGCAGCGCAAGCGGATCTTCGCCAAGAGTAAACGGCGCCAGCTCGATGCCTGAATATCCAGCCTCGCGCAGTACGCGGCACTGCTCGGCAAACGGGCGCTTGTCGAACGCCTCATTGCACATGGCATAGCGAAAGGAATCAGGCATTGGTCTTATTATGGCCGCGCGATCCACGCAGCGGCCGCGTCAATGACAGCGTCGCTGCCGCCGGCGGCTTCCACTTCCACATCCGGCGTGACGCCGTTCCCTTCAAGAACGTGCCCTCCCACTGACGTAAAGCTCGCGGTCGGGTACTGAAAGCCGTCACCATTCGGCAGGCGGATGATGTCGCTCGGCAGCGCGGCGCCCATGCTGCGCGTGCCGAAGATACGGGCGCGCTTCAGATCCTGCAGTCCCTGCGCCAGAATTTCGGTTGTGGAGGCGGAACCGCCATCGAGCAGAATGGCGAGTTTGCCGCGGTAAACCTCCGGGCGCGGATAAATATTGAATTTCAGTGTGTTATCCCGCATCTTCATGGTGCCGAGTTGCTGGCCGTTCTGGCTCACAAAAAACCCGGCAATCCCCATGGCCATAATGCCGATGCCGCCCGGATTGCCTCGCAGATCGAGGATCACGCCCGGCGCACCCGCGAATTGCCTCATCGCCGCCTCGAATTTGGGCATGATCGTGACGGGATCCAGGAATTCATTGAACTGAATGTAACCCACACCTCCCGAAAGCATGCGCGATTCAAACACCAGACGCGATTCCGGAAGATTCCCGAACTGCACAATCGAGCCCTCCGAACTCGGCGCGGGAGCCGCCTGGTATCGCTCATCCGACACAATCGCGTAGTGCGAGATTCCCAATTTGCCGATCATCTCCCGCAGAATTTCGCGCACGTCACTGACGGACTTTGCCGCTTCGATCCGCGTACGGTATGAATCGTGAATCGCCTGCCAGTCGAGGCCGTGGAACTGGGGGTCGGGGTTGTGATCCCGCACCGTGCTCCATACGAGTTCAAAGGAGGAAAGCTCGGTTTCGCGCTCCTTTGGAGTCATGTCGGCCGACGCGGAAATCGCGAACAGCAGCGCCAGAATAACGGATAGCCGGAATGTCGTGGTTAGTGACACGTTTTGCGATACTAGAGCCATTATGGCTGACCTCACCTGGGATCAGATCGACGACATAGCCTACGAGCTTTATGAACTGCAGCCCGATGTCGATCCGCTGACGGTGCGCTTCACCGATATGCACAAGTGGATCACCGAGCTGCCGGACTTCGCCGACGATCCGGCCAAATCGACCGAGGGCAAGCTGGAGGCAATCCAGATGGCCTGGCTCGAAGAGTACAGGGAAAATCATTAGCCATGCTGCCGCGGCGCGAATTCCTCTGCGCCGCCGCCGGAGCTCCACTCGCGCTTCGCGCAGGCTCGGAAGTCCGCAACTGCATCGTGATCCTGCTGAATGGCGGGGCTTCGCATCTCGATACCTGGGATCCGAAACCCGATGCCCCGAGCGCTGTACGCGGCCCGTTCCGCGCGATCCCCACGAACTTTCCGGGCATCCGCATCTCCGAAATCTTCCCGCGAATGGCGAAGTGCGCAGATCGTTATGCGCTGATTCGATCGGTCCATAGTGATGCGGGACCTGATAGCCATGAGAATGCGCTGCGCCCGATCGACGAAGCAACGCGCGGATTCACGACGCTCTCAGGAATCAACAAACTCAGGCGCGCCCCCGCACTCATCCAATCCGGCGCCCGTCAAATCCGCGTCGACATGTACGACACGATTTTCCACCAGCCCACCTGGGACAGCCACGGTGTACGCCCATTCAGCACGATTCAGGACTACGCGGATTCAGTCGCGCCCGCGTTCGACCTCGCCTTCACCAGCTTGCTGGAAGATCTACGCCGCGGTGGCCTGTTCGATTCGACGCTCGTGATCGCCCTCAGCGAATTCGGCCGCAGCCCGAAGATAAATCCAATGGGAGGCCGGGACCACTGGCCGCGCTGCCAGACGGCGATTGTGGCCGGCGGCGGGACGGAAGGTGGTCAGATCATCGGCGGTTCGGACGCAATCGGCGCGGAACCTAAGGACAACCCGCTGAGCCTGACTGCGTTACTGGCGGCGGTCGCCTGAGAGAGCGCCAGAGATCTACCGAAAGCAGCACGAAGTTTATCCCGAGCATGGGCACCGGCGAGCTGAGGGTTCCCCCCAGAAGCCCCAGCGGCAGGATGATAACGCAGTTCATCAGAAAAATCGCGGCAGACCGGTGAATGACTTCTCCGCAATAGCCTGCGGGCCGGAACAGAAGGTTAAATCCGGCGATCGCCACCAGCACGGCGGCAACACTCAGCAGCGAAATTTTACTCACCGCAATATTGACTCTGCCGTGAATCAGAAGAAATCCCACAATGGATGTGACCGTGATGCCATACGCCATCATGAGGGGCTGCGCATTTGAGTTGCTCACGGCGTTACGCATTCGAGCGAATATGGCCGTCAGCGTCTGCCGCCAGAACCAACTCGGGCTTCTGCCGCGCTCGAATTCCTCCAGCAGGTCACCTATCAGCGCCTGATTTCCCGCCATTCCCATCCGCCGGAGCAACCACTCCGCAAGCCGGGAGGACGCCGCCGGTTCATGCCCGTCCCCCTTCCAGCCGTGGCACGCCCCTCCAGAGCCGCATCAACGCGCGCTGCGTCTGCCGGACTTCCTTCAACCCGTTGTCTGTGATTTGAAAGTAGCGTTTGGCCCGCCCGCCGCGTTCCGCCGTCGGATCCCCCAGCGAGGATCTAACCAACCCCTTCTCTTCCAGACGCTCCAGCGCCGCATAAACGCTGCCGATCGACACTTCGCGCTGCGTGTTCTTCTCGATCTCGCGCGAAATAGTGACGCCGTATGCATCCGCCTCCAGACGCAGCACCGCCAGAATCACCATCAGTTCGAATTCTCCGAGATATCCGCCTCGCGCCATTTATTCAATCATACCGAAGAAATAGACAGCGCGCCAGTCGCAGGGCCCGGTAACATATAGAACATCGAATGACAAACCGATGGCGCTGGGGATTTCTGATCTGCTGGCTTTTCTGTTTCGCGGGCCGCGGGCTGTTCGCGCGATTCACCGCCAACGATCTGACGAACCTCTACTTTCATCTCACCCCCACCTTCCTCCAGCTTCTCTTTCGCAATTTGACATTCTGGTCGACCGAGTGCCGTCCCATGGGCGGCCTCTTCTACGCCGCGATTTATCACCTCTGGGGATTTCATCCGCTGCCCTTTCGCATCGGATGTTTTCTGCTGATGATTCTGAATCTGATTTTGCTGTACCGCGTTTGCGCCCGCCTGGCCGGTTCGCGCGAAGTAGGAATGCTGGCCGCGCTCCTCGATGCGTATCACGCCTGGTATGTGGACATCTACTACGATTCGGGGACGATCTACGAATTGCTGTGTTTCGCGTTTTACGTTGGCGCATTCGATCTGTACACCTCGATCCGCAAGGACAACCGAATGCCCACTGGCCGCGAGTGGGCGCTGCTGGTGGCGCTCTATATCGCCGCGCTGGATTCCAAAGAACTGGCTGTGACGTTCCCGGTCACGCTCGGCCTCTATGAGCTGATCTGGCACTCCCCGCGCGGCTGGAAGAGCACGTGGCGATGGATCGCCCGAGAAGGACGCGCCGCAATGGTGACAGCCCTCATCACGATCCCATACGTGATTGGAAAACTGACCGGGAAAGGAAGCCTGACGGAGAATCCGCTCTACCGCCCGGAAATTTCGTTCTCGCGCTATTTCGGAACGTTCCGTCTATACCTGAACGTCGTGTTTTATCAGGAGCACTTCTTTCGGCCGTACCGGGCGGCGCTCCTGCTCGTCCTGATGCTCGCCGCCGCTCTCTGGCTGCGTTCGCGCCCCCTGCGATTCGCCTGGTTTTTCGTATTGTTCAGCGTGCTGCCGTTCGTTTTCGTGCCGCACTATTCAGGCTTCTTCATTTATCTCCCCATGCTCGGCTGGACTCTCTTCGCCGCGGATACGCTGGTGATCCTGCGCAAACGGCTGGCTGGCGGGATGCCCGATTGGGCGATGTTCCTGGCGGTCGCGATGCTGCTCGTTCCGCTTCACATCCGGGAGGCACGAAAAACAATGGCTGTATTCCAGTCCGGCCAGATACCCTCCACCGAAGCGATCGATGCGCTGAAGCAGGCACGCCTGAAAATGCCGCGCGGCGCCCACATCTTTTGCACCAGCGATCCTTTCGCCGCGCACGAATACGCACTGCTGTTTCTGATGCAGGAATACTACGACGATCGTACTCTGGAGGTCCGCCGGGCGAAAGATGGCGCGCTCATCGGCGCAGAGAGGTGGGATATGGTTCTGACCTGGCGGAACGGCGCCTGGCTCGAAGATGAACGCGGGCAGGTCCAATGACCGGCCCGCGCTCTGAAAAAAATCCGCGAAACTACTTCGCCGCGGCGTACCGCTTTTCGACTTCCGCCCAGTTCACCACATTCCAGAACGCCGCGAGATAATCCGGCCGGCGATTCTGATACTTCAGATAGTAGGCGTGCTCCCAGACATCGACTCCCATCACCACGGACTTGCCTTCCATCACCGGCGTATCCTGATTCGGCGTCGAAGAAATCTCCAGCTTGCCGTTCGAACGCGTCAGCCACGCCCAGCCAGAACCGAAGCGCGTAGCGCCAGCGGCGTTGAACTTTTCCTTGAACGTATCGAAGCTGCCGAAGGTAGAATTGATATCCGCGAGCAGCGCGCCTGAGGGGCTTCCGCTGCCCTGACCGAGAATCGTCCAGAACATCGAGTGATTCCAGTGGCCGCCGCCATTATTGCGAACCGCGGTGCGGATATTTTCCGGCACGGCCGCCAGATTGTGCGCCAGCAGTTCCTCCAGTGTCTTGTTCGCCAGCTCCGGCGCGGATTCGAGCGCTTTGTTCAGGTTCGTGACATAGGCGTTGTGGTGCTTGCCGTGATGGATCTCCATCGTCATTTTGTCGATGTAAGGTTCCAGTGCGTCGGGTGCATAGGGAAGTGCGGGAAGCGTAAAAGCCATGGTTCTCTCCTTTAAGAATTCTCGAAGGCGTGGGCCAGCCGGAACATTTTCTGTTCCTCAAAATGGTTGCACAGAATCTGCAGTCCCACCGGCAGCCCCTCGCTTGTCGCGCCGCAGGGCACGCTCATACAGGGAATGCCGGCCAGGCTGCCGGTGATCGTATAGATGTCGGACAAATACATCGCTACGGGATCGTTCACTTTCTCGCCGATGCGGAACGCCGGAAACGGCGAGACCGGGGCGATCACAGCGTCCACCTGCTGAAACGCGTTCGTAAAATCGCGCGCAATCAGCGAGCGCACCTTCTGCGCCTTCAGGTAATACGCATCGTAATAGCCGTGACTCAGCACGTAGGTACCCAACATGATACGGCGCTTCACTTCCGGCCCGAAGCCTTCGCCGCGTGTGTTCCGGTACATCGCAGTCAGCTTGTTTTCATCGGCGCCGCCCGGTTCCGCGCTGCGGAAACCGTAACGGACGCCGTCGTAGCGCTCCAGATTCGCGCTCGCTTCGGCTGTGCAGATTACGTAATAGGCGGCGATCGCGTAGTCCGTGGCCGGAAGGCTGATCTCGCGCACGTCGCATCCCATACCGCGCAGTTTGGTCGCGGCTTCCTGGATGCGATCCGACGTGTCGCCGGCCACGTGCTTCATATATTCGACAGGCAGCCCGATCTTCGTGCCCCGCACATCGCCGTTCATGCCCGCCGTGTAGCTCGGCACCGGCACTCCCGCCGACGTTGCATCCATCGGATCGCGCCCCGCGATTGTTTCGAGCAGCGTTGCGGAATCCCGCACATTTCGCGCGAACGGGCCGATGTGATCGAGCGAACTCGCGAATGCCACAAGGCCGTAGCGCGAAACGCGGCCGTAGGTTGGCGTCACACCCACAACACCGCAGAACGACGCCGGCTGCCGGATCGATCCGCCGGTATCCGAGCCAAGCGAGACGACCGCCGTTCCCTGCGCCACCACCGCCGCCGACCCGCCGCTCGATCCGCCCGGCACACGATCGAGCGCCACCGGATTCCGCACCGGCCCGAACGCACTGTTCTCATTCGAAGAGCCCATCGCGAACTCATCGCAATTCGTCTTGCCGATCAGAATGCCGCCCGCTGCTTCGATCCGCTCCACTGCCGTCGCATCGTAGGGCGGAACGTAATTCGCGAGAATCTTCGACGCGCATGTGGTACGCACGCCTTTCGTGACAATGACGTCTTTCACCGCAACCGGCACGCCTGCCAAGGCACCGGGATCTTCGCCCGCCGCGAGTTTACGATCCACTTCCGCGGCGGCCGCCATTGCACGCTCCGCGCTGAAAATCAGATACGCATTCGTCTTCGGATTTTCGCGCTCCGCGAATTCGAGCGCTTCACGCGCAATCTCGGCGGCGCTGAATTTCTTCGCGCGCAGCCCGTCCTGAATTGATTGAATCGTGTGCTGCGTCACTTCTCGATCACCCGCGGCACTTTGAAATATCCCTCGCCCGAAATAACGGCGTTGGCAAGCGCTGTTTCATTCGGCAGCGATGGCCGCTCCACATCCTCGCGCAGCGTCGCGGTGGGATCGTCGCTCGCCCCGGAGATCACCTGCGCCATCGGTTCCACGCCTTCGGTATCGATCGCCGCCAGCGCATCCATCTGCCCCAGAATGCCGTCCAGATCGGTGAGCATTCTCCCCACTTCCTCGTCTGTGAGGTTCAGGTTGGCCAGCCCCGCGACGTATCGAACGTCCTTTTCAGTCAGTCTCATGCCAGTCGGCGGCGCGAATTGCGATAAATGCGGCGAAGCCCGGGATCGGCGATTGCATCCGCTTCATCCGGCGATACGAGCGCAGGCGTGGGCGCGGTTTCGCGCTGCGGCTCGCGGCGCGGAGGAGCCACCACGAATGTGAGATCGGAAACGATCTCCGGCCCGATTTCGCGCTCAATGTTGCGAAGAATCTGAAACCGGAGCTTCCAGAGGCTGTCGCGCCAGATTTCGTCTTCCACCTCAATCACCAGCCGGTCCCGCACCAGTTTCACCGGCTTCGTTCGGGCCGCCAGCCGCTTGCCCACTGCGCGTTTCCAGGCGCCGCACGCAATGCGTTCGGGGCTGGCAATCGCAGCAGAGCCCTTCATTCCGGCAATGATCCGGCCAGCCTGATCCATGGGGGGTAGAAATTTGGATGATAGCAGAGCGCAGCGGAGCGAAGCGCCAAACCTCATCGCCACACCGTATCATCGTTCCATACGAATGTCTCCACCGCGGCAACAGTTCGGCGATATCGATATTTATTTGTTCGATCAGCTTCTTCGCGGCCGCATCCGGCCGAATGATCGGATTCTCGACGCCGGCTGCGGGAATGGGCGCAACCTGGTCTACTTTCTGCGCGAGGGCTATGATGTTTTCGCCGTGGATGCTCAGGAGCGCGTCATTCCGGGTCTGCCCGCGGATCGTTTTCGCGCGGAGCCGCTCGAAGCCATGTCCTTCCCCGGCGCATTCGCGGACGTAGTGATGGTGAGCGCCGTGCTGCATTTCGCGCGCTCGGATGAACATTTTCTGGCCATGCTGCACGGCGCATGGCGAGTCCTGAAGCCGGGCGGGCTCTTCTTCTCCCGCCTCGCATCGTCGATTGGGATTGAGAATAGAATCCGCGCCGTCGGCGAAGGACGCTATCTGTTGCCGGATGGCTCCGAACGTTATCTGGTTGATGAAACAACGCTCATGAATCTCACGGAACAACTCGGCGGCAAGCTTCTCGATCCACTGAAAACCACGATCGTCCAGAATCAGCGTTCCATGACAACCTGGATAATGCAAAAAGGATAAATGGATGAATCCGTATCTCGTTCAAGACGCCGGCCGCATTCTGACGCCCGCGCTGCTTGTGTTTCCGGATATCGTGGAAGCCAACATTCAGGCCACCCTGCGCATGATGGAGGGCGATCCCGATCGCTGGCGTCCTCATATCAAGACGGCGAAGATCGCGTCAATCGTGGCGCGAATGATCGCGAATGGCATTCGCCAGTTCAAATGCGCCACGACGCTCGAACTGCTCACGGCGTGCGAAGCAGGAGCAGACGATGTTCTGCTGGCGTTCCCCGTCACGGGCGCGAATGCGCGGCGCGTCATCGGGATTGCACAGCAGTTTCCGAACGTTCGCATTTCGGTGCTGATTGAATCCGCTGAGCAGGCCGCTGCATGGACTGGCACGCCGGCCGGCGTGTTTATCGATGTAAACCCTGGCATGAACCGTACCGGCATCGGGCAGGATCGCCTCCGCGATATCGTTGCGCTCGCCGAAAGCCTCGGCCCGGCGTTCCGCGGGGTGCATTACTACGATGGCCACGTCTCCGCCACGGACCCGGCATCCGCTCACGCCGGCTACAACCAGCTGCTCGAAATCGTGAGGGCGCTGACCGACGCGGGCCGCTCGCCGCGGGAAGTCATCACATCCGGCACGCCCGCATCTCCCGCTGCCCTGAGCCATCCCGGGCTTCGCGCCGCTCCTTTCCGTCACCGGATCTCGCCGGGAACGGTCGTCTATAACGACATGTCGAGCCTGAAGCAGCTTCCCGGCCGCGGCTACGAAGCGGCGGTGGTGGTGCTCGCGACCGTGATCAGCCACCCAGGCCCGAATCTTTTCACGTGTGACGCAGGCCACAAGGCCGTGTCCGCCGATGCCGGCGTACCTACATGCGAAGTCGTCGGCCATCCGGATTTCGCCCCGCAAAAGCCGAGCGAAGAACACCTTCCGATCGCAGTTCCGGAAGGCTCGGCGCTCCCGCCCATCGGCAGCCAGCTCTATCTGATCCCCCGCCACGTCTGCCCGACGGTCAATAACTTCGACGATGCGCTCATGGTGATCGATGGCAAGGTACAGCGCCAGGAACGCGTCACCGCGCGCGGCCACGAATCCGGCTGGCGTTAGAAATAACTGAGCTAGTCAGCGTTTTGGCAGCACTCGCACTGACTGTCCCAATGAAACAAAGAACCACGTTGCACCCGGATTCGGCCGCCTGCCTGAGGAATCTGAGCTTCTCACCCGCCGGATCGGAGAAGACGGTTTCAAAGACGAAGCTCTCGCGCTAAGCCACCAGATTGTCGCGAATTCCGGCTACCCGAGCGGCGGAGCAGGCATCGACGCCAGGTTCGCGTCAGAAAGCTTAACTGACTGGCTCACAAAATTCACGGCAGCATAATGCTACCAACTACCGGTGATCGTGCCGCCACTCCCAATAAGACTGCTGGTCGGCGTGTGAAAGGTGGTGGTAATCGGTGTGCGGCCGGTGCATTTCCACCTCCCAGCGGCTGTAAGGCCCGGCCTCGCCAGGTCCCCACCGATGATAGTCGGAATATCGAGTGTCGTAGTAACGGCCGCGCACCGCGCAGCCTGATACTGATAGCAGCGTGACAGCGGTGAACGCCGCAACACTGAGGAAATGTGCTGGTTTTCGCATACACCAGAATCAGGGCAATCAGCGTGCCAAGTTCCGGCGGCCCCCACTACGCCAGAATCGCGCCGATCTTCTTCGACGCTGTCGGGAACTTGCCGATTCCCGCTCCCACCACTTCATCGGCTACAGTGACGTAAACATCGCCCACCGTTCCGGTGATCTTCGTGTGAGTCCCGCGCGCCAGCTTCGGACTTCCGCCCGCCACAATCATCGCGAGTCCGCTGTTCTTGTGGGGATTCGCCTCGGCATGCTCGTGCGCGAAGACCGTCGTCGTGTGATCGTACAGCGAGCCGTCGCCTTCCTTCACCGACTCGAGCTTCGAAACGAAGTATGCGAACTCTTCCACGTGCCAGCGGCAGATGTCGCGCAGCACGCGCTGCCCCTCCACGCCGTCCGCGCCCTGCGTCTTGCCTTCGGCGTGCGTGTAATCGTGATGCCGCGCCGACGTATACCCCAGCCACGGGAATCGCGTAATACTCTGGCACTTGGTCAGCATGTACGACGCCACGCGTGTCTGCCGCGTCGCGAATGCCTGCACCAGCAGATCGCTCTGCAGCTTCGCAATACGCGGCCAGTCTTTCATATCGCCGTCGAAATCCGGCGGTGTGACTTTCGCGTACTCGGGCGGTAGCCCGGCAATCGCGCGCTCCAGGTCGCGGATGCCCGAAAGATGCTCCTCCACGCGAGCCTTGTCTTCCGTGGGCAGCGTCTTCTCAAGCGAGGTCGCGTCTGCCATCACGGCATCCAGAATGCTCTTCTTGCGATTGATCCAGCCTTCTTCCTGCGCCCCGAATAACCGGTCAAACAGGCGATGCGGAATCATTTCCGGCGGCAGCGCGCGCTCATATCCGGCCCAGCTCATGTTGCGCTGCATGCTCTCGCCGAACGATTCCTGCGCCACGCCGATCTGCAGCGAGCGGAAGCGCGAATCGCCGCCGATCTTCGAGGCAATAATCTGATCGACTGAAGGACCGCTCGGCCCCCGGCCGGTGAAATCCGTGCCGGTCATCAGGCCGCTCATGGAATTCGTGTGGCCGTTGCCCTTGCCGTTTGCGGCGGCATTGTCGACGCCACTCAGTACGTGCACATCGTGCCGCCACGCCGCCAGCGGCGCGAGACAGGGCGTAATCTCGTAATCCGTTCCTTCTTCGGAGGGGATCCAGTAGCGCTCCGGGATGCCGTTCCCGTTGAACCACAGCACGAAGCGCGATTCAATCGGCTTTTCCGGGGTTCCTGTGGCGGTCTCTGCCGCATAAGCGGTACCCACCGAATTGAACATCGAAATCAGCGGCGGCAGTCCCACCGCGATTCTCGCCCCGGCCAGCGTCATGCCCTTCAGCATGGCCCGCCTGGAAGTCCTGACCCGGTTAGTGATTACTTGCGACATGGGTAACTCCTTTTCCCGACTGAGTTTCCACCTTCTGAGGAAATTCTCTCATAAGTGTGAGCGAGACGATCATTTGCTGAAATTTGAACTGCGATTTCCGGAAATCGTCCGCCACCTTCAGAATCAGCGGACGGTCCGCCTCTGTATCCAGCCGTCCGGCAGTGTATCGAAAATACTGCCGCACAACACACTCCTGGCACTGCGCGCTCTTCGCCAGAATCGCTCCCAGTTCCTTTGGCGAAGTGAAATTCGAATTCGGGATGCCCGCGACCGTGCCGGAGGTATCGATCTTCAGATTGATCGTGCGGGTTACCCGCCCCGGATTCTCGCCGTTCCCGGGGCCGCGGAACTCCAGCGTCACCTGCTCGCGGCGTGCGCCGGTCGTATCGAATTTTTCCATGCCGAATCCGACCGAATCCATCAGCCTGTGGCAGTTCGCGCAGGTCGGATTGCTGGCGTGCTCCACCATACGGTCGCGATTGGTCTGCGGCTTCGCCTCCGTCACCGGCGGCAGATTCGTATTCACACCCGGCGGCGGATCCGGCACGTGCTGGCAGAGAAACTGCTCCCGAATAAATAACCCTCGCGCCGTGGGCGAAGATTCGTCCGGCTTCGCCGTCTGCGCCAGGTACAGTCCTTCGCCGAGAATTCCGGCGCGCTCCGATCCCGCCGGAAACGGCACGCGGTCAAAATCCTTTGCCGGCGCCGTCAACCCGTAGATCCGGGCGAGTTCCTGATTGGGATGCGCATAATCTGCCGTGAACAGTTCCATGAAATCGTGATTGTTCCAGACCAGATCGGAGACGAATGTGGTCGCCTCCTGCATCATCGAATTCGCGGTTTCCCGCGTGAACAGTGGATATTTTCGCCGGTCCTTCGTCGCGATCACCATCCGGTCATAGCGAAGCCACTGGCTGGTGAATTCGTCGAGCGCTTCCCGCGCCCGCGGATCGGCCAGCAACCGCCGCGTCTGCTTCTCCACACCGGCCGGCGTGGAAAGTTCGCCCCTCTCGGCCGCTTCAAACAGCGCCGGGTCCGGCATCGAATCCCACAGAGCATAAGAAAGACGGCTCGCCGTTGCCCATGCCTTCAGCTTCGGATCGGGCGTCGTATCCAGATGGAAGAGAAAATTGGGCGACTGCAGCATCGCTTCCACCACGGTTTCCGCGCCCTTCAGAAAATCCGGATCGCTCTTCATCAGCGCTTCATAGCGCGCCTGCTCATTCCCATCCAGCGGCCGCCGGAATGCCTTCAGCCCGAATTCCTTCACAAACCGCGCGCGGCACGCCGCCGAAGGCGTGCACGGAATCAGATGATGCGTATCGCCCCCGCGAAAAGCCGCCTTCGCAAGCTTTTCCGCCGCCGCGCTGTAGCCCTCAATCAGCAGCGGCGAAAGGCTTTGCGCTCGCGACTGATTGCGGAACCCATTGACGAAATCTTCCGGCGGAAACTGGTCGGCCGGACCGGTCTGATCCCCCAGCAGATCCCGTACCGTGTGGTTGTACTGGCTGTGCGTCAGCCGCCGAAGTTCGGCGTCGTGCACCACCTCGCCGCCACCTTTATCCTCGTTTTCCGAATACTTCATCGCCGCCGCGAGTTCGGGACCGGAAAGTTGCGCCAGGTGATCGATCCAGCCCTTCAGCAGCAATTCCTCCGGACTGCCCGGGTGAATGCGCTCACCCCCGGTATGCGGAATCCGCGCCGTCGGCTTCTGGAACAGCAGCGACTGCTCGGGATGCGCCCGGTCCACCAGAATCACCAGCGAATTCCCGAACGCCTCGATCTTCTCGGGCGACGCATCCTGTGGCGGAAAATGCAGGCGAGTCGCGGACGCCACGCCGTCGCGGTTGTGGCAGTTGCGGCACATCGCCTTCTCCATCACCTGATAGAGCCCGGACCCGAACGCTCCCGTCTGAGCGCACAGCGAACCGGCCGCCAGCGCCGTCAATCCGAAAATGCTGATAAGGTTGCGCACAAATTCACCTTCGAGACACGGCCAAATTCATTCAGTAGAATATCGCAAGATGCGCCGCGTCTTAGCCATGCTGTTGCTCACGGTCGCTGCCCTGCCCGCCGCCACTGAGCGTGAAGTTGCCGAGTGGGTCCTGCGCTGGGAAGGAACGGTGACCATCGAAGGCGCTTCCGCGCCCATCTCGAACATCGACCAGATCCCCGCGGGCGACTTTCATATCTCCGCCATCGAGCTGACCGGCGGCGTCATGCACCCCATCGAGCTCACCAAACTCGCGGGCCTGACGCACCTCCGGGATCTCTATCTTCCCGGCCCCGTCTGGAATCCCGGTGGCGGCAACGAGGACAAAACCGGCGTCTTCAAAGCCTTTTCCACCCTCACCAATGTCGAACGGCTCGGCTTCGGCTGGCACTACAACGCTCGCATTGAGGTCAACGACCGCGATTTTGCCCAGCTCGCCACGTGGACCAATCTCCGCCAGCTCCGCTGCTCCCAATGCAGCCTCTCCAAACTGAATCTCTCGAACGAATTCCCCAAGCTGGAAGATCTCGATCTCAGCTTCAACCCCTTTACCGATGAAGGCATGGCCGGCCTCGCCAACCTCAAAAATCTCCGCCGCCTCATGCTGCGCGATACGCTCGTCACCGATGACGGCCTGAAATACCTGCAAAACCTGACAAATCTCGAAGTGCTCGATCTCTCGGGCACGAAGGTCAGCAACAAAGGCATAGAATACCTGCGCAATCTCAAATCGATGCGCCGCCTGAATCTGCTCGGCGCCACAGCGGATGATTCCGCAATGGACATCCTCACCGGCATGCCGCAGCTTCAGGTGGTGAATCTCTACCGCACGAAAATCACGAATTCCGGTGTCGCGAAGCTCGAAACTCTGAAGCAATTGACAGACGTCGATCTTCGCTACACGCTCGTCACCGCCAACGGCATCGATGCTCTGCGCGCCGCGGTGCCCGGGGCTCGCATCCAGGCCGTCCTCGCCAGCGCGCCGAAACAGCTTGGTCCCGGGGCGGCGCATCCGGCGGATTCCTCTCCCGCCGCCATCGCCGCATGGGTGAAAGCGATCGGCGGCAAGTCGCAGTCCTCCGGCAACGCGATCACCACAATCGATCTTTCCTCCACTCCCGTCAGCGACGCGCAGCTCGAAGCCCTCACCGGCCTCAGGTCGCTCGAAAAGCTGAACCTCTCCGTCACCCAGATTTCCGACCTCGGTCTCTCTTCCGTCGCGAAGATGACGGGCCTGAAGGAGCTCAACCTCAACAGCACAACAGTCTCCGATACCGGCGTCGCGAAACTGGCCACGCTTTCGAAGCTGGAGAATCTGCATCTCGCGGTAACGCTGGTGAAAGGCCCGGGGCTCGAAGGCCTGAAAAATCTGAGCAGCCTCCATGAGATCGATCTCGCGAATTCTCACCTTTCAGACGACGGCCTCTCCTGGGTCGCCGCGATGTCCGGCCTTGTCAGCCTCAAGCTGGATTACGACGACATCACCGCGGACGGCCTTGCAAAACTCGCCCCGCTTTCGAAACTCGAAGTGCTCGACCTCACCAGCACAGACGTGGACGATAAAGGCCTCCAGGCAGTCGCCGCGCTCACCAATCTCCGCGAACTTTATCTGAATCACGGCCGCTTTTCCGATGCCGGCCTCGCGCTTCTCAAGCCGCTCACGAAGCTCGAACGAATCGAACTCCTCCGCACCCGCACCAGCAATAACGGCATCGCATCGCTCGCCGCCTTCCCGAACCTGCAGGTGCTCAGGCTCGACTACACCACGGTGGACGACAAGGGATTCGAGGCTCTCCAGCCTCTGTCGCATCTCCGGGAGTTGAGCCTCGATACCGTCAACATCACCGATAAAAGCGTCCCCGTCATCAAATCCTTCGCGAAACTGCAATCGCTGAACCTGTATCACACTTACGTCACCGATAAGGCTGAGCTCGAAATCCAGACCGCGCTCCCCTCCTGCAAAATTGTTTTCGATCGCGATTCCTCGCTTGCCAACCGGAGGCCGAAATGAGAAAAGCCTGCCTCGCTCTGTTGCTGTTCGCCGCCACGGCATTTGCCGCGCCGGACACTCAGTGGATCGACGATCTGGGCGGCCACGTCACGCTCAACTCTCAGGGCCGCGTCACCGGCGTCAGCCTGCGCGGAACGTGGGTCGCGGACGCCGACCTCCGCCGCCTCAACGACCTGCCCGATCTCACCACGCTCGACCTCTCCCTGACCCATATCACCGATGAAGGTCTGGCTCAGATCAAAAACCTGCCGAACATCACCGACCTCAGCCTTTACTACGCCGAATACGTGACCGACGAAGGCATCGCCTCCATCGGCGGCTGGAAAAACCTGAAGCATCTGAACCTGCACGGCACGAAAGCCAGCGATACCGCTCTCGAACACATCGCGGGCATTCAAAGCCTCGAATCGCTCAACGTCGGGTCCACCATGATGACGGACGTCGGCCTCGAACGACTCACCGGCCTTGCCAACCTGAAAGAGCTCACCATGGGCGGTAACGAACTGGGCGACGCCGGTCTCCAGGCCCTGCGGCAAATGACTGGCCTCACCTATCTCGATCTCAGCGGCCGTCAGGGCACCGACAAAAACGTCTGGACGATCGCCATGTCGGACACCGGCCTCGGCGCAGTTCTCGCCCTCAAAGATTTGCGCGAGCTCCGGTTCAGCTGCGTTTCCATCGGTGTCGGCATTGAAGGAACGCGCCTCGGCGAAATCAGCATGCTCACCGTCACCCCCAAGTGGCTGGAGCAAATGAAAGCGCTGACGAAGCTCGAGCGCCTCAAGCTCCAGGGCTGCGGAAAAATCGGGGACGACGCCATTCCCACGCTCGCCGCCATGCCAGCCCTCAAAGAAGTCGATCTCCAGGGGACCTCTGTAACCGCCGAGGGCGCCGCAAAACTGAAGGCCGCCAAGCCGAATGCCGTCTTCTATTTCGGTCCCTGGGACGGCAAATCCGCCAACTATCGCAACAACTAAGCCTCCCCCCAAACAGCGCTTTCGCCCCCGATTGATGCACTCCGTCTGTTCGAATCGGCTACATTGTCAGATAGAGTCACGATTGTGAAACTGTTCAAAACCCTCCT
>DASZVV010000451.1:0-20811 GCA_035546955.1 Bryobacteraceae bacterium
GTATCGCCATGCCAGGCACCGGCCCTACAGGTACGTCAACGGCTGGCGTTTCAGCCGCGGCCGCACTCTGCGCCGGGCCGTTACAGCCCGCTGTAAATAACGCGGTCGCCAGAAGCACGCCCGCCAGAATCGGGATCTTCATTTCTGCCTGCTTCCTTCCGTCATCGGAACGCCGTATCGCGTCAGTATCCGGCGAATCTCCGGGCCACGCCGCGCGATGATCCCGTTGAGTTGCCGCAGGAGCTGCTCATCGCCTGGATGCACCGCCATCGCCAGAGAGAACGTCAGTCCATTTGCCCGCGCAAGTGCTCCCGTAATCGGTGTGACATTGAGGGGTGTCTTCGATTGTTTCGCGAAATATCCGGCTGTCGGTCCCCATACGATTGCCACATCCACCTCACCGCGCGCTACCGCTTCCACCGGCGCCTCGGGATGGTTCACGCCGAGATAGTTTTGATAGAGCCTGTACCAGGTCACATTGCGCAATATGCCCCGCGCCGCCAGGGGCCGTGCCGCCGGAGCCGATGCGGTATCCGCCCCGAGCGCCGCCAGCGCGATTTTCAGCTTCGCCAGCCGCGGATCCGCCAGGCCATGAAGATGAAGATGGCGGTCACGCCGTGTCACGAAAACATAACTCGATCGATAGAACGGCCTCGTCGTTCGTATATCGGGCAGACCCACAGGCGCTTCCATCGCCATGTCGCAGGCCCCCTGCTCAATCGCTTTGAAGAACTTGTCACGCTGCGGAATCCAGCGATATTCGAGCGGCCGTTTCAGATTGCGGCTGACCACCTGCGCGATCTCATTCTCGAATCCATGTCCCGCCACATCCGAAAACGGCAGATCAGACGGATCCGCGCACACCCGCAGCGGCGCCGCCCGCGCGATCGCGATCGCCGCGAAAAACACAATCGCCCTACAGCCCGAACACATACAGCGTGCCCCCGGGAGAACTGTATTTCTTGATGTCTTTCATGGCTCCCACCACGCCCAAAGCGGCGTATGGGTCATCGGTGGAAAGCGATGGCAGATCGACCGCCCCCATCCATCCACCCATTCCCGCGTAAATCGCAACGTACTGTTTACCGTCCGGCCCGACATACGTCATCGGGTTTCCAACGATGCCCGATGCCAGCTTTTGCTGCCACAGAATCTTGCCCGAGCGCGCGTCCGCCGCGCGGAACCAGCCGTCCATCGTGCCGTAAAAAACAAGATCGCCGGCCGTGCTCAGTACACCGCTGTAAACCGGAAACGCCGGCTCCTTGATGGTCCACACCGGTTTGGCGTTGCGCACGTCCCACGCCACCACTAATCCCTGATCGCCGCCCGGACCCGGCTTCATCTTCACCGCGGCCCCCAGATATGGTGTTCCCGCGATGTAGCTTGCCTCAACACCTCCGTAGTCCATGCAGGTGTTGTGCGCCGGAATGTAGAGCATGCCCGTCCGCGGATCGAACGATGATGGCACAAATTCCTTCCCGCCCGTCGAGGACGGGCAGATGTCCATCGCCGTCTTCCCCTGATGCGTCTGCTTCTCCGGATCTTCGTTCGGCTTCCCGGTCTTCAGGTCGTATGACGATGCCCAGTTGGTGGTATCCACAAATTTCTCGGCCGACAGTAGTTCGCCGGTTTCACGGTCGAGCACCAGCACGAAGCCGTTGCGCCCGGGATGCAGCAGAAGTTTTCGCGGCTGCCCTTTCCAGTCCATGTCGACCGCAATGTTCTCCATGATTTCGTCGTAATCCCATGAATCATGTGCGCTCACCTGGTACGCCCACTTCGCCTGGCCTGTCTCCGGATTCCGCGCAAAAATCGTACACGACCATTTGTTGTCCCCCGGCCGCTGGTCCGCATTCCACACTCCCGGGTTTCCGGTACCGTAAAAAATCAGATTCAGTTCGGGATCGTAAGAGATCCAGCCCCATTGCGTTCCCCCTCCAAGCTTCCACTGATCCGTCGTCCAGGTGCTGACGCCGAGATCCTTCCCCTGATCCTTTTGGTAGAAAGCGTGGAAGTCCGGCCCGATCAGCACATCGGCATCCGGCCCCGTGGAGTATGCGGTCCAGGCGATTTTGCCGCTGTCCAGATCGAGTGCCGTGACCTTACCCCGCACGCCCAGTTCGCCGCCGCTGTTTCCCACCAGCACGTGATCTTTCACGATCAGCGGCGCCATGGTCAGCGTCTCCCCGATATTCGGATTCGCCACTTCCGTCCGCCAGACCTGCTGCCCGGTTTCCGCATCCACCGCCACCGTATGGCCGTCGAGCAGGTTGTAAACGATTTTTCCTTTCGAGTAACTCGCCCCCCGATTGACGACGTCGCAGCACGCGACTCCCTCGGCCCGCCCATCGGGGTTCGGTCTGTATTCCCACTTGATCGGTCCCCGGGGGTCCTTCAGGTCGATGGCGATCAGATCGTTCGGGAAGGGAGTCACGACGTACATCGTGTTGTTCACCACGAGTGGAGATCCTTCGTGACCGTGCGGAATCCCTGTATTCATGGATGCCGCGACACGAAGGCCATTCACATTGCCCGTATTGATTTGAGCAAGAGGACTGAATCGCGTGTTCGCGTAATCGCCCGCAGGAAGCTCCCAGTCACCGTTCGGCTCCGGGCTCACCAGATGAATTCCGGAAGCTGTGCCTGGCACCGAAGTCGTGCTCGCTGCCTTTACCGGCGGCTGGTTGCTGCAACCCACCGCCAACAGGAAACCTCCACATCCGATAGCCCAAAGAAAGCAGTGTCGATCCATCATGCCCACCGGTCCTCTCATCGCAATGTGTATAAATAGGCCGCGACATCGCGGGCATCTTCGTACGTCAGTCCGAGATTTGGCATCGCCGTTCCCGACTCCACCGACTGCGGCGAACGGACCCAGCGCACCAGATTCTCCGTCGTATTCGGCACCTCGCCCGCAATCATCGTGCGCCGCCCGAAAAACATCAGGGGCGGACCCACCAGCCCGTTTGCTCCTCGGATTCCCGGAATGGTGTGGCAAGAGCCGCACCCCTTCTGCACGATCACAACAGCGCCCCGCGACGCCACACCGCCGGTTCGCGGCTGATAGCCCGGCATCGCCCGTCCGTCCTCACACGAGCTCAGGATGAACGCCGCCGCGATCGCGAACAGAAATGCGAATCTCATCGTGCCTTCACGCATATGTCGAGAAAAATAAGTGGAATTCCGGACCAGACGATTCCGCAGGCCAGAAGAACCCCGGCGATCACTCCAACCAATCCCATGAACGGCTTTCGATTCTGCGCCTCGGCGTGGATAAAGTCGTGCGATTCCGCCATCCGCCACCAGTTGCGAAACGAAATGATGATCGCCGCCACTGCTACCGCGAATGCAACCGCCGTAATCGAACCGAGCAGCAGCTTCGTGCCGGTGGCCGATAACGGACCCCAGTTTTCCGTGTTGCTGCGGCACGCCTCCGCCGAGATAACCTCGTTAATCACTCCTTCGAGTGCCCACGCGATAGCCGCCGCCGTCGCGCCGAACCACAGACCTGTCCGCGAAGTGCGAGCCCCGGACTGGGAAGACAAGACAGCGGGCATAACTCACCTGACATTCGGCGCAACGTACAAAAGAGCCACAACGAAGCCCCACACCAGATCCACAAAATGCCAGTAAATGGAAGCATTGTGGAAAGGGCGGTGTGGAGGGCGGTCGACGGGCTCCCAGGCCGGCAAAATGGATACGTACCCCAGCATCAGCAGGCCGGTAATCACGTGCAGGGCATGGAATGAAACAATTGTGTAAAAAATAGAGCCGTAAACATCGGTGGTGGGCTTCAGACTGCCCAGGTGCTCTCGATATTCAAAAAAAGACAGCACCAGAAATCCGATGCCAAGCAGGATCGTCACTGTCAGCGCCGTTCGTCCAGCGGTATGCTTCTGTTTCTTCACCTGCTTTTCACCCCAGTACAGGACGCCGCTGCTGGCCCACAGCACAATGAGCATCGGAATCGCGAAGTGAAGTTTGGGCGGTGTTTCCCTTGGCCACGTCCACCCACCCTGCGCCAGATAGAAATAGGAGAAAAAGAGCAATACGAATAGTGCGGCCTCGGTAATTACGAACAGCCACATCCCGCCCGAACCCCGCCGGTCGTCAATCTTCGTCACGAGCGGTGGATGATCGCGCGTCTCCGGCGGCAGCCTGTCGATAGCAATCGTGCTCATGCCAGTTTCCTCACGCGATCCGGCCAAAGCCACGCCGCGTTGGACGCCGCTACCAGCACGACCCCGGCGAGCGCCACCCATACCAGTTTCAGCAGCACGCCGCAAAAGAACAGCGTCATTGCCAGCGCCAGCAGCAGCGGCATAATCGTGTCCTGAGGCATGCGCGAGAGGGCGGCTGGTTCCGCGTCGAGCGCTGATGTCGCGAGCGTGAGACGGCCCTGGTCGAGAATCCGCTCGCCCGTCGGATCCTCATCTTCTTCCCAGTCGTCCCATAGCGGATGCCGCGTCGTCACAGTGGGAATGTGCTCCGAGCCGTAAGGCGCGGGCGGTGAATCGGTCGACCACTCCAGTGTGTCTGCAAACCACGGATTCTTACCCGCCGGTTCGCCGGAGCGCAGGCTCCGGAACAGATTCACAAGACTGATCGCAATTCCGCCCGCCAGCGTGAATGCGCCGATGGTCGAAATCATGTTCAGCGTGTCCCATCCCACACCGCCCGGGTAGGTATAAATGCGCCGCGTCATTCCCTCTATCCCCAGCACGTGCATCGGGAAAAACGTCACATTGATCCCGATAAAGGTGATCCAGAAGCTCCACTTGCCTAGTTCCTCATTCATGCGCCGCCCTGTCATTTTCGGCAGCCAGTAATAGAAAGCCGCCAGCACGGGAAACAGATTCGTGCCCACCAGAACATAGTGGAGGTGCGATACGACGAAGTAAGTATCGTGCACCTGCCAGTCCAGAGGAATAACGGCTGTCGCAATTCCGTTTAACCCTCCAATCACCAGCAGCGCGATGAATCCCATCGCATAGTGAAACGCTGTCGTCAATACCGGGCGGCCTGTCCAGACCGTCGCAATCCACGCGAAGACCTGCACCGCGCTGAAAATCGAGATGGTCATGCTCGCCGCGCTGAAGAAGCTCATTCCCATTTGCGACATGCCGACCGCGAACATGTGATGCACCCACACACCGAACCCCACGAGGCCGGTCAGGACCGTCGAAATCGCGATATACGGATACCCCACGATCGGCCGCCGCGAAAACACCGGGACAATCATCGACACCATCCCCGTGGCCGGCAGAAAAATCACATAAACCCACGGGTGGCCGAAAATCCAGAACAGTTGCTGCCACAGCAGCGGCGCTCCACCGTGCGCCACATCGAAGAAATGGAATCCCCATTGCCTTTCCAGTTCGAGAAACACACATCCCACCGTGAGCGAGGGAAGTGCAAGAACAATGGCGCAGGAGATAGTCAGCGTGCTGTAGAGGAACAGAGGCATCCGGCTGATCGCCATCCCGGGCGCCCGCAGGCGAAAGATCGTGACGATGAAGTTAATCGCTCCGGCCTCTGTGGAAATAGTCAGGAAGATGAGCGCCAGCGCATAAAAATCCATTCCCACATCCCGGCGAATAAGTCTTCAACGTGTATGGCGCGTACGCGAACCATCCGGCGTGCGGCGCCTGGCCGATAATCGGCCCCCCATACAGAAACAGGCCGGATAAGAGAAACGACCAGTAAGTGAATGCGTTCAGCCGCGGCAGCGCCATATCTCGCGAACCAATCATCAGCGGGATCAGGTAATTGGCGAAGCCTGAGAGGATGGGTGACGCATACCAGAAAATCATTGTCACCGCATGCATGGTGAAAATCTGGTCGTACTCTTCCGGTGTCAGCAGGTTGCTTTGCGAGTGCGCCAGTTGAACCCGCATGATCAGCGCTTCGATTCCGCCGATGAAGAGGAACCCCATCGCCGTCGCCAGATACCGCTTTCCGATGATCTTGTGATCTACAGTCGTGAGCTGCCCCCACAGCGTGTCAGGGGTTTCCCAGATGTGAGTAAGTCGTTCAGCGATAGCGGTTGCCACGTAAGTTCCCTGGGTAGCCGATCGTGTGCCGTGGAATGGACGCGATCTAAGCCGAGTCTACGCGCCGCGTTGAGCATTAACAAGAGCGCGTCCGCACGAAGACGCCGCAGCCTGTGTTCCGGATGACGGTTCAGTCAGCATGGCCATTTTTGGACGAAAGCGTTCGCGATCGGGATTGATTGCGCGAGTTGGCGCGCGCGCCGCGGGCCCTTAAGCACGGGCGCGTCATTAGCGATCGTGTGCGCTCTCTGCCTTGCCCTTCAGATATCCAATCGAAACCAGAAAATCGTCAGTCTGCGCCGCCACATCGCTATAGAATTTCGGCGTATTGAAAAATCCGTGACCGGCTCCATCGAACCCAACCAGCTCGCACCGGTTCCCCATCTCGACCATCTTCGCCCTAAACGCCTCCGCGCTCGCAAACGGTACGGTGGTGTCGGCCCTGCCGTGGAAGACGATCGTCGGCGGGTCACCTCGCGCGATGTGGTGATAGGGAGAGATCGCTTCCATCTCTTCGATGGGACCGCGGTCTGTGCCGAAACCCTTCAGGTTCGTCCCCGCGACCAGCGCTGTAATCACCACAGGGTTGTACAGCACCAGTGCGTTTGGCCGCGAACTGACGCTGAGATCCTCATTGGCTTCGTCCAGCCCGTCGATGATCCCCGCGGCGGCGGCCAGATGTCCGCCCGCGGAACCGCCCGCGGCAGCAATTCGCGAAGGATCAATGCCCAGCCGGGCAGCGTTCTCCCGCACCCACCGCAGCGACGACTTCGCGTCACGAACGGCATCGAGCGGGGTCGTATTGTTCCGGCTTCGGACGCGGTAGTCGACCGCAATCGCCACCATCCCTCGCGAAGAGAAATAAACACACTGCCGGTGAAACTGCTCCGGACTGCCGTTCACCCATCCGCCGCCAAAGTAAAACACAATCGCCGGCGTTCGATTTCCCGCCCGGTTGCCCGCTGGCTGGAAAATATACAGCCTGAGTTGCGTATCGCCAATTGTCTTGTAAACGGCAACTTCACTCGCGCCCGCCATCGCCGGCGGATACACCGTGGATGCCTGCTCCTGAGCAAGTCCCGCCGAAGCCACGATCGAGAGAACGGCCGCAATCGCCACGCCGGAGGCGATCGCCGGTCTGACGGAGGCGAGCTTCACCGGATCTTCTGATCTGGCAGAACCATCTTCATTTCCGGATTGACCGGCATGTGGTCCGGCAATACGTCTGTTTCCTGCTGCAGGCGGGCCAGTTCCGCCTTCAGTTCCTCGACCTTCGGCTTCATCTCCGGCGCGTGGATGAGCGTTTTCGTCTCCAGCGGATCGTCCTTGACGTTGTAGAGCTCCGCTACATACTTATCCGGCGCATCGTCCCCGTTCGGAGAATGGACGTACTTCCATTCTTCCGTTCGAACTCCGCGCACATTCGGCGTATACGGGAACTGCTGCTCGTAGTTGTATTCGTAATACCACGATTTCCGGCCCGGAGCCTGCGGGTTCTGCAGCAGGGGTTTCCACGATTTCCCATGCGTCTTCGGCAGCGGCGCTGCCCCGCAGACATCCAGAACGCTGGGGGCGAAATCGACGTTCAACACCATCTGCTTCAGGACCGCCGGCGTCTGGATCAGCCCTGGATACCGAACCAGAAACGGAACCCGGATGCTCTCCTCATACATGGCACGCTTGTCGACGCACCCATGCTCACCGAGCAGAAATCCATGATCGGCGGCAAACATCAGGACTGTGTTGTCGAGTTCACCCGTGGCGCGCAGCGTTTCATAAATCTGCCCAACGCTGTCGTCAACCGACTGGATCGTCCCCAGATATCTGCGAAGGAAATCGGCATAGTCTTTCGAGCCATACAGAGGACCCTCGATGCCATGCCACGTCTTCACGCGCTCCTTCACCCAGACCGGCTTTCCGTTGCCCGTGTCGTCCGCCGTGGCAGGCCGGTTCGCCGGGAGCTGATCGAATGCGTGTTCATACTTCGGTTCAGGAATACACAGCATGTGCGGGGCTTTATGGCCCATCGCCAGCACGAAAGGTTTCTGCCGGGGCTTCTTCAGCCAATCCACCGCCAGCTCAGTTACACGGTGCGTGTAGTAGCCATTCATCATCTGGCGCTTACCGTTGATGTTGAACTCCGTGTCGTAATACGTGCCCTGACCCTTGTGGCTCGCCCAGTAATCGAACCCGGGGCGAGGGTCGTCGAATTGCTCCCCCATGTGGAACTTGCCGATATAGGCTGTCTCGTAGCCCGCGGCCTGAAGCTGGCGCGGATAGCTGGGAAGGTCTTTCGGATAGTCCGTGAAGTTGTTGATCACGCCATGAGTGTGGGCGTAGAGCCCGCTGAGGTAACTGGCGCGCGCGGGCGAGCAGAGGGAAGTGGTACTGAAGGCGTTCGAGAATCGGACGCCTTCATTGGCAATCCGGTCCAGATGGGGAGTCTTCAAAATCGGGTGCCCGGCGCAACTCAGACAGTCCCATCGCTGGTCGTCCGCCAGAATGAAGACCACGTTCGGACGCTTATCCCGTTTCGCTGTACCACAGGAAAAACTCGCTCCCGCCGCTGCCCCCGCTGCACTGCCGATGAAAGTTCTTCTGTTGATCCCGGTTTTGTCAGGCAATGATCACTCCTCAATTCATAACAAACGCTACGATCATATCCCCCACTGCAACTGTGACGTACTGATGCCCATCGAGCATGTACGTCTCCGGCGCATTCGAGGTACCGCCGATGCGCGCATGCCACAGCGGCTTCCCCGTAACCACGTCATACGCGACCAGACTGCTGCCATCGCCCGCGAACAGCAGTTTCCCGGCGGTTGTGAGCAGCCCCCCGGCTCCCGCGCTTTCGCGCCGCCACGCGATCCTGCCGGTCTTGTAATCAATCGCCGTCACGAAGCTGCCGCGAGACCCCACGCTGTCTTCCTCTTTGCCGCCCAGCCCCATGGAGCCCCGCGGGTCAGTCTCAGTCAGGTAATACATCGCGAATCCATTGTTCTCCCGAACGTAGAAGAGACCGGCTTCGGGACTGTACGCAGGCGGCGGTCAGTTCGTGGATCCACCGTTCGTCGGACTCACGAGCGAACCAGGCACCGTGGGATCCTTTTCCGGATTTCTGCGCGGATGGCCTTCCTTGTCGATATTGGCAACCCAATTCGCCTGAGCGAACGGCGCAGTCACCAGGTGTTCGCCGGTCACGCGATCCAGAACGAAAAAGAATCCGTTGCGCGTCGCCTGCATCACAAGCTTTCGAATGCGCCCGCCGTACATCGCATCCGCCAGGATCGGCGTCTCAGTAGAATCCCAGTCATGCGTCTCATGTGGCGACGTCTGGAAGTACCACTTCATCTTCCCCGTGTTCACGTCGATTCCAACCAGCGAGCACGTGAACAGGTTGTCGCCGTCGCCGCGCCCGACCGTATACGCCGGCGTGGGATTCGCCGTTCCCACAATATAAAGGTGCGTTTCCGGATCGTAGGAGCCGGGAATCCACGTCTGACCTCCACCATGCTGAGCGGCGTCGAGACTCGGCCACGTATCGAGCCCCGGATCCCCCTCCTTCATCGGGTTCATGAATGACTTCCACTGCACCTCGCCCGTCTCGGGATCGAAGGACTGGAGAAACGCGGGCGAATCCAGATTGTTACCCGTCCCCACCAGAATGTGATTCCCGATCACCACCGGCGCCATCGTCGAGAAATACTGCTCCCGAAACTCCGCAATCGGCTCGTGCCAGCGCTCTTTCCCCGTGCGCGCATCGAGCGACACCAGAAAATCATCCGGCGTCTCGAAGAAAAGCCAGTTGCCATACATCCCTACGCCGCGATTCCCGATCAGCGTGCCGCCGCGGTGCTTCCAGAAAAAATGCCAGATCTCGCGCCCGTCGCGCGCATCCATCGCCCACACATTATTCGGAATCGAGAAGTAGAGGATTCCGTTCACCTCCAGAATCGAGGCGCCCACGCGCGTGGCGTTCGCCGCGGTGAGAGTGGAGTCCGGACCTTCGCCGCCAATAATGGTGCCAGACGATCCGCCGCGTCCGCCCCCTCCACCGGCGCCCCCCTGAACATGAGCCAGCCAGGCCAGCGACAGATTCTTCACCGTCGTCTGATTCGCCTGCGTGAGAGAGCTGTATCGGCGTCCGGTGTAGTCGCCCGAGTAGGTGGGCCAGGACTCACCGAGCGGCTTCAGCAGAGACGCCGGATCGAGCGGCATCTGCGCAACGAGCGCGGCCGGGGCAATCGCCAGCAATCCCAGCCCCATCTTCAGGATGAACCGCAGTCTCTGATTCCTCATTTCAATGTCACCAGATAAGCCGTCACATCGTGGATATCTTTATCTGTGTAAACCAGCCACAAATCGCGATGTCCCTGCAACGGGTCGTGGACTTCGATCTTCGGCACATCGCCGTTTCTGGGAATCGATCGCGTGACGCCGTCAGGGTCCACAATCACGGCTTCGAAATCGTCCTTGCGTACCAGCGGGGCCGTGATCTTCTTGCCGTCGCGCATCGTAATCGTGACGGTGATTCCGGCTGCGCCGCCCCGCCCGCCGCTGCCACCCGCGACAAATCGATCCTGCAGAGCTTTCGGGTCCGCAACACGCGATCCGATTCCAGCAAGCGATGACGCAGCCGGCCCTTTCGCCGTCAGGCCATGGCAGTTCAGGCAATGAGCTTTTACGTAAGCCTCCCCCGCCCCCGCATTCCCTACCAGGATGCTGCCCGCCGGCAACGTCACATTCAGATACATGAAGAAGGTATGCATGTACGCAACAACATCGGAAATCTGCTGGGCATTCCAGGTTGTCTTCGGCGCTGAGCCGGCGGCGTGCGGCTCCTGAAGAAACTTCACGATCAGTTCGCCTTTCTGGTCGTCCATCACCATCTGATCCCGAACCAGATTGATCCCTTTGTCGCTCCCCCGTAAATCGGAGGCATGGCAGGAAGCACAGCTCGCTTCCCACAGCGCCTTTCCACGCGCCGCTACCTCAGGCGAGGGAGTCGGCTGCACCGGATAAAAGCCGCCCATGAATCGCGCGTTTCCGTCAGGACCAATCGCGTTTGAAATGCCGCGCCCCCCTGCTTCTTCGCCCGCGCTTCCCGCACCTCGGCCGCGCCCGCCGGCTGGCGGCGTCTGCTGCGCAAAAACGAGCCCGCTGCAGAAGAGAACACAAAGGAAAGTGCATTGACCCCTGCGTATCACGCGAGCGTCTCCTGGCAGAACTTCATGCACTTGCCGATCTCCGCCATCACATCCGACCCCGCGGGAACCTGATATTCAAACTCAATCGATGCGGGAAACGGATACTTCTCTCTCTTCATCAGCCGCAAAACCTCCGCGACCTGCGCGTCGCCGTCGCCGAATGGCGTCGCCGGACCGGCATTGAACTTCCGGTCTTTCAGATGCATGCTCGTGATCCGCTCGTGATGCTTCTGAATAAATGGAATCGCGCTGAGATTCGTGTTCGCCACATAGTGCCCCATGTCGAAATTGATGCCGTTATATTTCGATTGGGTGAGCGCCTCATCCCACATCGTTGCGGGAGGCTTCAGCTGCGCATGGGCGTGATACCCCACCATGATCTTCCGCCTTGCCGCAGTCTCCCCCACAAGCTTTGTCACGGAACCCTCCGGTACTCCGTTGGTCAGCGGAATCTCCATCGTGAGCTGGTTTGCGCCCAGCGCTTCCACAACGTTGAACGCATAATCGTACTCTTCCGCCGTGAAAGCCGGCTGACCGGCCACGATCTTGAATGCGTATATCGTCACGCCGGCATCGTTGTACATTTTGCGGAGGGCTTTGAACTTGTCCATCGACGTCGAGAGCCGCCAGTCCTTCACGGTCTTTCGCGCCGCCTCCTGCTCCGGCGTCACGGTACCGCGCCCGGCGCCTCGCCCCAGGGACACCGCGGGCATACCGGCAAAGGTTTCCACCATGCTGCTTTGCAGTTCAGTTGAGCTGAAGCCGATCTGAAGCAGGTTCTTTAAAGTGGAATCGGCGTCGTTCGGCAGCCCGCGAAAGCTGTACGGCGCAATCACGCCGATCTGGACGCCGCCATAGACCGAATGCGGTTCTCCAGCCGCCACTGCGCCTGTGCCCGGGATCGCGGCTAGAACCAGTTTCCCGAAGTCCCGCCGTGTATGGAGCATGAAACCCTCCTGTTTGGCCGCAATTCCCGTTGCGAGCGCCAAACTCGGATATCATATCTCCGCCCCTCAGCCGGAACGCCTACGGCTTCCGCGCAGTCAGGAGCCACCACGGATCGTCACCCGGTGGACGAATGAACGGATCCTCGCAATCGACAATCTGAAATCCCTCATGCCGGATCTCGTCCGCCACCGCCTCCATCGGAATTTCATGCCCATCAGCGGCGATGCCCGGACCCCGATCCACGATAACCAGCCGCCCGCCCGATCGCAGCGCCCCGAACACATGCTCTATCATGATGCCCGGCTTCAGGAACTCATGGTATGTATTCGCGATCAGCACCGCGTCCGCCCTCCCGGGCGCGATGTGCGGATCGTCTTCACTACCCACCATTAGATGGATATTCCGCGGGCTCCGGAACATGCTTCTGATCCAAAGAAAGCTTAACGATAGCCGCCGCAGATCCACCGCCAACACTTGCCCGTTGCTGCCCACCAGCGGCGAAATCTTCAGCGTGAAATACCCGGCGCCCGAACCCAGGTCAACAACGGCGTATCCCTGCCTCACATCGAGCGCGCGCAGAACATCTCCTGGCCGCTGCCATTCATCCCGCTCCATTTCCACCGCGTCCAGCGTTCGAAGCGTGTCGAGCCCGGAGTACAACACGTACATCCCGCCGAACACGGCGAATGCGCACAGCAGGAAAATCCACACCCTGCGGCGCGGCACGTCTTCTCCTTACTTCCGCGCGAGCTGTTGATCCAGCGCCAGATTCAGCTTCAGAACATTGACGCGCGGTTCCCCCAGAAAGCCGAAATCAGGTCCTTGCGTGAAACGCGCCACCAGCCGATTGACCTGCTCCACCGGCACGCCGCGCGCCTTCGCCACACGCGCAGCCTGCAGTTCCGCATTGGCCGGGCTGATCTGTGGATCGAGCCCCGAAGCCGATGTCGTGATCGCGTCCGCCGGGATCGCGGTCTTCGGTCTGAACACCAGCGGCGACTTTGCGTCGTTAAACGCCTTGATCAGCTTCACGTCGTCCAGATCGCCTTTCGCATCCCGGAACCGGTCGAGCGGTGCCGAGGATTCATACGCGATGTCATTCTCCAGACAGTAGTGCACCATGCGAAGACTGAGACCGTCGAAATCGACCACCTCGTTCTTCTTATCGTCGATTTTCGTCGTGCCGTAGAGCAGCTTCGCGCTCGTCGGCCCCAGATTCGGGCCGGCACTGGCGGTCGCGTCATAGCCACTCCCCGCGCCTGACGCTCTCGGATGAAAATACTCCGGTTTGCTGAAGCCCTGCCCGATAATTTCCGACCCCACTACCTTGCCGCCCTGCACAATCAGGCTGCCGTTCGCCTGATGCGGAAAGATCACCTGCGAAAGTCCCGTCATGACGAGCGGATAAGCAATCCCCAGCACAACCGTCATGAAGATCTTGATTCGAAGCCCTGGAAGAATTTGTTCCCACATAGTCTTTATCCTCTTTTCAGGCAAGCCGCAGCGCGACCAGTAACTGATCGATCAGCCAAATCCCCGGAAACGGTGCAACAATTCCGCCGATCCCGTAGATCAGCAGATTCCGCCGCAGCAGACTCGCCGCATCCACCGGCCGGTACTTCACCCCGCGCAATGCCAGCGGCACCAGCGCGATGATGATCAGTGCATTGAAGATCACCGCGGCCAGCACGGCGCTTTGCGGCGTGTGCAGCCCCATAATGTTCATCTTGTTCAGCACCGGATAAGTAGCCGCGAACATCGCCGGAATGATCGCGAAATACTTCGCAACGTCGTTCGCGATCGAAAATGTCGTCAGCGCCCCACGAGTAATCAGCAGTTGCTTGCCGATCGCCACTACTTCGATCAGCTTCGTCGGATTGCTGTCGAGGTCCACCATGTTGCCGGCCTCTTTCGCGGCCGTGGTGCCGGTGTTCATCGCCAGCCCGACATCCGCCTGCGCCAGCGCGGGAGCGTCATTGGTGCCGTCACCAGTCATCGCAACCAGCCGTCCGGCAGCCTGCTCCTTCCGGATGTATTCCAGCTTGTCCTTCGGCGTCGCCTGCGCCAGAAAGTCGTCCACGCCCGCTTCGGATGCAATTGCCGCCGCCGTCAGCGGGTTGTCGCCCGTGATCATGATGCTCCGGATCCCCATCCGGCGCAGTTGCGCAATACGTTCCTTCATCCCACCCTTCACGATGTCCTTCAGATGAATCACGCCGAGCAGCCGATAGCCGTCGCACACCGCGAGCGGCGTCCCGCCATTGCGTGAAATGCGATCGCTCATCTCCTGGAAGTAACCCGGCACTTCGCCGCCGCGTTCGATCACGAACCTCGCGATCGCTTCGGTCGCTCCCTTCCGCAGTTCGCGCCCTTCGTAGTCCACACCGCTCATGCGCGTGTAGGCGGAAAACGGAATAAAGTTCGCTTCGTGCTCCGGAATATGGCGTCCGCGCAGCCCATACTTTTCCTTCGCCAGCACCACCACGGACCGCCCTTCCGGCGTTTCATCCGCCAGGCTCGAAAGCTGCGCGGCATCCGCCAGTTCCTGATCGCTCACGCCGTTGATCGGCAGGAACTCCACCGCCTGCCGGTTGCCAAGCGTAATCGTGCCAGTTTTATCGAGCAGCAGCGAATTCACATCGCCCGCCGCCTCCACAGCCTTGCCGCTCATCGCGAGCACGTTATGCTGCATCACGCGGTCCATGCCGGCAATCCCGATCGCCGAAAGCAGACCGCCGATTGTCGTCGGAATCAGGCACACCAGCAATGACACCAGAACCGCCACAGTTGGGACCGCGCCCGATCCCGCCTGTCCCACGCTGTATACCGAAAACGGCTGCAGCGTAATCACGGCCAGCAGGAAGATCAGCGTCAGTCCCGCGATCAGAATGTTCAGCGCGATCTCGTTTGGCGTCTTTTGCCTTTGCGCGCCTTCCACCAGCGCAATCATACGGTCCAGAAACGTCTCGCCGGGATTCGATGTGATCCGGATGCGGATCTGATCCGACAGCACGCGTGTACCGCCCGTGACGGCACTCCGGTCGCCGCCGGATTCGCGAATCACCGGAGCGCTCTCACCGGTAATCACCGATTCGTCTACCGTCGCCACGCCTTCAATCACTTCGCCATCGCCGGGAATCATGTCGTGCGCATCGCACACGACGACATCGCCAACCCGCAGCGACGAACCCGGCACGGACTGAATACTCCCATTCGCACCGAGCTTCTTCGCCAGCACATCGGTCTTCGCTTTGCGCAGACTATCGGCCTGCGCCTTGCCGCGCGCTTCCGCCATGGCTTCCGCGAAGTTCGCGAACAGCACGGTGAACCACAACCACACGGAAATCTGAATCTGGAATCCGATCCCCGAACCGCCGGCAACAATATCGCGGATCAGGAGCACCGTGGTCATCGCGGCCCCCACTTCCACCACGAACATGACCGGATTCTTCAGCAGGGTGACCGGATTGAGCTTCGCAAAGGAAGCAATAGTCGCCCGCTGAACAATTTCCGGATCGAAGAGCGGACGCGCCCGCTGCAGCTTCTTCGGCAAAAGCGACGATGGATCCTCTTGCGGTGCCACGGGCGGCGTTTTAGGTGACGTCATTGTTGTGGACATGTCAGTAGCTCCTTAGAAGACCTTGCCGGTGTGCATCAGGAAATGCTCCACAATCGGCCCAAGCGAGAGCGCCGGGAAAAATGTCAGCGCTCCCACGATCACGACCGTCCCCACCAGCAGCCCGACAAACAGCGGACCATGTGTCGGGAACGTTCCCGCCGTCTCCGGCACTCTCTTCTTCGCCGCCAGGCTTCCTGCCGCCGCCAGCAGAGGAATCAGGAACAGAAACCGTCCGATCCACATCGCAAGCCCCGTTGTCAGGTTGTACCAGGGCGTGTTCACTGTGATGCCCGCGAACGCACTCCCGTTATTGCCCGTCGCGCTCGAATACGCGTAAAGGATCTCGCTGAGCCCATGAGGGCCGCCGTTGTTCGTATTTGCGATTGCCGCCCCCTGCGGATTCCAGTACCCATGTTCCGGGAACTTGAGGACGGCGCTGAGCGCTGTGAACACCAGAATGCTGAACGCTGTGGCGATAACGGCAAGCATCGCCATCTTCACTTCCTTCTGTTCGATCTTTTTGCCGATGTACTCCGGAGTCCGGCCAACCATCAGCCCGGCAATGAAAACCGCCAGGATGCAATACAGCAGAATTCCGTACAGCCCGGCTCCTGTGCCGCCGAAAATCACTTCGCCGGTCTCAATGTTGAAAAGCGGGACCAGGCCACCCAGCGGTGTGTAGCTATCGTGCCAGCTGTTGACCGCGCCGCAGCTCGCGTCAGTCGTGACGGTCGCAAAAAGAGCGGAGTTCGCAACGCCGAATCGCGTCTCCTTGCCCTCCATGTTTCCGCCCGGCTGCGCGCCGCTCGCCGTCGCCTCAACCCCCATGTTTGTCACCATGGGATTCCCGGCCTGCTCGTAGTGGTAACAGACGAATACCCCAATCAGGAACATTACCGAAAATGCCGCGAATATGGCCCATCCTTGCCGTGTGTCTCCCACCATCTTTCCGAACGTATAAGTCAGCGCCCCCGGAATCAGGAAGATCAGAAACATCGCCAGCAGATTACTGAACGGCGTCGGATTTTCAAATGGATGCGCCGAGTTCGCATTGAAGTATCCGCCCCCATTCGTCCCCAGTTGCTTGATCGCTTCCTGTGAGGCAACCGGCCCCTGCGCGATCGTCTGCTTCGCCCCCTCTATCGTCGTCACTTCCGTGTAAGGCTTGAAATTCTGGATCGCGCCCTGCGATACATACAGCAGACCGGCGACGATTGAAATCGGCAGCAGCACATACACCGTCGCCCTCGTCACGTCCACCCAGAAATTGCCGACCGTCTTCTTCTCCGTTCGCGCAAACCCGCGAATCAGCGCCACCGCAACCGCAATACCGGCTGCTGCCGACGCGAAGTTCTGCACCGCCAGCGCCGCCATCTGCACGAAGTAGCTCATGGTGGATTCGCCGGAATATGCCTGCCAGTTGGTATTGGTCACGAAGCTGGTCGCGGTGTTGAAAGCCAGATCCGGAGGCACCTGAGCGGCCCCGAAATGCGCCGGATTGAGCGGCAGAAATCCCTGCGCGCGCTGCAGAAAATACGTCAGCAGAAAACCAAAGACGCTGAAGCTCAGCAGCGACGCCGTGTATGTCGTCCAGCGCTGTTCCACATCCTCTCTGATCCCGGACGCCTTGTAAGTCAGGACCTCGAGCCAGCGCAACACAGGATGCAGGAAGGTCCGCTTCCCCTCAAACACCAGCGCCATGAATGTTCCGAGCGGTTTCGCCGTGATCAGGATCAGCGCGAAGAAGATGGCAATTTGCAGCACACCAATGCTTGTCATAACAGTTTCCTCAGAACTTCTCCGGTTTCAGAAGCGCGTAAATCAGATAAACAAACAGACCCAGTGAGGCGATGCCGGCGATAACGTAATCCATGGTTTCTCCTCTCGGACCTAAAGCCGGTCGCACGCCCTCGTGAATGCCCAGCACAACAGCAGGAACGCGCACCCAATTGCGACATAGAATGAATCGAGCATTTCCTTACTCCATTTCCCGGAAAATCACTTCATGTCCCGCGCCCCGCAGTGCGCGGGCAAGAGTTTCGTCCGCCGTCGGCCACAACCGGCGTTTCTTTCCGCCAAGGATCACAATCGATCCCGGCCTCAGAGCGGAAATCAGGGTCTGAACCCTGTCTCTGCACAGATAGATGTGGACGTTCGTCTCGACCGGACTCTGGCTCGCCATCTCGCGAAATCGTTTTTCGCTGAACTCCACGGACACGAGCGGCGTTTCGAGCGGCAGCGGATATCGCACCACATGGGGAACCAGCAGCGTGATCCTCGCCCCCAGACTGCGCGCCAGACTCCCGGCTTCCTTCAGCGCGCCCAGCGTCGATTCCACAGACGTAAACACAACGGAAATGTTTAGCCGCCGCTCTGCTTCGGACGCACCTGCCTGGAGAGGCACGCCCGTACCGGGAACGGGGATTTTCTGACTAGCCGGGGACATTTCGTTCTGCCCTTCCACAACCCGAGCGTATTCAGAAACCCCGAAAGAAGTCATAGAAAACCCATTAGGAATTTGTGAAAACAAGAAGTGCACGGCTCAAGTGTCAGCGCCGGTGCAAAAATCCCCATAGTGCCGGTTGAAAAATCCCCCACCCCTGGCGGTGCTAAACCGCCCCGATTCTGGAAACAGAGGAGGGACGACATGTGTTCAGGGGCAAAGACGTGGAACAGATCAACGAGCTGAAACGGGAAGGGTTGAGCATTCGGGCCATCAGCCGGCTGACAGGCTATGACCGTAAAACCATCAGCAGATATTTACTGGCTCCGACCGGCAGGCCGGTCTACGGACCGAGAGCCGCTCCGGTGAGCAAACTGGAATCATTCAAGCCGTATCTGAATGAGCGACTGCAGGCGGGAGTCTGGAACGCCCGGGTACTGCTGCGCGAGCTTCGAAAGCGCAGCTATGGCGGCGGATACACGATTCTGACCGACTGGCTGCGGCCGCGGCGGAAAGAAGCATTGTCGGTCGCGGTGCGGCGATTTGAAACACCGCCAGGCAAGCAGGCTCAGGTGGACTGGGGACACCTCGGCTCGCTGTCGGAAGCAGGTGCGGAGCGCGCGATGTGGGGTTTCACCATCACGCTGGGTTACAGCCGCCGGATGATGGCCGAAGCCGCGACCGACCAGAAGTTGGGCACGCTGCTGCGTATGCACGAGGCGGCTTTCAATGAGTGGGGCGCGGTGCCGGAAGAGATCCTCTATGACCGGATGAGAACTATCTGGACCGGCACCGACGAGCGCGGCGAGATCGTCTGGAACGCGGTGTTCCTCGACTTCGCCCGCTACTGGGGTTTCACGCCGCGGCTGTGCCGTCCGTACCGGGCGCAGACCAAGGGCAAGGTGGAATCGGGCGTGAAGTATGTGCGGCGAAACTTCCTGTGCGGACTGCAGGGCCGTGAACCGGCCAACCTCGCCGATCTCAACGCCGAGTTGCGCCGCTGGGTGGCGGAAGTGGCCAATCAGCGAGTCCATGGAACCACACACCAGCAGGTATTGCTCCGCTGGGACGAGGATCAGTTCGCTATGCAGCCGGTGAACCGGCGTTCGCCCTATCCATACATGGATGACGAACAGAGGAAGGTGGCGCGGGACGCATACGTTTCATGGCACGGCAGTCGATATTCGGTGCCGTGGCAGTATGCGGGCAAAGAGGTCTGGGTGCGCGATCACGACCGCCGCGTTGAAGTTCGCCACGGCGCCGAACGTATTGCGGAGCATTTGCAGGCAGTGCGGCATCATCAGGTGATCACGCTCGACGATCATCATGCGGGCATACCGCTGGGGAACAGACAGACCGGCAAGACGCTGATCCATATTGAGCAGAGTGCGCCGGTGGTGGAGCGCCGTCCTCTGGCCGCGTATGAAAGACTGGCCACGGGAGGCGCCCGATGACTCCACTGGAAAGATTGCGAACCGTGCTTGCCTCGCTGAGTCTGACGGCCATTGATGCACGGCTGGAGACCTTGCTGGAAGGCGCTTCGAAGAAAGAACCGTCTTATGCCGACTTCCTGCTCGAGGTGGTGAGTGCGGAGGCCGATGCGCGACGGCAGCGTTATCTGAAGACGCGGCTGCAACTGGCGCATCTGCCCTATGTGAAAACATTCGACCAGTTTGACTTCGGTTTTCAGCCCTCGATCGATGAGCGGCAGATCCGCGAACTGCGCACGCTGCGCTTTGTGCATGAAGCTTCCAACGTGATTCTGCTCGGGCCGCCGGGCGTGGGCAAGACTCACCTGGCGGTATCGCTGGCAGAGGCATCCATTCAATCCGGCCAGGCAGCGTACTTCATGACGGCACACGATCTGATCACCGATCTCGGACGCGCTTACCGGGAAGGGCGGTTGGACCGCCGGCTGCGTATCTACCTGGCTCCGAAGGTCCTCATCATCGACGAGATGGGATATCTGCCGCTGGACGACCTCGGCGCCACGATTTTCTTCCAGCTCGTCAGTGCCCGCTACGAAAGGGGCAGCATCATTCTCACATCCAACAAGAGCTACGGTGAATGGGGTTCGATCTTCGGCGATCCGATCATCGCGACGGCGATCCTCGACCGCTTGCTGCATCATTCGACCACCGTGAACATTCGCGGTGAGAGTTACCGGCTCAAAGAGCGCCGCAAAGCCGGACTGATTCCCTTGCCGGAACAGCAGCAACCCGACCCTGCTGCCGCCCCGAACAGCCGCGGCAAACGGAACCATTCGTTATGAGTTTTTTGAGGCATGGGCAAATCTATCAATCCGATGTGTTCCTGGGTTCAGGCCGGAGGCGGATATGTCTTTGGCTCCGCCCCCGGACTCATCGTCTTGATGAGTTTGCGGCCAGCTATTCCTTGGCGGGTTGGTCTCCACCAGAGCCCACCTCCGCTTTACCAGCCGGTTTCATTTTCAACCAGCCGGCTGAAACTGTAAACCTCAATCGCCGGAAGGTGGTCCCTTTTTCGACCGGCACAATGGGGAATTTTCAACCGGTATTGACA
>DASZVV010000452.1:0-9276 GCA_035546955.1 Bryobacteraceae bacterium
GACCGGGCGCAGCGATTGGTGCCGTTCACCCATTCCGGCCCAGGTTCATCGGCGGAGAGTCCATTGTTTCGATTGGTTTGCGCTCGCGCGGGTCCGGCGCGAAGGTTGCGCTTTCGCATTGCCGAAAGGAAGGCTACCCATGATCCAGCGAAAAACGTTTCTTACCCTCGCGATGGCGGTCATTGCGGGCTCTTTTGCGATTCCATATGTCTCGGGCGCCGAATCTCCGGAGATCAACAAACTTCTGGCGGATACGAAGTCTCAGGCGGTTCAACTCGCGGCGGATGCAGACAGCCTGCAATCTTTCACGCGTTCCTCTCTCGATTGGCAGACCTATGCGAGGCAGCTTGATTCCATGAAGGCTCACATCAACGCCGCAGGCAAATTACTCGCGCAACTGAAAGATGCCGAAGCGACGGGCGAGCCGTGGCAGCAGGAAGCGATCCGCCGAATCGAGCCCCTGTTGCAGGATATGGCCGACAATACGAGTACCACGATCAAGTATCTGGACGCGAACAAGACCAAAGTCCATATGCAGGAATTCAAGGATCTCTGCGAGGCGAATCTGGATCTCGCGAATAATCTCGAGGGCGTCATCCGTGATTTCGTGAATTTCGGCAATGCAAAAGCGCGCTACCAGGAACTCAAGGAAAAGCTCGAGCTCTGAAATCAGACGCTCATTTCCCGAACACGCCGGTACGTACGATGCCGGCTCCTTCCTGAATCACCACCAAACGGTCGGGGACGATGTCCGCCAGAGTTTCGGATTTGCCGCTCGGCCACCGAATTTCGACAGACGCCTTCGTTTCGGAGCCAAGTCCGAAATGGAGGCGTTTGTCATTGGCGGAGAGGTAGGAAGACTGGGCCATTACCGCTTTGGCCTGCTTTTTGTCTCCATAACTGCAGATCACGGTCGCCCCGATGGCGCTTCGATTGGATCTGGAGCCGATGAGCTGAACCTTGATCCAGTGATTCTTCCGGTCGATATCGTTGCGAAGCAGCGACGGCGGTTCATTCATGTTCATGATGAGGATGTCCAGATCGCCGTCGTTGTCGAAGTCGCCCACCGCGAGGCCGCGGCTGGAGTGGACTTCCTTCAGGGCCGGCCCGGCGTGCTCGATCAGTTCCTCGAATTTGCCGCCGCCCAGATTTCGAAAGATGACTGTAGGGGTTTTGAATGGCGCGTCGGAGATCTTGCCGTCGAGCTCGGGGAAGATCATGCCGGTTGTGTAAAGCAGGTCGGGCAACCCGTCGTTATCGAAATCTTCGATGGCGGCGCCCCAGCCCACGAATCGGGTTTCGACGCCGAGACCGGCGCGAATAGTGGTATCGCGAAAGACGCCTTTGCCGAGGTTGCGATAGAGAACATTCGTATCCGAACTGAAATGGGTTTTGAAGATGTCGAGCGACCCGTCGCAGTCGTAGTCGCCGATGCCGATCCCCATGCCCTCCTGGGTACGGCCGTCTTCGTTCAGGGCGACACCGCTTTCGAGGCCGCGCTCGGTAAAAGTACCGTCCTTGTTATTGCGGAATAACAACGAGTAAGTCGCGTCACAGGCGACATAGATATCCGGCCACCCATCATCATCGAAATCCGCCGCGGCCGCGGTGAGGCAGTAACGTGGTTTGACCGTGGAGATGCCGGCTTTTTCGCTGACGTCAGTGAAAGTGCCGTCTCCATTGTTGCGGTAGAGAATGCAGGTTTCGCCCTGAATTCCAGTGGGCCCGCATTCGACCGGAATGCCGCTGTAGGCGCAGCCCGCATCTTTGCCGCGCGCGGGAATTTTCGTGGTATCGAAGACGAGGTAATTGGAGACGAAGAGATCGAGGTGGCCGTCGCGGTCGTAATCGACCCAGGTGCAGCCCGTGCCGAAGCGGGAGTGTGGCTGGATGAGCCCGGCTTTCGCAGTGACGTCTTTGAACGTGCCGTTCCCTTCATTGTGGAGCAGGATGTTCTGGCCCCAACAGGTGATGAAGATATCCTCGAAGCCGTCGTTATCGTAATCGGCCACCGTGACGCCGGAGGCCCAGACATGTTGGCCGAGTCCGGATTTTTCCGTTACTTCCCTGAACGTACCGTCGCGATTGTTTTTGTAGAGGCGGATGACGGCTCCTTCGGGCGATGGCTGGCCGTAGTGCTGGCCTGTGAGGAGAAGAATATCCTGCCAGCCGTCGTTATCGTAGTCGAGGAACGCGACACCGCAGCCCATGGATTCGACGATGTAGTCGGCGTGGTCTGTGACCCCGAAGATGATGGGCTTCGTGAGCCCGGCGGCAGCCGCGACGTCGACGAATTTCGTGTTGTAGGGAAGGCCGGAGAATTTGGCGGCGGTGAGAGGCTTGATGCCCTGAGGAACTACGGCGTGCATCTGAGCGCGGGCTCGGCGTGCGGCGGGGAGGGCCAGCGCGGAGAGCGAAAGGAGCTGCCGGCGTGTCATTCGACTCAGCTCACAGAGTATCAGGGAAGCGTAACGACTGCGGGCGCGATCACCTATATAATCGGTTCTGCGCGTGTTCCATTCGCAGGATAAACCGGTGTTTCGAGCAGATTCCAAAGTCCCGCCCCACATACGGTGCGTTTTGGGTCTGGCTGTGCTGCTGGCCGTGACGTTGTCTCCGGCGTTCGGCGCGAGCGCGGCAGTCCAGGAAGCGGTGGCGTTGCTGCGGCAGCAGGATTTCCGGACTGCCGAAGCGAAGCTCCGGACGGAAGTGAATACGCATCCCGCGGATGCCGAAGCGCTGAGTCTGCTCGGCGTGGCGCTCGACGAACAGCAGAAATTCACCGAAGGCCGCGTCTTCCATGAGAGGGCGGTTGCAGCAGCGCCGCGATCGACGGCGGTCCTGTACAACTACGCGAATAACCTGCTCGCGACGGGCGATGAGAAGAGCGCGCGGGAGATTCTCACGAAGTCGCTCACGATTGATCCGGCGAATCCGCAGGCGAATCTGGCGATGGCCCAAATAGCGCTGAATCACGGCGACGGCAAACAGGCGATGACGTATCTGGATCACTTGCCAGACGAACCCACTACCGCGATGCTGCGATTGCCGGCGCTCGATCTGGCGGGGCGCAGCGCGGAAGCGAAGGCGCTGTTCGATCAGGTACTGCCGGCGGTGCAGAGCGATCCGCGGGCGGGATTGGCGTTCGGACTCGCCCTTGAAAAGGCGCGGCAGTGCGATCAGGCTGAGGCATTTCTGACGCAGGCTCTCGCGAAAGATCCGGCGAATTTCCAGATTCTCTATCATCTGGGTGTCAACGCGTCGAATGCGGGCCATCACGATAAGGCAGTCACGTCACTGGAGGCCGCGCTGACCGTGGAGCCGAAAAATGCGGATGCGCTTTATGCGTTGGCGCTGGTGGAAAGCCGGATGTCGCAGCCGGAACAGGCGATTCGTCTGCTGGCACAGGCCGCGCAGATTGCGCCGCAGCGGGCAGACGTGCAGAAGCTGATTGCGATCGAGGCGCGGAATATCAAAGCCGATCAGGACTCCGTGGATGCCTGGGACAAGTACCTGAAGCTGATGCCGAACGATGAGGAAGCGCAGCGCGAACGGGCATTCGGCATGGCGCGGCTGCAGAAGCTGGATGAGGCCCTGCCGGAGCTCCGCGCGTATGTCGCCAGACATCCCAACGATGCTGTTGGATTTTATGAGCTCGGGATGACGGAGAGCGTGGACGATCCGGGGAAAGCGATCGAGCGGCTGAATCGAGCGATCGAACTGCAGCCCGAATTCGTAGCGGCGCGCGCCGCGCGCGGAATTCTGCTGCATGTTTCCAATCAACCGGAGAAGGCGGTGGCCGATCTGCAATTCGCTGTAGATCACATTCCGGAGGATGCGCCGGAGCGCGCGCCCCTGCTCGATCGTCTTGGGCAGGCACTCGTCGCGATGGATCGAGTGAACGATGCAGTACCGGTGTTGCGCAAGGCATCGCAACTGGCGCCGGACGATCCGCAGACGCTGCTGCACCTGGCGAACGCGCTGGCGGAGGCGGGCAAGACGGAGGAATCCGATACGCTGATGGCGCGATTCCGCCAGATGGATCCGGGGAAGCGCCCGACGAAAGTGGCGGGGATCGTGGATTATCTGAGCCTCTCGCCCGAGGCCCGGCACGACTTATATCGTGCGCGGCTGGAGAAGGCGATGCATGACCGGCCCGACGACATCAGCTCACAGATTCTCTATCTGAAGCTGCTGCTCTCGGACAATCAGATTCCACAGGCGCTCGATATGTCGAAGAAGATTGCGGAACAAAAGCCCGGCTCGAAATGGCTGGCGGATGCAGGGCACGCGCTGATCGGGGCGCGGCAATATGCAGCGGCGAAAGCGATGCTCGATCAGGCCGCCGCGGATTCGACGGCACGATTTGAGGGTTTCGATCTGGATCGTGCGATTGCGGCCTTTTATGTGGCAGGCGGAGGAGAAGCGGCCGCGTCTGTGGGATTGGACGCCCTTGAACGGGTTCCCGCAGCACAACGCGGCGCCTCTTATTATCTGGCGCGCGCGGGGATGCTCGAAGCGAAGGGAGATCGTGCGGGCGCGATCACAGCGTTGCGGGACGGGGTGAAAGCTGCGCCGGAGGATGTGGATCTCTACTGGCAGGCGTCGGTGCTGATGGTGAAGGACGGGCGCGCGGGAGATGCCCTGAGATTACTCGGTGGTGGAGCGAAGGCGTTGCAAGGAGACTGGCAGATTCCGGTGATCCGGGCGATGGTGCTGGAGGCTTCCGGGAACAAAGAAGAGGCGCGTCGCGCGCTGGCGGACGCGCAGAGGCGGTGGCCGGAGGCGGCTGCGGTGTGGGAATCGGAAGGATCGATTCTCGTGGCGCACGGTCAGGAGGCGGAGGGGCGTAAGGCGCTGGCGAATGCGAAGGCGCTGGGCGCGCATGCGGGAGACGCAGCACCGATGACCATTTTTAATGGCGGTCCGCCGCGGGAGTGGTAGCGCTGGCTCCTTACCAGAAGTAAGACGCAACCACGCGCCCGTGATCCGTCTTGCCATCGCGAACGGCAATCGCGAGCACTGCCTGCATGTTTTTCCGCCGCCAGTCTCTCGGAGCACGGGCTGTAAGCGTCTCGAGCTCCTCCGGATGGCTGAGGAATTCAGCGGCGGCAAACGTTCCCCGCCGATGGATGCCGGCCGAGACGACTGCATCGCGATCGGTTACGGGGTCCAGCACTCGCGAAACGATTGCGTAATCCGTGTAGTTATCTTCCGTCGAGAGTGTGGAGGGCACC
The DNA here is from genome assembly GCA_035546955.1 of Bryobacteraceae bacterium. Lineage (GTDB taxonomy): Bacteria > Acidobacteriota > Terriglobia > Bryobacterales > Bryobacteraceae > BOG-234. Next base: position 5,238 of record DASZVV010000452.1, read on the forward strand.
ACCCAGTCTCTGCGGGCCGGATTCTGGCGATCCTGAATGTATGCCTGGTTGGCTGCCCGGTCCATCACGAATGTGAACCGCAGTTGTTCCGTGATCCGGCGTGAGATCGGATTGGTGAAAGCTCCGATCAGGACAGAAGGACCCTGCTTCATCGTGTCGGGCGTGAGATCCGGCTCTGTCAGGATGCGATAGTTTTTGCCTTTCGCGCGCAGGTCGCCGGCCAGATCCACAAGAGCAAGCGCATCGTCGACCACCATCCTGTTATCGGCATGATTTCCGCCCGCGTAAATCAGCACCGGGCCGTCAGCCTGAACCACAGGCGCCCAAAACTGATCGTACGCATTGCCTGGCATCCCGAAGATCGCGAATGCCACAGCCCCTGCCGCTGCCAGGATCCCCGCGCCCGCCAGGGCTGCAATCTTCTTCGTCGAAAAGCGGGAACCCGGGGCAGGCACGAGCACCGGATGTTCGATCTCCATTACCGGCGCGGCAGTCTCCACCAGTTCCGTAGCCGGCGGAACCGGGAAGTGGAAGACCGGATGGTAGGAGCCGGTCGGAAGCTCAATTCGCAGCTCCGCGTTGTGGACGGCTTCGTAATAGTATTGGGCGAGGCGCTTTCGAAGTTCGCCGGCTGACACCCGAACCACTGGTTCGGCTCCAGTGTCGTAATCGGGGCTGCGCCCGAAAACCTTTACCCCAATCACCCGTTCCTTCAGATCGCCGCCGCCGTTTTCGAGCGTCTGTTCCACGATGTAGCGCAGAAAGGCGGAGAGCCTTTTACTGCTGTGGAAGGTTGGGCTGGCGAGCAGACGTTCGAGTTGCTCGCGGACCGCCTGGCGGTCCGATTCCGCCTCGAGGCGGCGCGAGGCGTCAAAGTGCCGCTCGTGGATTTCCGTTGCCGATGCCAAAACGAGCCCAGTATACACCCCTACAAGTGTGAGGCTTTGTAAATTTTATATCCGTAAATATAGCAGTGGTCCGACCATATATCTCTGATAAGAAAGGGGAATCGATTCCACACCGTCATTTACGGTAAATTACCCCTTGCCAGCGACCGTCCTTCCCCCGTAAAAACTTTCTGTATCCTTTATATTTCAAAGCGGTTAGAGCTTCAGGCACCGTTCCATACCGTTTCGTCCTTGTTCGCCGGTCAGCGACAGTGCCATACTCCCTCACACTTGCGGGTTCGGGGTCAACATGCCCGCATGTCAAACCACTTGTGAGGGAAGTCATGCAACCTAAAGCACGATATCTGACACGCTGTGTCTTTGCGTTAACGCTCTGTTGCGTCAGCCTGGTTGGACAAACGATCTCCAGTTCGCTTATCGGAACGGTCGTCGATCCGGCGGATGCGGCGGTTGTCAACGCTCCGGTCACTCTGACCGACACAGCAACGAATGCAACCAGAAACGCGACGACCGACAACACGGGAACCTATCGATTTCTTTCGATCGATCCCGGTACCTACAATCTCACCGTCAAGGCGCCGGGGTTCAAGGCGCTCACCCAGACCAACATCGTCATCAGCGCTTCAGAAACACATAATGGCGGCAAGATGGTCCTCCAGCTCGGAAACGTCTCCGAATCCATTTCGGTGACGGCCGAGGCAGCCCAGGTACAGCTCTCCAGCTCGGAAAAGGCCCAAACGGTGGACGCGGGCAACCTCGAGTCGCTGACTCTCAAAGGCCGCGATTTGTTCGGTTACATGAAGCTGGTTCCAGGCGTAATCGACACCAGCACGAGCCGTGACGTCACCTCGCCCGGCGCGATCGGTGGCATCACGATCAACGGCAACACTTCGGCCAAGAACTTCACGGTCGATGGCATCACCGATATGGATACCGGCTCGAACGGTACTCTCCACTATGAGCCGAACCTGGATTCGATTCAGGAACTGAAAGTCCTGACCTCCAACTATCAGGCGGAATTCGGCCGCAATTCGGGCGGCACCATTACCGTTGTCACAAAGAGCGGCACTCAGGAATTCCACGGAACCGCCGCCTGGAACCACCGTCATGAGGAATTCAACGCCGATAGCTGGGCCAATAACCACACCCTGAAGAATGGTGTTGCGACCGCGCGTGTGCCTTATCGCTACAACGTCGAAACGTACTCGATCGGCGGCCCTGCTTACATCCCGAAACTCGCGAATAAAGAGAAGAAACACCTCTTCTTCTTCTGGTCCCAGGAATACACCGGCCAGTATGTTGCGGGTACCACGCAGACGCTGTTTATGCCGACTGCCGCGGATCGCATCGGCGACTTCTCCGCCGACCGGGGCAACTCGAACGGAAATCCCGTGGCCCTGAAGCTGCTCGATCCGGCCAACAACAACACGCAGTTCGCGAACAACATCATTCCGCAGTCGCGTCTCGATCCGGTAGGTCAAAAGCTGCTGAACTTCTTCCCGCTCCCGAATTACACGCCAACCGATCCCACTCAGTTGTACATCGACAACTACTTTGAGCAGGGCAGCGCGCAACACCCGCGGCGTAACGATGTGCTCCGCATCGACAGCAATATCACCTCGAAGATCAGCGCCTATTTCCGCTGGATCAACGATCACGACGATATGCAGGTCCTCTACAGCGGCGTGCAATTCAGCGGTAATCCCACCGGCCGCGAAGCGAGCCTGCCGCCGATGTCCAATATCGATCACCCGAACCCGGGCCACGGCTATTCCTGGTCGTCGACTCAAACGATCAGTTCGACCATGGTCAACGAAATTACGGTCGCCAACAGCTGGAACACCTGGGCGTATTACTCACTCGACAAGTACGCCGATTCGCTGCGCTCCCTTGAGCCTGGCCTGCCGACGTTGTTCCCGGTACCCACGGCAGCGCAAAACGGCCCGCAGTCCGCAACGAACGGATATCTTCCGCTACTGCCACAGTTCACCTTTGGCGGTGGAACCTATCCGGGTGCGGCGAGTTTCACGCGCAATGGTACTTCGGCCGGCGCGGAGGAAAACTTCAACCCCATCTGGACATACCAGGACAATCTCAGCAAAGTCATCGGGAAGCATGCTCTGAAGGCGGGCATTTATCTGGAACATAACCTGAAGAGCCAGCCCTCCTCAAAGACCTACAATGGCGTTTTCAACTTTGCCGCATCCAGCTCGGTTCCGTTCCTGAATACGAACTCCGGCTATGCCAACGCTCTGCTGGGCGACGTCAATACTTACAGCCAGTACAATGCCACGACTACCTTCGACGTGAAGTACTGGAACGCTGAGTGGTACGTCCAGGACAACTGGAAAGTCAACCGGAGGTTGACGCTGGACCTCGGCCTTCGTTTCTATCACCAGACTCCGCAGGTCGACCTCAACAACACATTCGTCAACTTCAGCCCCACTCTGTATAACAAGGCTGCGATCGCGCGCATCTATGTTCCGTTCTGCGCGAACGGAGCGGCTCCGTGCAGTGGCTCAAACCTGGTCGCCCGTGATCCAGGAACGGGCGCTACCGTGGGCAGCGGCTTTATCGGCGACTACGTGCCGAACTCCGGAAATCCGGCAACGGGTCTTCAGACGCTCGGGGTGAACGGAGTTTCTCCGGAACCCTACACGCAGAAGTTTGTTGCTCTCGGACCTCGCCTTGGTTTCGCCTATGACCTGATGGGCGACGGCAAGACGGCGATCCGCGGAGGTTGGGGAATGTTCTACAACCGCCTCGACGGCAACCAGGTGTATGGAATGTCGGGCCAGGCGCCCTCTGTGTATCAGCAGCAGGTAAGCAACCTGACATTCGGGCAAATTGCCGCGCAAAATACAGGAGCCGCACCCAGCTTCACTTCGCTGAGCGTTGCGCCTCTGGCCCCGAACAGCTGGACGACCGGCAAAGTGCCCTTCGATGCGGTCCAGAACGCCAGTCTCGATATCCAGCGAAACATTGGAAGGACGATGGTTGTGGATGTAGGCTACACCCTGAATTACAGCTACAACCAAAAATTGACCTACAACGTCAATTACATTCCTCTCGGCGCCGGTTGGCCGTTCAACCCCGCGGCTCTCGACCCGACGACCGCGGGTAACACAAGC
>DASZVV010000453.1:0-8662 GCA_035546955.1 Bryobacteraceae bacterium
GTGTGTTTTCAGGAAACGGGGATGGGACATTCCGGCCCATCGTGCCGTTTGCGCACGCGGTGAGCGCGACGCCGATCCGCTCCGGTGATTTCAACGGCGACGGGCGCGCCGATTTGCTGTTCGGCGGTATTCCATCCGAAATCGCTTTCGGCAATGGCGATGGAACGTTTGGCGCGCCGGTTTCTGTCACGGCGTGCAGCGGTACGGCTGCCGGAGCAGTTGCGGATTTGAATCGCGATGGGAAGAGTGATCTGATGTGCGGAATGACACCACTTCTCAGTAATGGAGACGGGACGTTCCGGGGTATGCCGGTGGTGGGTGATCAGGCGATGGAGAGTGTGCAACTCATCGCGGACGTGAATGGCGACGGCATTCCCGATGTTGTGATCCGGCAGATTTCGAGCCGGCTCGCTGTCGCCCTCGGCCATGGGGATGGCACGTTTGCCGATGAGATCGATTCGAATTACACGCAGAATCCTCAGCAGAGCCCGGCTGTGCTTGCCGGCGACTTCAACGGGGACGGAAAAATCGATCTGGTGACGTTTTCGCTGCATGGAAATGTTGCTGGCGATGCAATCGAGCTGCTGCCGGGAAATGGAGACGGGACGTTTGGGGCCGTAGTGCGAACGGATCTCTCGGCGAGTCCTTCACGAGTGGATGTGACACTGGCAGGCGATTTCAATCACGACGGCAAACTGGATCTGGTCGCGGGAAATGCGCTCTATGAGGGCAAGGGCGACGGAACTTTTCAATTTCCGGTATTTTTCGAGCCGGTAGCAGCGGTCAGCGCCGACTTCAATGGCGATTCACTGCCTGATATTGTGGCCTACGATTTAGAAGCCGCCGGAGAATCCATTGACCTCCTGGGCAATGACAGTCCCGGCGATGGGTTCTGGACGGCGGGCGTGTCCTCGGCAACCGGAGCCTGGCCGGTTGCGGCAGGATCATTTGTGTCGGCTTATGGCGTGAATCTCGCCTCGAAGACCGAAATCGCGACTGACAATCCGCTGCCAACGACGCTCGGCGGGATTCGGGTGCATCTGCACGGGAACGTTGTGGCGAATGACCAGCTTGCTCCGCTGCTGTACGTTTCGCCGACACAGATCAACTATCTTCTGACTTCGTCCGACCCCGTCACGTTTGTGGATATCGAACACGTGGGCACTCCGTGGACGCAACATGCGATCGTGGTCAACGTTGTTCCGATGGCGCCCGGATTTTTCGATGTGGGATATTCGGCGGCGGCGGGCGGCTATCTGACGATGTATGGGACCGGGTACGCGAGCGCGGTGACGGCGGGGTCGGCCTGCTATTTCGGATCGGCGCAGACGCCCGGCGCAGTGACGTACGCGGGGCCGCAACCCACAATCGCCGGGCTCGATCAGGTGAATATTCTCCTGCCGGGGAGCCTGGCCGGGGCGGGCGTGCAGCCGGTGTTTTGCCAATTTGCGGACGCTACCGGCGTTCAGACACCTTCGAAGACGATCGACGTGACCATCCACTGACGGACGCCTCAACCTTCGACCTATTCTGTGGTATTGTGAGCGGTAGAAGGTTGAGGTATCGATGCCGCCACCGCGTTTTCCCATTCCGCAAGGCACGCTGGACATGCTGATCCTGCAGGTTCTGTCTCTGGAGCCCGCACACGGATATGGCATCGCGCAGCGGCTGGAACAGATTTCGAAGGCTGTTGTACAGATCAACCAGGGGTCTTTATACCCGGCCCTGCACCGGCTGGAGCAGAAGGGCTGGCTGAAGGCGGCGTGGAAGCAATCGGAGACGGGACGCGAGGCGAAGTTTTATTCGCTGACGCGGGCGGGGCAGAAGCAGCTTGCGGAGGAGAGGGAGAACTGGGCGCGTCTCACCGGGGCGGTGCAGCTGATCTTCGATGAAGGGCCCGCGCAATGAGGTACCTTCTGAACTGGCTCCGGCGGCGAAAGATGGAAGGCGATCTGGATCGCGAGCTGAATTATCACATCGAGCGGCGCGTGAGCGATCTGGTGGAATCCGGTGTGCCGGAGCCGGAGGCGCGGCGGCGAGTCGCGATTGAGGTGGGCGGCACGACGCAGATTCGGGAAGAGGTTCGCGATGTGTGGCTGGCCCGTTGGCTGCGGGATTTTGTATATGACCTGCGGTTCTCGGCGCGGAGCTTCGTACGGGAGCGGTCGTTTACGCTGACGGCGGTGCTTTCGCTGGCGCTGGGGATTGGGGCGAGCACAGCGATCTATTCGTTGGTCGATCAGATTGTCTTGCGGCCGCTGCCGGTGGAACATGCGGACCGCCTGGTGCTTTTTAACTGGAATGGTTCGCAACTGGTTGGCGGAACGGGAAGTTACAACCTGATGACCTACCCATTCTGTCGCGAACTTGAGGAGGAGCAAAAGCAACTGTTCGCCGGAGTGTTCTGCCGTGCTCTGACAGTGGCCAATCTTTCGACCGGTGGTGATCCCGAACTCACCGAGGTTGAAGTTGTTTCGGGGAGCTATTTTCCGGTGCTGGGAGTGAAGCCAGCGCTCGGCCGGCTGTTTACGGACGATGATGATCGGGCGGCAGGCGCGAGTCCGGTCCTCGTACTCTCGTATGACTACTGGAAGAGTAGATTCTCGGGCGCAACGGATATCCTCGGCCGCAGGGTCCTGGTGAACAAGAATCCAATGACGGTGGTGGGAGTGGCTGGGGCTTCTTTTCGTGGGATCGATATTGGCCAGATTCCTTCGCTCTGGATTCCTGCGGTCATGGCCGCGCAGGTTTATCCGGGCAGGGGAAACATGCTGGAGGGTGATCTGCGATGGATGCAGACTCTGGGTATCTTGCGTCCGGATATTTCGGCGGCACAGGCAAAGGCCGGCCTGCAGCCATGGTTCAGAGGAATTCTGGAGCGACAGAAGCAGGATCGGCGATATTCGGAATCGAGTGGGAATCGTCAGCACGAATTTCTTGGTTCGACGCTCGAGGTGATTCCGGCTCCGCAGGGTCATTCAATGATCCGGCGTACACTGGTGCGTCCTCTCTGGGTTCTGTTCGTGGCAACCGGTGTACTGCTGTCGCTGGCGTGCCTGAATGTCGCAGGGCTTTTCCTCGCGCGTGGTTCGGCCCGGCAACGGGAAATCAGCACGCGTCTGGCGATTGGAGCCCTGCGCAGCCGAATTGGACGTCAGCTTTTGGCGGACAGCATTCTGTTCGCGATGGTGGGCGGGGCTCTTGGGGTCGTGGCGGCGCCGATTGCGATCCGTGCGCTCATCGCTTTCCTGCCTCAGGCCGTGGCGGCGAATGGACTGGTAGCCAACGTCGATGGGCGGGTTCTCTTTTATGCGTTTCTGGTGACTGTGGGTACCGGCTTCCTGGCCGGTTGTGCGCCCGCGCTGCAGGTAGGGGGCGAATCTCTGATTTCGGCGATGCGCGATCGGGCTGCGGCTGTTCTCGGGGGCGTTCGGTTGCGCCGGATGATTGTCACGACACAAATCGCTTTCACGCTGGTTCTGTTGGTAGCGGCGGGCCTGTTTGTCCGAACGCTTTCTGCGCTCATCGCAAAGGGACCAGGCTTCGATACGGCAAGTCTCGTCTCCTTCAGCGTGACCCCGGCGTTCAACGGCTACTCCGCGTCGGGAGCGAATGAGGTGATTGGAAGGATAGAGGAGGGAATTCGTAATTCTCCAGACACGGAGCACTACGGGATGGCGCGAGCGCCACTACTGACAGGTGGCGCATGGGGAAATCAGGTTACGATTCGAAGCGATCGGCGATTTCCCACCGATGATGACATCCTGCTGAATGAAGTGACGCCGGGGCTCTTCTCGACCTTGGGTGTACGGATTCTCGCGGGGCGCGACTTCAACGAGCAGGATTCGCTCCCGGCCGAGCAGGGCGGGCGTGCGGTGGCGATCGTCAATGAGGCTTTTGTGAATCGTTATCTGCGCGGAACGAATCCGCTGGGCGCCTATATAGGGATCGGGAGCGAAGCAACCGTTCAACCGGACAGGGAGATCGTCGGGGTGGTGGAGAACTTCAGCTATCGGGATTTGCGCACCCAGTCGGAGCAGGCCTGGTTTGCGATGAGGCAGAACAATCTGAGCGCTAATTTCTATGTCCGGTATCGGGGGACGCCGGATTCCGCGTTCCGACGCATTGAGGCAATTGTGCATGATGCTGACCCTGCGTTACCGATCTGGGATTTTCGTACCCTGGACGACCAGGTGAGCAGGTCACTGAATACGGAACGCCTGGTGGCGGCGCTTTCGAGCGCGTTTGGGATTCTGGCGCTGCTGCTTTCGATGGTGGGGTTGTATGGGGTGATGTCATTTGTGGTCACGCGGCGAACGCGGGAGATCGGGATTCGGCTGGCGATGGGGGCGACCCGGTTGTCGGCGATCTGGATGGTGCTGGGGGATGCGCTGGTGATGATCGCGATAGGGACTGTTATTGCGCTGCCGTGCGTGTGGGGGCTGGGGCGGTTTGTGGATTCGCAGTTATATCAGGTGAAACCGACCGATCCCGTGACGATCGTGGTGGCGATGTTGATCTTGTGTGCCACTGCGGTAGGTGCGGCGCTGATTCCGGCGCGGCGGGCATCGGCGGTGAATCCGACGGATGCACTGCGGTTCGAGTAACGGGCTCAGTTAGCCGAGGGTTGTTCGACGTGGTCGATCACGAAGTATTCGACCGGCACGTTTTTCACTGGCTCGAGCCGGAGACCCAGTTGGTCGCGAAGAGCCGTGGAGAGCGACGGCAGTTCGGGGTCATTCTGCGTGTCTGGAGACCACTTCAGAGTGAAATCATAGAGTGCGGTGAGGCCGGTTCGGTCGGCGATGGGGACTTCGAGTTGCGCTGAGAGCTGGTGGGCAACCTGACGCATTTCTGCTCCGCGGCCATTCAGATTTCCTCTGCCGAAACCGAGACCGGGTCCGGGATTTTTGCTTTCGAGCAGCTTGGGGCCGCTTTTGTCGATCAGTAACGCGTATCCGGAACGGCTTCTGGTGACGCGATGAAAGCGCAGACCAAAGCGATCGGTGAGAAGCGATTGCAGCATCATGCGGGGCTTGTCCGGCGTTCCAGGTGAAGTCATTTTGGCCGAGATGCTGTAGTGCGTTGTGGAGGCCCAGTTCGGGCCACCGGAAATCTGGAAGTCGAGTACGCCATACGCGAAGGCGATCAGATTACGGACGCTTGCGGTGAGTGCGGTGTAGCGGTCGCCGCGGGCGTAGGATTGAAATCCGACGTATTCGGGCGGGCTGAGCGTGATGGACGCCGCTTCGAATGTGGGCTTTGAGCTTGCGGATTGGGCGAGGAGCGTGGCGCCCAGGATGAGAACGAGAGCCGCGGCCAGTCCTACGCCCGCGACGTCGCGTTTCGGCTGCTTGATCTCGAGGAGGCGCGCGATGCGATTGCGTAACGAACCGCCGGTTGCAGCGAGCGCGGTGTGGAGGGTGGCGCGGCGTCCGGCTTCAAGGTTCGCGAGAGCTTCTGCGTAGAGAATCGCGTCGCCAGCGGCCGCTACTGCGATATCGTCGCAGCAATGTTCGCGTTCGCGCCGGATTTCACGGGAAATCCACCAGACGGCGGGATGGTAGAACAAGAGCGCCTCGGCGGCGCGCTGGAGGAGGTTGATCAGATAGTCGTTACGGCGGATGTGCGCGAGTTCATGGGCGAGGATGGCCTCGATCTGGTCGAGCGTCATGCCTGTCAGCGCGCCGGCGGGGAGCAGGATCAGCGGGCGCAGCCAGCCGATCACTGAAGGGACGTGTACGCGGGTGGATACAACGAGCACGATTCGCCGTGAGATACCGATGCTGGCTGTGAGTTTGCGAAGGCTTTGTCTGTATTCGAGTGGGGCGGGAATTACGGGACTGGATTTCAGGCGCGCGGCGAAGATGCATTCGAGCGCGAGACGGAGTGAAAGGAACGCGACGCCCGTGAGCCAGGCCATGACGATCCAGGGCATTACGCTGAGGGGCAGGGGAGAATTCGGTGCGACCGGAGCCGAGGGCGCAGTGGACCACTCGCTTCGGACGGCCCGCGTGGTGTGAGTGAGGACCGGGGCGGATGCGGGGGCTGCCGCACGGACGAATGTGGCGAACGGGGCTGCGATCATGAGCAGGAGCGCGGCGCAGGCGATGACATAGCGCGGTTGGGGTTTTGTCGCGAAGACCCGGGCGATGGAATAGAGTCCTGCGATTGCGGCGCCCTGCCAGAGAAACTGGATGAGGGTCCAGCCGAGGTGCGAAGTCCAGGGGGCGTTCATTTCGGGGCCTTCCTTCTTTTCGCTTCTTCGATCATGCCGCGGATCTCGTCGAGTTCGCCGGGCGTCGCGGGTTTTGTGGAGAGGGCGCGCATGATGAGGGCTGAGGAGGAGCCATCGAAGGCGCGATTGAGCAGGTCATCCAGGATCTGCGTTTGGGTTTGCTCGCGTGGAATGGCGGGTTCGTAGAGGTGCACGCCGTGGTGGTCGGCGCGGGTGACAAGCCCTTTTTCGAGCATGAGCTGCATCTGCTTCTGGGTGGTGGTGTAGCCGCTGGCTTTGTTGAGGTCGTCATGGACTTCGCGGACGGATGCCTGGCCACGGCGCCAGAGGATGGCGAGAATATCGAGTTCGGCGGCGGTGGGGAGAGGATTGCCGGAGCGGGGAGGCATCTGGGGATGACTCTACTCCGAAAGAAATCGGAAGTCAACGAATAAGTTCGGAAGCGCTTCCTGAGTCTCGGGGTGTCTGTTGTGCTTGCCGCGGGTCAACCCTATGTATTACAATGGAAATTCTGGTTCGTGCCCGGGCGGGGAAGTGTGCGCCTGAGCGTCCCACTGAGGTTCAAGAGACTCCAATGAATGCAATTATTGAAACCGGCGGAAAGCAGTTCCGTGTCGCTCCGGGCGATGTCCTCCGCGTTCCCAAATTAGACGCCGAACCCGGCTCGGAAATCGCTCTCGGCAAGGTTCTGGCTGTGTTCCCGGATTCCGGCGCTCTCGTGAGCGGCGATGGGGCAGCCTCCGCCCGCGTCAACGCCACTGTTTCGGCGCATGACAAGTCCGACAAGATTCTGGTCTTCAAGTTCAAGCGCAAGAAGCAGTATAAGCGCACCTATGGCCACCGGCAGGATTATACGGAGGTTCGGATCCGCGACATCGTTGCGTAAGCAACCGCGCCGCGAGAGGTATTTTTCATGGCACATAAAAAAGGATTAGGCAGTTCCAAAAACGGGCGCGATTCGAACGCCCAGCGGCTCGGCGTCAAGGCCTTTGGTGGCCAGCTTGTTCCGGGCGGTTCGATCATTGTTCGTCAGCGCGGCACACCGATTAAGGCCGGCGTGAACGTTGGCCGGGGCTCCGATGACACGCTCTTTGCGACCGTCACTGGTACCGTGCAGTTTCGCGATCGGGGTCGGATGGGCAAGTTCGTCAGCATTATCGCCGCCGAGTAGTCGAATATTTCCAGAGCAGCAAGGCCGCCAGTCTGCCATGGGCAGGAGGGCGGCCTTTTTTGTGCTCCTGGAATATTTCGGCTTGCGCCGGGCGAATGTCCACAAGGCTGGTGAGATCAGGTCTAAAGTTGAAGCAGAATGCTGGTTGATGAAGTCAAAATTACGGTGAAGGCTGGCGACGGCGGCAATGGCTGCCTCGCGTTCCGTCGGGAGAAGTATGTCCCGCGCGGCGGCCCCAGCGGCGGGGATGGCGGCCGCGGCGGCGATATCTGGATGGTGTCAACGATCCACCGCAACACGCTGCTGCACTTCCGCTACAACCCCGAATACACGGCCCAGCGCGGACGGCATGGCGAAGGCAGCAATCGCACTGGCCATGAAGGCACGAGTGTGACTGTGCAGGTGCCGGTAGGAACCATAGTCTATGACGCCGAAACCGGTGACCAGCTCTTCGATTTCTCCGAAGATGGCCAGAAATGGCTTGCGGCCAAGGGTGGCCGGGGCGGGCGAGGCAACGCGCGTTTCACCTCCTCCACGCATCAGGCGCCGACTGAGCATGAGCCAGGCAAGCTCGGTGAATTCAAGGTCTTGCGGCTGGAACTGAAACTATTGGCTGATGTCGGGCTGGTGGGGTATCCCAATGCCGGCAAATCGACCCTGATCTCCCGGATCAGCGCGGCGCGGCCGAAAATCGCGGATTATCCGTTCACCACGCTGGAACCGAATCTCGGGGTGGTGCAGCTACCGGACGATCGCAGCTATGTGGTGGCGGACATCCCAGGCCTGATTGAAGGCGCGCACGAGGGCAAAGGGCTCGGCATCCAGTTCCTGAAGCATGTGGAGCGGACGAAAGTGCTGGCGCATCTGGTCGACATGTCGGAGACAGGGCGCGACCCGAAGCGCGATTTCGAGACCCTGATGGCGGAACTCGAAAGTTTCAGTCCGGCAATGATCGAAAAGCCGATGCTGGTGGTGGCGAGCAAGATGGACGCTTCGCAGGATCCGAAGAAAGTGGCAGCGCTCAAACGGTTGGCGAAGAAGCGCGGCCTTGCATTCTTCGAGATTTCGAGTGCGACAGGCCAGGGGATCGAAGAGCTGAAGTTTGCGCTGGCTGACCGCGTTTTACCGCCGATGTCCGGTACCGGCGAGTAAGCCGGCGCGCAGAATCTCGGTGGCGTCGTGCGGTTCGAGCGGCGGCGCGATCTGATAGCCCTGGAACAGATGGCATCCGGCAGCGCGGGCGCGTTCGAGTT
>DASZVV010000454.1:0-5124 GCA_035546955.1 Bryobacteraceae bacterium
GGCGACGCAACGTGCACCACCCGCACCGCGCGAGCCGGACGCGCCGCCAGCACGGTGCGCCGCGCCATCCGATGCCAGTTCGCAGTAGCCGGACGCGGGTGATCGAGAGCGGCAGCAGTTGCCGCCTGCGCCGGCATTAACGCCAGCAGCGCCGCCAGAATCAGCCTGACCGCAACGCGCGTCACAGACCAAGTGTCGCATGATTTGACAGATCCGGCGGCGCATCGCTAGTCTGTCCCTGTGGCTCGCTGGTTATGTTTCCTGCTCTCCTTTGCTCTGCTGAACGCTCAAACTGCTCCCGAATTCGAGGCGGCGTCGATTCGGCCGGCCGATGGCGCAGATAGAGGAACCTGCGGCCGGTATTTGTCCGGCGAACGCTTCAACGCTGTGAATTGCCCCCTTCTCTACATCATTGAAAAAGTCTATGGCCTGCGCGAGTGGCAGGTACCTGACGTGCCCAAATGGCTGCAGGACGAGAAATCATCGAGCTTCACCATCAGCGCGCGTGCGGGGAATACAGTAAGCGACGCCGAACTGCATCGCATGAGCGAAAAGCTGCTCGCCGATCGCTTCCGGCTGAAGTTCCATCGCGAGAAGAGAATGCTTCCGGTCTATACCCTCGTGTCCGTGAAGGGTGGTTCCAGGGTACATGTTTCCGCTGATGACGGTACGCCCCGCGGCAGCGGCGGCGTGGATATCCTGGGGCCGACGTGGATCAGCGGGAGAAATGTCTCCATCGGCCATCTCATCGAAGTCCTGTATGACCGCGTAAACCGGCCGATCATCGACAGGACCGGTATTTCGGCGCCGATCGATTTCCATCTTCGCTGGGCACCGGACAATACACCGGGTACCGACCTGCCCTCGCTTTTTACCGCCATCGAAGAACAACTCGGACTAAGAATGGTGTCGCGGAGATTACCGGTCGAGATGTTCGTGATCGATCAGGTCGAACCACCTGCATCGAACTAACGGCAATCCATGGGCTGTCTTCTTTTTCTTGTTCGTCTCCGGGATCTGCGGCCAATGCTGTTCAACAAAAGTACAACTATATTCCGCTTGTTTGCAATAAACTCGCCCGCAAGACGCCTTGCCTCCATCCGCCTGTGGACTACCCTGTCACCGGAGGTAATCCTATGTCCAGCACAGCAAGAATCGCCGCAAACCGCAGCAACGCGAAATTCTCCACCGGTCCGCGCACCCCGGCCGGCAAAGCCCGATCCTCTCAGAACGCCGTCAAATTCGGCCTCTTCTCGGGTACGTTCACCCAACCCGGCGAACGGCAGGAATACGCCGCGCTACGCAATCAGCTCTACGCCGATTTCGATCCCCAGAGCGCCATCGAACAAACCGCTGTGGAGCAGATCTGCGGAGCCGTCTGGCGCCTGCGCCGCTGCAACCAGCTCGAAGCCGCCATTCGCCGTGCCCGCAGGCAGGCGAACTGCATCCTCCTGAACGCGCTCCTCGACCGCAAAAAGTCCATTCGCAAAAACGAACCCAATTTGCCGGTTGCGGCTTAGCTGTCAGGAACTTAGCGTGGCTTCAATCCTGCCCGGCCAGCGCTTTCTTGCCGGCTTCGATCACCCGCACGATCTTCTCGACGTCGTACACGCACCCGCCCCAGGTCCCGCCGCTCACATCCTGGAGCGCCGCCCAGAGCCGCGTGTCGTCAGGCAAATGAGGATCGGCAGCCAGATCCGCCCGCGGTGCGCGTTTCGCGAGGATCGCGGTCCCGGCTTCCACGCCCGAAACCACGCCGCCCTCGCCCACCAGGTTGACTGTCCCATGCAGATTCACGCGGTCCACCACGATCTCGATCATGTCGCCTTCGCGCAGCCTGCCCACCGGGCCGCCCGCGAGCGCTTCCGGCGAAACATGCCCGATGCACGCGCCGGTCGAAACGCCGCTGAACCGCGCATCGGTCAGCAGCGCCACATGCTTGCCGAAAGGCAGATACTTCAGCGCGGAAGTGAGCTGATACGTCTCTTCCATTCCCGCGCCCATCGGACCCCGGCAGATCAGCACCAGCACATCGCCCTTCTGGATCTGATTTGCCTTGATCGCTGCGATCGCCGTGGGCTCCGTGACGAAAACCCTCGCGGGTCCGGTCTTGCGATAGACGCCGTCCGCGTCCACCACCGACGCATCGATCGCCGTTGCCTTGATCACCGATCCCTCGGGCGCCAGGTTGCCCGTCGGAAAACAGATCGTCGCGGTCATCCCGTGCTTCGCCGCGCCATCCGGCGAATAGATCACGCGGTCCGGATCGATCCCGTCGCGCTCTTTCAGCAGTTTTCGCAGCTTGTGCCGCCGCTCGGAATCCTGCCACTCGTCGAGCTGCTGATCGAGAGTCATGCCGCTCGCCGTCAGAGCCTTTGTCTCCAGCAACCCCGCGCGGCGCAGATGCAGCATGACTTCCGGAACGCCGCCCGCGAGGAACACGTGGATTGTCGCGTAAGGCCCATTCGGCATCGAATCCACCAGCCGCGGAACCTGTCGGTTGATGCGCGCCCAATCCTCCACCGAAGGCCGCTTCAGCCCCGCCGCGAACGCAATTGCCGGGGTGTGCAGCAGAAGATTGGTCGATCCGCCCACCGCCGCATGCGCCGTCATCGCATTGTGCAGCGCTGCATCGGTCAGGATGTCGCCCATCTTCACGCCGCGCTTTTCGAGTTCCATCAGGGCGCGCGCCGAGCGCTTCGCCATGTCGAGCCAGATCGGCTGGCCCGAAGGCGCCAGCGCGGAATGACTGATCGACATTCCCAGCGCCTCGCCCACTACCTGCGCGGTCGCCGCAGTTCCCAGGAACTGGCAGCCGCCGCCCGGCGATGCGCACGCGCGGCAGCCGAGATCCGCGGCGTCTTCCAGACTGATCTCGCCATGCACGTAGCGCACCCCAATCGTCTGGATACGCCCCGCGTCTTCGCCCTGCTCCGGCAGGAGGGTTACACCGCCGGGCACGAGCACGCACGGCAGATCGTGCATCGAAGCCAGCGCGATCATCATCGCGGGCAAGCCCTTGTCGCACGTCGCCACGCCGAGCACGCCGCGCCGCGTCGGCAGCGAGCGGATCAGCCTCCGGAAAATCGTCGCCGCGTCATTGCGGTAGGGCAGGGAATCGAACATCGCGTCCGTGCCCTGCGAGCGCCCATCGCACGGATCAGTGCACGCGCCCGCGAACGGAACCGCGCCGGCCGACGCGAACTCGCGCGCCGCCGCTTCCATGAGCAGACCCACTTCCCAATGTCCCGTGTGATAGCCGAGCGCGATCGGGGTGCCATCCGCCGCGCGAATGCCGCCGTGCGTCGAAAGAATAAGGTACTCTTTGCCGCCGAGCGCCGCGGGATTCCAGCCCATCCCGGCATCCTGCGTGAGGCCGAACAAATCGCCGGAGGGCCGGTTGCGCAGCATTTCCGGCGTGAGCGGAAGAGTCCCGGCCGGGCCTTTGGCTCGCGTGGGGACGTCAAAAAGATCGTCAGTCATTTACGCCCGGTTTTCTCAGGCCATGGTCCCGCCGTCGATGAACATCAGCGAGCCGGTCACAAACCCCGCCTGCGGCGAGGCAAGATACAGCACCAGATCCGCCATTTCATCGGGACGTCCCAGCCGTCCCACCGGCTGGCGCGCGTTCAGTTCCGCCTTGATCTTTTCCACTTCATGCGAGTGATACTTCGCGATATATGCGTCGACGAACGGCGTATCCGTGGTGCCGGGGCAAATCGCGTTGACGCGAATTTTGCCCGCATATTCGAGGGCGAGCTGCTTCGTCATCGCCAGCATCGCGCCCTTGGTGGCGCAGTACGCGAAGCGGCGGCGGAAGCCCTTTACGCCCGCGACCGATCCGATATTCACGATGTTGCCTGCCGACTTCAGCAGCAGCGGCATAGCCGCCTTTGTCACGAAGAACGTTCCTTCCACATTGACGCGGAACAGACGCTCGAAATCTTCGGTCGACGTCTCCTCCACGCTGGCCACCAGCCCGACGCCCGCGTTGTTCACGAGAATATCGAGCCTCGGCAGTTTCTGGAACGCCGCGTTCACCGCGGCTTCATTCGTGATGTCGAGTTCCAGCACGGAGGAGCCTTCGAGTTCTTCCGAAAGTTTCTGCGCGCGCGCCGTATCGACATCGGCGATGATCACCGACGCGCCCGACCATGCGAACCGGCGGCAGATGGCCTCACCGATTCCGCTCGCGCCGCCCGTCACCAGCGCAGTGAGTCCATCCAGACGGAAAGGTTCGTGATTGCTCATAGGTCTTTAAGTAGAGGAGTGTAAATGCTGAGTATACTAATGGATTCCATGGCAAACCTCACCACCACCAATCTCAGCGGTAAAGTCGCGCTCATTACCGGGGGTAGCCGCGGTCTCGGCCGCGCCATGGCGCTCTCGCTCAGCGCTGCCGGCGCCACCATCGCGCTGGCCGCGAGGGATGCCGAAAAGCTCGCCTCTGTGAAGGCCGAGATCGAAGCCGCGGGTGGCAAAGCGTCCGCTTACGTCGCCGATGTGGTGAGCGAAGAGAGCGTGGCCAGCCTGCAGACCGCTGTCTCGGAAGAACTCGGCGCAGTCCAGATCCTGATCAACAACGCCGGCGTGAACATCCGCAAGAACGTCACGGAATTCACGCTCGAGGAATGGAATAAGGTGCTCGATACGAACCTGACCAGCGTCTTCCTGCTGTGCCGCGCGTTCGTGCCCGGTATGAAGGGCACGGGCTACGGCCGCATCATCAATATGACCTCGATCATGAGCCACGTCTCGCTGCCCGGCCGCGCGGCCTATTCATCGAGCAAGGCGGCGCTGCTCGGCCTCACGCGCGCGCTGGCGCTCGAAGTCGCGGATCAGGGGATCACGGTGAACGGCATCAGCCCCGGCCCGTTCGGCACCGAAATGAACACGCCGCTCATGCAGAACCCGGAGCTGAACGCGCAGTTCGTTGCCAACATCCCGGTCGGCCGCTGGGGCCGGGTTGAGGAAATCGGCGCGCTCGCCACTTATCTCTGCTCGGAAGGCGCCGGCTTCATCACTGGCACGGACATCCTGATCGACGGCGGCTGGACGGCTAAGTAATCAGCCTCCGCGCCGGCCCGAAGGCCGGCGGGAGGGCCGAAGACGCTCTATTTTTTC
>DASZVV010000455.1:0-37843 GCA_035546955.1 Bryobacteraceae bacterium
GCGATCTGGAAGGCGAGACGATTCTCATTACGGCAGGGCCGACGCAGGAGCCGATTGATCCGGTCCGTTTTATTTCGAACCGGTCGAGCGGGCTGATGGGTTACGCCCTCGCGCAGGCGGCGTTGGATCGTGGCGCAAAAGTGATTCTGGTGAGTGGCCCGGTTGCACTGGATGCGCCGCTTGGGGCGCAGGTCGTGCGCGTGCGGACCGGCGCGGAGATGCGCGATGCGGTGTTTGCGCATCTGGACCAGGCGACCGCGGTGATCAAATGCGCCGCGGTAGCGGATTTCCGCCCTGCGGCTCCGGCGCCGGAGAAGATCAAGAAGAATCACGCGCCGGCTTCTATCGAGCTTGACCCGGTGGCGGATATTCTGGCCGAACTGGGACGCGTGAAGGGCGGCCGGTTATTGATCGGCTTCGCGGCGGAGACGGAGAATTTGCTCGATTACGCGCGCCGTAAGCTGGAAGACAAGAACTGCGACATGATTGTGGCGAATCGCGTGGGTGTGGCTGGATCGGGCTTTGAATCGGATACAAATGAGGTGCTGCTCGTGATGCGCAGCGGCGAAGTGGTGGAACTGCCGCGCGCGCCGAAGCGTGAAGTGGCGGATAAGATTCTGGGACAAATGCTGCGTTTGCGGAAGATGGTGGGTGCGCGATCGTGAGTTCGGATGAGCTGCGCCGCCGGATCGAATATTTCAAAGATCTGGGAGTGAAAGACCTGTACAAGCGCGAAGCTGCGCCCGCTGTAGCTCCTGTTGCGGCTGCGGCTGAGATCGAGCTTCCCAGTCTGGCGCCCGCAGGGGACTCGCTCGTTCAGATCGGCGAGGATATCGGGGACTGCCGCCGTTGCCGCCTGCATCAGGGCCGCAACAAGATCGTCTTCGGCAGCGGCAATCCGGAATCGAAGCTCGTGTTTGTCGGCGAAGGCCCGGGCGCCGATGAGGACGCGCAGGGGGTGCCGTTCGTGGGCCGCGCCGGCCAGTTGCTGACCCAGATGATCGAGGGTACCGCGAAAAAGGAGGGCATCCCGCTCCAGCGCGATGACGTCTATATCTGCAACGTAGTGAAATGCCGTCCGCCGGATAACCGGACGCCGGAAGCGGACGAGATGGAGGTCTGCGGACAGTTTCTATTCCGGCAGTTGCAGGTGATCCATCCGAAGGCAATTTGCGCGCTGGGTTCGACGGCGGCGAAGGCGCTGCTGGGCGGCCGCGACGGCGTCACGAAACTCCGCGGAAAATGGCACAAGTGGCACGATATTCCGCTGATCGTCACCTACCACCCTTCGTACCTGCTGCGGGCTTATAACGTGGAAGCGAAGCGCGAGGCGTGGGAGGACCTGAAGAAGGTCCTGCACTTTGTGTACGATTAGTTATCCGCCGGCGTCTTGTCGATCTGATCGATCACGAGGTGCTCAAGCAGAGCCCGCGATTTTTGCAGCTTGAGGCCCACTTTTTCGAGAGCTGCGCATACTTTTGCATGTAATTTCGTCACACCGGCGATCGATTGCCAGGTCTCATGCGTCTTTGATGCCAGTCCGATCGGCCACCGGCATCCCGACGCACTGCCTTGTGGGAGGAAAAGCCATCCCGGCGGTAGAGATCGCGTGGCGGGTTAAACTTCGCACCGTCGGAGCCGCGATCAAACTCCATGACGCTCTCTTGCCGGGATTCCACGTGGGCGCGGATGTGAAATCGCTTTGTGAGCAGCGCCTTCAGCATCGCCGGAACATCCGAATGCCTTGTATTTTTCGGCATAGTCACATCAAGGGCGATTCCTGCACCTGCGGTCCATGCGGGAGCCTCGACAAGCGCAGGAGCGGGGACTCCCGAGCGCAGCAGAAACTATAGGACAATAGAGCTGAGGAGCCCGGATGTTCGATCGGATCACCCGAAATACAAAACAAATGAGCGGCCAGCCCTGTATTCGCGGCATGAGACTCACGGTCCGTCGCGTCGTGGGAGCCGTAGCTGCGTATCCCGATCGACAGGAGCTTTTCCGGAACTATCCGGATCTGGAGGAAGAGGATATCCGTCAGGCCCTCGAATTTGCTGCAGCGAATCTCGCTGACGAGGTTTGGGACGCATCCGCCGCGTGACCGCCTCCGCGCCTCGTGTGTCGCTTCTTCTCGATCAGGGAATGCTTGTCGACGCTGTACATCTCTTTCGTCGGCTCGGATATCAATGCTGGCACGCGTCGGAGTTGGGTATGCAGCGAGCGGAGGAGGAGGATATCATCGCTTTCGCGCGGGATCGTGGGTATGTGGTGATTACTCTCGACGCTGATTTCCACAGTATTATCGCGGTTCGAGGACTCAGTGCTCCGTCGGTAATCAGACTGCGACGTGAAGGCTGCAGAGCCGAAGCAGCTGTTGCGATTCTGGCTAGAGTACTGGAGCGATATTGCGAAGATTTGGCTGCAGGCGTCCTTATCTCAATAAAAGAACGCCGCGTGACTCGTCACCTCTTGCCAGTGGGCCGCGGTTTGTAACCCGTCCAGAGAAACGAGGGGTTTGGTTCATTTATCGCCGTCGGCGCTTCTTCGCCGGCGCGGCCTTCGCGTGATGCGCTTTCGGCGCCGGCTCTGCAGCCGCATCTCCGCCTTCCAGGGTCATCCCCATCTTGCTCAGCACCCGGTCCTTCACCCAGTGCGGGTCCCACCATTCCACCGAGTTCACCTGCACGCCGTCAATCTGCATCGTGAAGTGCAGGTGATCGCCGCCTGCCAGCCCGGTCGAGCCGGTCTTGCCGATGATCTGCCCCTTCTTCACCATGTCGCCCTTCTTCACCAGAAACTCACTAAGGTGCCCGTAGATGCTCTGCAGCCCGAACCCGTGATCGATCACGATGCAGTTCCCGTAGATCCCCAGATTGTCCGCCCACACCACGCGTCCATCGTTCGATGCCGGAATCGGCGAGTGCGCCACCTTCGCGAGATCGAATCCAAGATGCACCTGCTTATCGACCACCTTGCCCTGCCACGTATAAGTGCGCTGATCGGCGAAGCGCGCTTCCACTGTCGAATCGACCATCGGCAGGAACGCTCCGGTCCACAGGAACTTCGGCTCGCTCTGGAAACGCAGATCCGCCAGCGTCTTGTTGTTCGCCTTCCGCATCGTCGAATTGATGTAGACGAACCGCTGTACCAGATCGCCGGGAATCTTATGATCCGGATCGATCTGATTGACGATCCGGTCAAGGTTCATATCCTCCAGTTTGATCGTGCTCGAATGAAACTGTTTCGGGAACACCTTGTGCCAGAAATCAGCGCGGGCCTGCGCTCCCGAAGGATTGGTCGCATAGACATAAACCGGCGTATCGGTCGGCAACTGCCAGAAAAATGCGAACAGGCTGAAGTACTGGCCAGGATGTCCGGGCAGCGGGAAGCTCCGGAACGTGTAATCGCCGACCTTGACTCCCGCTTCGGTCCAGGCACCGCCTGGCGTGAACGTCACCATTTCGCTCCCGCCCTGATTGATGTAATGCTGATCGCCATCGGCGGAAACGGTGGGCCGCGCGGTCATCACGTCCACATCGAGCGTTTTCGTCGTCGACGCGCCGCCCATGTCATTCGCGACCGCCGTCACCACGATCTGCGCCTTCCCGTCATGCAGTGCCGGAATCGGCTTGCGCCCCACGCTTGCGGTCATCGTCACCGGCGAGGCATGGCGGTCGTACAGAAAACGCCTCGCGAGCTTCTCCTCCTTCGCCGCCGTGTACGACTTTCCATCCTGCACAACATCGACTTCCACCCGGCGCACCCCATGCGGACTGTTCACCTGTACATGAACCGGCGTCTCGACGCCGATCACTTTCACCGGATCCACCGTCACCGCGGCGGGCTTCGACGACACGTATAACGCGATGGGCGCTCCAATCAGAAGCACCACCAGAATGAGAAGAATAGCTTTCAAGGTTTAGTCCAGTTTCCTATCCAGTCGAGAAATGTTTTGTACCAATAACTGCTGTTGCGGGGTTTGAGCACCCAGTGGCCTTCGTCGGGAAAGAGCAGAAGCTCCGAAGGCACCTTCTGGAGCTGAAGCTCGGTGAAGAGCTGCAGCGCCTGCGTGTACGGAATCCGGTAGTCCAGTTCACCGTGGATCACCAGCGTCGGCGTGTGGAAGTCCTTCACGAATTCGCTCGGCGACCATTTGTCGTAAATCTCGGGCTTATCCATCGGCATGCCGCCGAACTCCCACATCGGGAACCAGAGCTCTTCGGTGCTTTCGGCTTCGGCGCGCAGATCGTAAACGCCATCGTGCGAGACCAGCGCTTTGAACCGGTTTGTATGGCCGAGAATCCAGTTGATCATGTACCCGCCGTACGAGCCACCGGCGGCGGCGATGCGATCGGGGTCGACGTACGGCAGTTTCGTGACGGCATCCGTCACTGCCATGATGTCGGTATACGGCTTGCCGCCCCAATCCTGATTGATCTGATCCGTGAACGCCTGCCCGTAGCCGACGGATCCGCGCGGGTTCGGCATGACGATCACATATCCCGCGGCGGCGAATACCTGCGCGTTCCAGCGGTACGTCCAGCTTTCCCCCCATTCCCCCTGCGGACCGCCATGAATCAGCATGATCACCGGATAGCGCCGCATCGGATTGAAGCCTGGAGGCTTCACGATGAAGCTCTGGATCGGTGTTCCGTCCGCTGAAGGCGTCGTCATTTCCTCAAGGTCGGTGAATTGATATTGCCCGAGCAGTCCGTCATTGAGGTGCGTAAGCGGAACCGCCTGACCGCCGCCCGAAGTGCCGCGCCAGATCTCGCTCGGCGAACTGCCGCTTTCGCGCGTGAAAACGATGGTGCGGTTGTCTGACGTCAGCTGCGGGTTATCGAACGTTGCATGGCCGGAAACCACAAGGCGTCCGCCACCGCCCGTGGCCGGAATCATCTCAATGGGCTGCAAACCGCGATCCACCGCGGTGAAAAAGATGCTTTTCGAATCCGGCGACCAGATGAAGCCGTTCACCTGCCGGTCGATCTGTTCCGTGATGACATTGATCTGCTTCGATTCGCGATCCATAACCGCGATGCGCCAGCGGTCAGATTCATATCCCGCCCGCGCCTGCGTGCGCCAGGCGAGCGATTTGCCATCGGGCGAATACGCGGGTGAATCATCGGCGCCCGGGCTTGTCGAAACCTTGACCGGTGCGCCGCCGGTGATCGGCTCAATGTAGATGTCGTTGTTGGTACCGGTCGCGGGCACCGGATCCGCATTTTGCGAGAAGGCGACTTCGGCGCTGTCGGGCGAGATGGCGTAATCGTCCGGTCCGCCCAGCGAAAACGGCGGAGTGACGCGTTCGCCGGGCGAGAGATCCACCGCCTTGCCGTCTTCCAGTGCAATCGAAATCAGGTGCGTGACGCGGTCGCCAGTCCAGTCCTTCCAGTGGCGATACAGCAGGCTTTTGATGAGCCGGGCATCGGTGGGGCGGTTTTTGTCTGCTTCGAGATGCTTCTGATTGCAGGCATCGTCGGCTCCGCAATCCGGATACACGTCACTGGTGACGACGAGATACTTTCCGTCCGGCGAGACAATCTGATTCGATGCTTCCGTGGAAAGATGGGTCACCTGCGTGGCGCCGGAGCCATCGGGATTGATGCTCCAGATCTGCGATGCGCCGCTTTGCGTGCCGGTGTAATAAATGCGCCTGCCATCGGGCGCCCAGCGCGGACGCTCGGCCGCATCCGTCAGCTTATGGGGCGCGCCGCCCATCGTCGGAACGACCCAGATCGACTTCACGTTCTTATTTGCCGTAAGGTCGGGCGTGCTCACCCCGAAGGCGACGGTGCGGCCATCGGGCGAGACCTGGGGATCGCCGATGCGCTGGATCTTCAGCAGAGCGTCGGTGGTAAAAGGCTGCTTCTGAGCGAAGAGGAGTGCGGGAAGAAGCGCGATCGCCAGCCGCGCTGGAATACGCATAGAGCCAGTATCGCGCAATGGGGTGTGCGGGTCGGATAATATGGCTTCATCCATGAGGCGAAAATTATGGCTGGCACTCTGACTGTTGACGTGACGTCCGATATCGTTTGTCCGTGGTGCTTCATCGGGAAGCGCCGGCTGGAGCAGGCGGCGAAGATTCTGCGGCAGGAGATTGCGATCCGCTGGCACCCGTTCGAACTGAATCCCGGAATTCCGCCGGAGGGCATCAGCCGCCGTGAATATCGCATCGCGAAATTCGGAAGCTGGGAGTATTCCCGCCAGCTCGACGCCCGCGTGGCGGAGAACGGGCACAGCGCCGGCATCGAATTCCGGCATGATCTTATGGAACGGACGCCGAACTCGTTTCGCGGACACATATTGCTGTCGGCGGCGCGGGAGCAGGGAACAGCTGTCCAGAATCAGGTAGCGGAGCGGCTGTTCACCGGATATTTCTGCCAGGGCGAGGATGTTGGGAATCCCGCCGTGCTCGCATCGATTGCTCGGGAATGTGGAGTGGAGGCGGACCTCGACGATCGCGCGCTCGCGGAACGCGTTCGCATCGAAGAGAGCATGGCGCGCGAGGCCGGCGTGGAGGGTGTCCCCTATATCGAGTACCGGGGCGAGTTGATATCAGAAGGAGCCGCCCCGCCGGAAACACTGGCCGCGGCGCTGCGGCAATTTGTTCAGAACGGAGAAGCGTGAAGATGCGGATTTACGCGATTACTTTGCTTGGCGCGCTGGCCGGTGCCTCCATGATGGCCCAGACCGCTCCGCCGGAAGCGACCATCACGAACGGGACGGTCACGGCGAAGCTCTATCTGCCGGATGCGGCAAGCGGGTTCTATCGCGGTACGCGATTCGACTGGTCGGGCGTCATCTCCAGCCTGAAGTTCGATGGACATGATTTCTATGGCCCCTGGTTTACGAAACAGGATTCGACGGTTCGGGATTTTGTTTACCGCGACCCGGATATCGTCGTGAGCTCGGAGAGCGGCTCGATGGGCCCGGCGGACGAGTTTCAGACGCCCCTCGGCTTCGATGCGGCTGCACCGGGCGGGAAATTCATCAAAATCGGTGTCGGCGTGCTTCGCCGACCCGATGCGACGCCCTACAGCGCCTACAAAAAATACGAGATCGTCTCGCCCGGCAAATGGACGGTGAAGAAGCACGGCGATTCGGTGGAATTCACGCAGGAACTCCACGACGCCGATACCGGATACGGCTACACCTACACGAAAACCGTGCTCCTGATCAAAGGCAAGCCGGAGATGGTGATCTCGCATTCCCTGAAGAACACGGGCTCGAAGCCCATCGAAACGAAGCTTTACAATCACAATTTTCTGACGCTGGACCAGGCAGGAACCCCAGCGGGTTACTCGCTCACATTCCCCTTTGAAGTGAAGACCAGCAAGCCGCCGAATCCGCAGATGGCGTCGGTGCAAGGCAACCGCATCACTTATCTGAAGACTCTCAAGGACCGCGAAACTGTGGCAATGCCGGTGGATGGCTTCGGAGCCAGTGCGAAGGATTACGACATTCGGGTCGAGAACCCGAAAGCCGGTGTGGGGGTCCACATCATCGGCGATCAGCCGCTCGCCAGCGTGGCCCTGTGGTCGATTCGCAGCGTGATCGCGATCGAACCGTTCGTCGCGATTTCGGCGGCGCCGGGTAACTCAATGTCCTGGAGCTACACCTACACGTATTACACGCTTTCGAAATGAGCCCGCCGAAGAGCCGCCTCGAATCCATCGATTTTCTGCGCGGCCTGGTCATGATCGTGATGGCGCTCGATCATGTCCGCGACCTGTTCACGAACGCGACATTCAATCCGGTGAACCTGGCCGCCACCACAGCGCCCTATTTCTTCACCCGCTGGATCACGCACTTCTGCGCGCCGGTATTCTCGCTGCTCACGGGCGTTGGCGCGTATCTCTGGTATTCGCGCGGCAAGCATTCGAAAGCGGAACTGAGCCGGTTTCTTCTGGGACGCGGTGTCTGGCTGATCTTTCTGGAACTGGTGGTGACGCGCTGCTTCGGCTGGGCGTTCAATTTCGATTTCCGGATCACCGTGGCCGTCGTGCTCTGGATTCTCGGTTGGTCGATGATCGTTCTCGCGGGTATGATCTGGCTTCCGCCCCGTGCGTTTGCGGCAGTCGCACTGGTCACCATCGCGGCGCACAACCTGCTCGCGCGCATTTCGGCCCCCAATACGTGGTGGTGGGATTTCCTCTACCGCCAGGCGAATATCGAGATCACGCCGGGGCACAACTTCTATTTCGCTTATGTCCTGATTCCGTGGTATGCGGTCATGATGGCCGGATTCGCGCTTGGCCCTGTATTTCTCTGGGAAGCGCCGCGGCGGAGAAGATTCCTGATGCGCGTCGGCGCGGGAGCCACCACGCTCTTTTTCGTGATCCGCACGGTGAACGGCTATGGCGATCCCGCACCCTGGGCCGGAACGAAAAACGGCTTTTTCACCGTTCTTTCATTCCTCAACACCACAAAATATCCGCCGTCGCTCGATTACCTTTTGATGACGATCGGCCCCTCGCTGATTCTCCTCGCCCTGATCGATGGCGTCCAATTTCACCGGCTCACGCCAATCGTCACCTTCGGACGCGTGCCGCTGTTTTACTATGTCGTCCACATCACCGTGATGCACCTGATTGCTCTGGCGGTCTGCGCTGTGCAATTCGGGGCCGTCTGGTGGATGTTTACTTCGCATTCGCTCGCGGAATTTCCATTCCTGCGGCCGCCAGGCTGGGGCTTTGGACTCCCGGGCGTTTATCTCATCTGGGCGGCTGTGGTTCTGGTCCTTTATCCGCTCTGCCGCTGGTACGCAGAGGTGAAGCGCCGCAGCAGGAATCCGCTGTTCAGCTATCTCTGATTCAGCAGCGGAATTCGAACAGCAGGCTCGAACACGTCACGCCAGATTCCGCCTTCATCAACTCCGTCATATCGAGCGCGCGCACATGGAATCCCTCGCGGCGCAAAATCTCCGCAGTCGCCGGATAAGCATCGGGCATCACCACCGTATTCCCGATCGCCAGCGCATTCGCCGCTGCCGGTTCTTCCGGCGCCACATCGATCAGCCGGTAACCGCCGAACCGCGAAGTATCCACCCACTCCCGGTTCAGCAGCACCGCATCGTCACTGAGTGCGCAACACGCCGATTTCAGATGCAGGCAGCCGTGCAATTCAACACCGTACACTTCATATCCGTAAGGCGCGAGGTCTTCTGCCAGCTGCGCCACGCCCGCCGCATCGGTTCGCCCGGAAAGGCCTGCATACAGATGACGGCCCACCCGCATCACGTCGCCGCCTTCCAGCCGCGCCGGATCCCGCATCCGAATCACCGGCCGGTAATGCCCGACCGCCGCCGTCAGACTTTCGCGCTCGCCGCGGCGGCTCTCTGCCCCCATCGTCGTAATGATCGCGACTTCATCCAGCACAATCGCCGGATCCTCCACAAACACCGCATCCGGATGCTCATCGAGCGCGGGCAGGGAAATGACGCGCACTCCCAGATCCCGCAGGCACTGCTCATACGCGAGGTGCTCGGCGCGCGCTTTCCCGATATCGATCGGCTCCCGGTCAAGCCACGTCAGTTCGCATTGAGCCAGGGTTGCGCTGACCTCGCGCGTGATCGCAATCAGCATGTTGGTCAGAGCGGCGGCCGCTTCGGCGCCAGCACGGAATCGCCGGAAATGAAGTGCAGCGTCACATCCGCCACACGCGTAGCTCGATTGACGGAAGGCGTGGCGGTCACATCGGCCAGATTGTCGAACAATCCTTCCTTCTTGACCGATTCCACAAAAAAGTTCGGATAATTTCCCGGATACGGATCGCCGGGTTTGACGGTCCACATCTTCCGGATAGCCGCCTCGCCGCTGAGTCCAAGCCCCTCCACCGTCAGCCTGCCGAACGTGTAAACCGGGCCAGGGTCCACGTCGTACGCCACATCCACCGTGAGCGCCTGATCGTGAATCGAGCGATCCACCGACACTTTGGCGTCCAGATGGCCTTCGCTCTGCATCACATTCTGAATCTTCTCGATGCCCTTGTTGACCTCATCGCCGTTGATGGGCGCCGAGGCGTTCGTCTGCAGGTTGGCCATCCGAAGAATGCGTTTGCCATCCGCCGCGCCCGGTCCCCGCACGGTCAACAGGCCAAGCTTGAACACCGGCCCCTCATCCACCGTCACGCGCACGTCGATGCCCTTCACTTTGGCCGCCGGATTTCCCACAATGCGCGGGAACCGCACGCGCATGTGGCCTTCCTTCTCAAACAGCGGACGCACCCACTGATCCAGCAGCGCGTTCACATTCTCATCGCTGTAGGGCTGGCCGATGCCGTGCTCGATCATCACGTTGTGGAGGTCGGCAGCACTTACTGCCGAGCTGCCCTCGAACGTCATATCCGAGATGACGGGCAGCCCCGCGGCCGGTGAGAATTCGACTTCGTAATGATCCGGAGCTGTCGGAACGACGCGGGCGCGCACCTGGATCTCCGGGTCCGACTTTTCGAGAAACTCCTGGACGAATCCCGCCGCGCGATCCACCACCTTCTTCGTCCCCGGCAGCAAACCGTTAAACAGAGGATCTTTCGCGTGCAGCACCTCCCCGATCTGCTGGGGCGTAATCGGCAATCCCTGCACGCGGATGGGATAAACCTGCTGCATCTCCGTCACCGTGAACGTCACGGCGAACCCGAGATCCTGCTGCCGGTACGAATAGCTGATGCTGTCGAAATAGCCGGTATCGAGCAGGCGGTCGCGCGCGGCATTGAAGATCGCGGTGCCGCCCTCGTCTTTCACTTTCAGCCCGAGTACGCTCCGGATCGCGTCGGTGCTGAGTTTTTGGTTACCGGTGATCGTGATCGAGGAAATCGGCAGAACGGTCGGGGGGCGAATCCGGACGGCCGGGGTCTGTGCGGAAGCAGTCGCCGCCCACATCAGGCAGGCTGTAGCGGCAATAAACGAACCTCTCCCCGGCATCTGCTTTCATTTTATCGGGGTTGCCGGAACGACTGGAGCGCATCTTCTTCCCTCTGATAGATATCGAGAATGTTGTAGATGTGAGTCACCTGGAACAGGTCGGAAACGCGCCGCGTCAGCTCACAGATTTTAATCTTCGTACCTTTGCGTGACGCCGACGCGTAACAGCCCACCAGCTCGCCGATGCCCGCGCTATCCATGAAGCTGACGCCCCCCAGATTCAACACGATCCTCTTATGCTCCTCCGCTGTCAGGCGGCGTAGCAGCGCCTGCAGCGCGGTGGCGCTTTCCCCGATCACGATGCGTCCCGCAGCGTCGATAACCGTAACGTTCTCTACCTGCCGGGTTGTCAGGCTTGCGGCCATTCGGCTCAGTATACAGGTTCGGCGCGGCGACCCGCTACAGTAAATAGTTGGGCGATCCTTCCTTTCTGCGCTCGGTTCTGGCGGCCATTCTGGCTTTGGTGTTTGCCATGGCCGGAATTCAGGTTTCCGCCGGACGCCGTGCGCGCTTCCTGATCCCGGTCAGCGGCGGCCTGCTTGCCGCAGTCGCGCTCTTCGGTCTTCTGCCGGAAGTTGCCGATGAAATCGGTTGGGCGCTGTCACTGCTGGTTGCTGCAGCCGGTTATGCGCTTCTGGAATCCATTGACCGGGCGGGAGTGCCAGTCTGCCCTTCGTGTTCGCACAGCCACGGATTTTCTGTGCCCCTCGTCGTCGCAACGATGATTCATTCATTCGTAGACGGCTGGGGTATGACCGCGACACACGGCAAAGCCGAGGCATTGACCGCGGTGCTCCTGTTGCATAAAATTCCGGAAGGGCTGGCGCTTGGCGCGATTTTGCGGATGTCCGCACAAAAACCGGCTCGAGCGGCGCTGCTGGCGTTCATGGCCGAGTCGCCGACAATCATTGGAGGGTGGCTCGGGTTGCGCATCGCCGAGGCATACTGGCTCAACTTCCCGCTGGCGCTGGTCGCCGGAGCCTACCTGTTTCTCGGAATTCACGCGGTTCGCGCCTGGACGCGCCCGGTCCACGCGCATCGCGAACCGCACGCACACGCGGAATGAACGCCGTTGACGCACTCTCGGGATATCTCGATCGCTGCGTCCGAAGATTGCGTGGATATATCTGGCTGCGCGGGGCTGTGCTCGTGGTGGGAACCGCGCTTCTTCTGACCGTCGCGATTGCGTGGATCATGAGCCGCATCCCGGCGTCGCCGGGCTCGCTGCTGGCAGAGCGCGCTTTGTTGCTCGCAGGCGTCCTCACGGCCGCAGGATTTTCATCCCGGCGGCGCGTCACCCGGGAAGCGGCGGCGCGGCGGCTGGAGAGACGGTTTCCGGCTTTCTCGCAGCAGATCGTTACGTTTGTGGATCGTGAGAAAACGCATCGCGATGACCCGTTTTTGCCCCTGCTTGCCGAGGGCGCTCTTCAGAACGCCGCCGCGTTCCCACCCGCGGAGCTGGTTCCGCGCTGGCGTCTGACCGCTGTTTGGATGACCCTGCTGGCCGCGGCATCGGCGCTGCTGTTGCTGGTTCTGACGTAAAGAAACGCCGGTATCCTGTGGGCGCGTCAGGAAGCATTTCGCGTTGAACTGAAGGCCGCGCGAAACACGATTCGGCGCGGCGGCGAATGGACCGTATCGGCTCACGTGTCCGGATTCGCCGCAGCGCAGGCGATACTGCGCATTCGGCCTTCCGGTAATCGCGGGTGGCAATCGGTCCCGATGCTGGCCGCAGGACAGGACTCCGTCTTCGCGATTCAGCTTCCGGCGGTCTCGCAGAGCATGGATTATTACGCCGAATCAAAAGGCGTTCGCTCCCCGGTATCCCACCTGAATGTAGTCGATTTGCCGACCGTCACCGGAATCCGGGTTACCTATACCGGGAACTCCATATCCGCGCGCACGGAGGATGGCGACATTCTCGCGCCCGCCGGCGCCATTGCAAATGTGGAGGTCCAGACCGACCGTCCTCTCAATGACGGCCAATTGGTCTTCGAAGAAGCCGACTCGGTTCCGCTTGCGCCCGGCGCCCGCTTCCGCGTGCTGCGTGAAGACGGTTACCACGTCAGCGTCCGCTACGCCGGCGAAGACGTCCCGATCAGCCCCGAACACTCTGTCGAAGTCCTCGGCGGCGAAGGCCCTGCACCAAAGGGACCGTCCCTGCTGAAAGGCGACCGGGTTGGGCCGATCCCGCACGGCTACGAACAATCTGTTTCGGAATACTACCGCCGCCTCAGCGAACAGCAGTCTGCCCCCCATTAAGAGGCCGTGCGGCCGGGCCTGGCGCGCCGCGTTCTCACACTAATTGATATTCGATGAACCTTTCCGGATATGAATCCCGCCGTTGTTCGTAATCAACTCGATCAGCGGGCCGCCGGATCCGATATTTCCTTCGAGATGATGCTTCTCGCGGTCGATCACATTCCCTGTCACATCGAAATCCGAATCGACCGAACTCGACGTACGGGCGTTCAGATGCGCCGCTGCGCTTTCCGGCAGTTCGATCGAAATCGCGCCGTTACTCGTCTCCGCGCGGACGTCGTCCTTCGGCGATTGCAGCAGTGCGAGATCAACCGCCCCGTTCGAAGTGTGCACGTGCGTCGGGCCGCTGGGGCCGTCCTTGAACCGCAGCGTGACCGCCCCGTTTGAAGTGGAAGCATCGCATTGGCCGCTGATGTACTCCGCATGAATCCGGCCGTTCGATGTATGGAGGTTCAGCCGTCCGGAGACTGTATCGAGGTCGATCGCCCCGTTTGAGGTGGAAGCATCCACGCCCCCCGAGACATTCTCGATCCGGATGGGGCCGTTCGAGGTGTGCACACTCGCAGCGCTCGACATATCGTGAATCCGGACAGAACCGTTGCTCGAAACCACGCGATCCACAATCGTCGTACGCGGCGCCCGGATCAGATAGCGTGCGCCGCGATTTCCGTGGAAAGTATCCGGGCGCACCGTGCGCAGCTCAGTGAGCGTGCCCGTCTCGTTGACTTCCACCTTCATCGTCTTCAGCAGGTCTTCCGTTGAGGCGTACTTCACGCCGGTGACCTCGATACTCGGCTGGTCCCAGCCCTCGATCTCCACCGATCCGTTGAAATTATCCACGCTCAGGCGTTCCGCGGGTTTGAGGGTGTAGTGAAAATCGTCCTTAAACCGGTCGGACGGGCCGAAATCCTCGATATCGCAACCGACCAGCAGCAGGGCAAGTAAAAGGACGGAGATTAGTCGCATAGCGAACTCCTCTCCACCCATTACGCACCACACGGCGAAACGGTTCGCAAAAAATTCCTCAGCGGCCGTTCAGTGCCGATTTTGGTGCATCCTCAAGAGAAAGAAAGGAAGAAATTTTCCGGGTGCCCGGCCGCAACGTCTCTGCCGGCCAGAAAATCGGATACCAGGGCTGCACTTCAGAAAGAGGAGACGCACGAAGACCCCACCACACGATACGCAGGTGAGCCGGAGGTGGCAGCTCAATTACTGCCAGTGGCCGTGGATCATATGACGGACCGGAGCTCCCACTGCCGGGCTGCCGTTTTCCGCCGTGTTCAGCACGAACAGGTCCGCGGGCGCGCCCGGGGCGATTTTGCCGCCCGAAACCGGTACCACCCACTTACCCGTGAGATCCGTTCGCTCGGAATTCTGCGGGACCGGCACATCTTTGCGCTCGCCCGCCGCCCGGATTTTATCCCCCTCGATGACAATCACCGTATCCTGCACCGGACTTCCGCCGGGCTGGAAAAGAGCCGTTGCCCCAATCAGCACCTTGAGATCGGAAACCTGATTGCTCGTTGAGCACCCGAGCGACAAAACTGCCAGCGCCGCTGCGCACAGCACCGAAAAAAGCTTCATCTCAAACGAAGTATCTCACCCGCCCGCCTGTTATCATGAAAATTCATGCCGCAGGAGACGCCCACGGTCGTCATCGTGGGTCGGCCGAACGTTGGCAAGTCCACCCTATTTAATCGAATCACGCGCGGACGCAGGTCTATCGTGGGCGATGAGCCCGGTATCACCCGTGACCGGATCTCCGGCGAGGCCAACTTCGAAGGCCGGCGCTTCGAGCTGATCGATACCGGTGGAATTGTCGTCAGCGACGCCGACTACATCCCGAGCCAGATTCTCAGGCAGGCGAAAGTCGCGCTTCAGAGCGCTTCCCGCGTCATTTTCGTGGTCGACGGGCGTTCGGAGATCACCGCCGCCGATCGTGAGCTCGCCGATATGCTCCGTAAGACCGGCAAGCCGATTTTCCTCGCCGTGAACAAGATCGATACCGGGGTGAATGAGTCGCTCGTTCACAATTTTTACGAGCTCGGACTCCCCGAAATGTACCCGGTTTCCGCCGAGCATGGCACGGGTGTCGATGCGTTCCTTCTGCATCTGACCGAAGGTTTTCCGGAGGCCGGCGAAGCGGCTGCCCCGGAAGAAATAACCGAAGTACCGATCAAGGTCGCGATCATCGGCCGTCCCAACGCGGGCAAATCAACGCTGCTGAATGCGCTGGTCGGCGAAGACCGCGCGATCGTTTCCCCGGTCGCCGGTACGACGCGCGATGCGGTCGATGAAGCCATCACGCACGCGGGCACAGAATACGTTTTCATCGATACCGCCGGCATTCGCCGCAAAGGCAAGACGAAGCTCATGGCGGAAAAGCTGAGCGTCGTGATGGCGCGGCGTCATATCCGGATGGCGAATGTCGTCCTCATGATGATGGACGCAACAGAAGGCGTTCTCGGGCTCGATGCCACCATCGCAGGCTATGCGCACGAAGGCGGGCGGCCCGTGATTCTGTGCGTCAACAAGTGGGACCTCATCAGCAATGACAAGCGAAAGGAATTCGAGGAGAACATTCGCTTCCATCTGAAGTTTCTGGAATATGCGCCGGTGGTTTTTCTTTCCGCGAAAACCGGGAACGGTGTGCAGCGGCTGTTCGGGATCATCAAAAAGGTCTACGAGGCGGCGTCCCGCCGCGTCACCACGGGCGAACTGAATCGCTTCGTCGAAACGCTGAAGTTCGAAGAGCGCAAGATTCTGTACATCACACAGGCCGGTATTCGGCCGCCGTCGTTTATCGTGTTTACCGATAAAGCCGGCCCTTTGCACTTCTCGCATGAGCGGTTTTTGGTCAATCAGCTTCGCAAACGCTTCGGGTTTGAAGGCACGCCGATCGAACTCAAGATCCGCGGCCGCCTGAAGCGCAAAGAACGCCCGCCCCTGAAATAGCCTGCCACAAAGCCGCCACCTGCAGCGTTCCTGTATTGTGGACGCAACGAGCATGGCGGCAGCCCGCATACAAGTCCGGAGCGATGAGGCGCTGGACCAGATCTTTCGCGCTCACTATGAGCGCATCGCCCGCGTCATTGGCCGCGTCATCCATGACCAGGCCCGCGCGGAGGAACTGGCGGTCGAAGTGTTTCTCAGGTGGTGGAAGAGCCCGGAGGCTCATGGCGATCGCGCGGAAGGCTGGCTCTACCGCAGCGCGGTTCGCAAAGCGCTCGATGAGTGGAGACGGCAATCGCGCCGCAGCCGGTTCGAGCAGTTGTTCCGGCTGGAGCGCGGGTCGCCGCCGACGCCCGAGCATCTGTATGCCGCGGCAGCCGGGCAGCAACGCGTGCACGCCGTGCTCGGAGCGTTGAAACCGCGTGACAGCGAGCTGTTGCTGCTGCGCGCGGAAGAACTCAGCTACCAGGAAATCGCCGCCGCCCTTCAATTGAATCCCCATTCGGTCGGAAGCCTCATCAGCCGCGCTCAGACCGCGTTCCGCAAGGAGTATCTGAAACGCTATGGAAACGAATAACGAGATGAAGTGGGTGGATGATCAGATGGCCGTTCTGCAGCCGGCCTGGTGTGCGGATGTGGAGCAGGGCAGGGAACTGCTGGAAGCGCGGATGCGCCGTCGCGCGCCGGTCCGGCTGTGGATTCCGGCTGCGGCTGCGGTGGCGCTCTGTTTTGCTTTCGCGCTGCCGCAGACCCGGGCGGTCGCGCAGCAATTGTGGAATCACTTTGTGCTGAACCGAGTAGAAGTGGTGCGGGTGGATTTCTCAGACCTGCCGCTCGACAGCCATGTCTCGATGAGTGGACTGACCGTGGCGCACGATTTGGAGGACGCGGAGCGGATGGCTGGGTTCCGGCCATTCGTTCCACTGAGCGATGCGCTTTCCGGAACGCCGTCGCTCGCCGTGATGAAGAAGTTCGAGATCAACCAGACGATCCACGTCGATCAGTGGCGGGCGGCGGTCAGGAAGTCGCACGTTCGTGACGTGACCGTGCCATCGGAGTGGGAGGGTGCGGAGTTGCGGTACAGCGTTGGGCCGATAGTGAATCTCGGGTACAAGGGCGACGTGGGAATTCTGCAGGCGAAGCCGATCGAGTTCGCCGTTCCCGCTGGATTTCCGCTCCAGCGTTTCGCCGAAGTGGCGTTTCGCTGTCTCGGGTTGTCCGAACGCGACGCCGCGGCGATGGCACAGAAGTTCACAGCCAATCCGGCGTGGCTGCTCGATATCCCCTCGGACGAAGTGGCGGACGTGGAGCAGATCGTGCTGCGATCCGGCCCCGCCATGCTGGTCCAGGACTTCAACGATGATGGCAGCGCCGGCCGCGTCACGGTTCTGCGCAGTACCCCGGACCGGATCTTCGCAGTCGAAACCAATAATCGTCAGCAGGCGCTCGAAATCGGCGACGCTTTGCCTTAGCGCTTGTACCGGCTACCGGAATCTGATATAACGGAATCCGAATGAAACAGGATTCCGTCGATTCCTTCCTGCCGCTCTCCCCGGCCACCCTGCATATACTGCTGGCTCTGGCCGGGGAAAAGCTTCACGGTTACGCGATCATGCAGGAGATCGCCCGCCAATCGGAAGGCCGCTACAAGCCCGGGCCCGGCATCCTCTACGACAACCTGCAGCGGCTCACAAAGCAGGGAATCGTGGCCGCCGCGGGAGAAGATCCCGACGACCCGCGCCGGCGTTACTACAAACTCACGGCGCTTGGCCGCCGTGTGCTTTCCACGGAGATCTCGCGGCTTGAGGAGGTAGTCCGCGAAGCCCGCCAGCGCTTGCCGGTGAGGGCGAGAGGAGAAATCTGATGCGCCGCATTTACAGTGTCCTGATTCATCTTCACCCGCGCGCTTTCCGGGAACAGTTCGGCCCGGAGATGATGGCGATCTTCGACGAGATGACCGGCTCGCAACTCACTTTGCTGGGTGACGCTGTTGCTTCACTCGTTCGTCAGTGGGTGTTCCGTCCACCATCTCCGAATGCATCCGTTCCCGCGCCGGTCTCCGGTAGTCCCGCGTTCGCCAGTCTCGAACCTTATCGAATTCGGCCGGGCGCACTGCTTCACGGCGGATTCGCGACAGCCGCGCTGTTCGCAGCCGTAATCTTTCTGATCGACCACCCCGAAAAAACCGCGAGATTTCTCGTTGGAATGGAACGGGCCGCGGAAAGCATCCTCCCCATCTCTCGCTCCTCGCTCGAAGCTCAGGATCTCAATACGACCGTCCAAGTGCCCGAACCCGGAGCAGATCTCTGGAAAAAGCTCGCAATCGCCTATTACAAGTTCCTGCCGGTGATAAAGGCGCTTGATATCGATGGCGATTACACGATTTCGTCGAGAGAACTCATCCTCGCCCCCGCATCTCTTCGGAGCCTCGATCGGAACCAGGACGGTAAACTCGACGGCCGGGAATGCGGCTCGGCCGGCGAACCCACAGCCTTTGTCCGCCGAAATCCCGTGCTGGCCGTAGTCGACGCGGACGGCAACGGCGAACTATCGGCCAGCGAAATCCAGAACGCAGCCGAAGCGCTGCGGACACTAGATCGCAACGGCGACGGTCAACTCACGCCGGACGAATATCTGCCGCGGCCATGAAATCGCATTCCCGACGAATTCGGTTAGGGGCTGCCGCTCTTCTATGTGCGGGGATTGTTGGCGAGGCACAGGCCCCCGCCGGGAAACATTTGGCCTTTGAAGTCATTTCGATCAGGCGACACGCAGACGCGAGTGGGCCGCCACAGCGCCCCGGACCGACACCGGCCGGATTTCGCTCCATCGGTTTGCCCCTCTTCAGTATTTTTCAGTGGGCATATCCACGACCGAACGAAACCGGGCTGCTGCGCGGCGACCTCATTATAGGCGCGCCGCGCTGGTTGTTTGACGAGACATGGGACGTCGTGGCGAAGGTTGGAGAGGGGGACCTTGCCGACTGGCGAAAACCGGAGATGCAGCAGACGATGCTGCGCGCCATGTTGCGGGCGATGCTGGCGGACCGATGCAAAGTAGTGGTGCACTACGAGAGCAGGGAGGCCCCTGTCTTTGATCTGGTGGTCGCGAAGAACGGTCCAAAGTTTAAACGGGCGGAGACAGTTGATCCGGACAAATTGGCGCAGAAGTTCGGCCCGGGAGGGGGAATGCTGGGGACCGGCGTCAGAGCTGTGCCGAGCCCGGACGGGATCAGGTATTACGGTATCTCGATGGCAATCCTGACGCAGACCATTCTGCCGAACATGGCAGGCAGACCGGTAGTGGACAGGACAGGCCTCACCGGATACTACGATCTGACTCTTCCTGATATGAAGCGAGCATCGATTTCTCCGCAATCGCCCGGAGACGACGAGTCGGTCTTCACCGTGCTGCCGGAAGCGCTTGGGCTGCGCCTGGAACCGGCGAAGGGCGAGGTGGATTATCTCGTGATTGACCGCGTGGATCGCCCGTCTGAAAACTGATGAGCTATTTGATGATTCTAACTCACAGGAACAATCGAATGTCGAACGAAAACGGCTCGATGAAGACTATTCGGGTTTGTAAGGCCGGAACATGTGGGAAGAGAATATAATTCGCCTCGCGCGGCACTGCACCGGCCGCTAACGCGCCGATTACCTGATTTTCTACGCGCCGTGTCCGAAGCGGATATGCCATTCGTATCCTCCACGGAGCACGCGATATCGTGCGTCTTCTGCGCCGCGACGAAAAGATATAGCGGGTACCTGCTCCGCCGCTATCGTCTCTCCGTACCAGCGTGACTGCCTCTGCGAAGGGTTCAGTTCGCGGACGGCCTATCGACTCCGTCAATCACGAGCGTTTCCGCATTTCCTCTCGTCGAGGTGAGTTTCAGACCAAGCTGGCGTTCGATGGCCGCATATAGGCTCGGTTTCCCTGAATTTGCAGAGCCCAGGGGCAACGTGCCGCCAAACTGCCATTGGTCGGGAGTCCACTCCAGATCGAAGTCATACCTGCCGTTTAAACCCGTTTCGTCAACTACTGGTCGATCCAGCACGGCCCTTTGCAACATCGAGGCTAACTCCCGGATGGTCGTGTTCCTGCCCGGGAGCAACACGTGATCGATCACGCCGCTCGCAGCCGGGAAGAGAGTACTTGTAAGAACAGGCGATTGGTCAGGTGGGGCCTCACTGCGATCGAGCTTCGGGCCGCCCTTTGCCACACTCAGGAGGTATATTGCGTGTATCTTTTTTTCTGTATGATATTGAAGCTTGAACCGATCTACTAAGAGCTGTCTCAACATCTTCATTTGATCATCGATGGTGGGGCGCTCCTCGCCCGGAGTTACTGCCACGATGTCGTACCGGTCGTCAGTTACCCACTTAGGGCCTCCACCTACCATGTCCTGATTCAAATCAAAAGCCGCTGCAATCATCCCGCTTACCGTTGTGTTCTTCACCAGAAACTGATGGGCGCTCTGCATTTTGATGTATCTGCCTGCTCGATAATCCTCGGGTTGGACCGGTTTGATCGTCGCGGCCTCGAAAGATGCGAATGGCTCGTGGCTGCCGTCCTTGCTCATTTGCGCCGCTGCGGCCGAGCAGAGCAGCAGGAACGGAATCAGTCTACAGTTCAGTATCGTAGCTTTCCTCTCGTGTTTCTATGCTACCGCGACAACCGCCAAACCAATCTCGGCCCGCCCGTGACCCAAAAACCTGCGCCGATTGTGTCCGGAGCCCTCGCCGATGAGAAGGGCAGGCGCGCTGCCATGTCATTCTTCCGCGGCCAAACCCCGAGTGCCGATGTTGTTCAGAAATGCATCCACTTCTCGCCACGGCAGCCGAATGCCGGTGCGGCGCAATTGCAGAAAAGCCTCCCGCGCTGCACTGGATGTGAGCAGGCCGAGGCTGTGGAACTGTTGGAGCAGCCAAAGCGTGCCGTGCGATTCGAGCGAGTTCCGAGCCGCAAGCCACCTTCCCCATGGATCGTCAACGATGACCATCGCGCCGATCTGCGCCGCCTGCACGACCGCCTCCGCTTCACCGCGGTCGCGAGTATCCGTTCGCGCGCGTTCGATCAGGTGAATTTCCACTGCCGCGGCATCGTAGTCGTTGCAGCGGCGCAGGAATGCGAAATCACGGAAAAGTATGCGCAGGCGATCCTTCGCGTTCCGCCTCTTGAAGAATTCTCGTCTCACTGCCCGTGGTACCAGAACCACACCGAACAGCAAACTCAACCAGGGAATCAACCGAAGAGTATCGAGAGCAATCAGGCAGGAGGTATCGATCGTGCAGCGCCGTGCTCGCATCCGCCAGAGTTAATTGCGTTCGCCCGTCTCGGCAAAGAGAAGCAACCCGAGCGCCAGCGTTCCCAGCGCCACCAGCGCAGCCGACGATGATTTCTTGCCGCTCATCGTCCCGAGATGCCGTACGATTTCCTGCTCAACCACGCCAGGCTGCGTGGGATCCACCAGGATCACGTCTGAAGTGAACTGGGCCTGCAATTCCGGAAAAAAAGCCGGGTACGCCATGACGATCAACTGCTTGCGCAGAGTTGATCCGAGGGTGAGTTCCCTGGTGCACGCCTCGGTCGGCGCCGTTCCCACGACTCCCAACACCACGTCAGACTCTCTCAGCCGCCGCTCGCTTTCAGTATCCATGAAAGACCCGTCAGTCACGCGCGTGTGGGCGGCCGGGACGTAAACCGTTAGTCCGTTAACTGATGCCAGCGCCTGCAGTCGAAGTGCAGTCACCTGATCGGTCAGTCCGCCATATGAGATGAAGACGTTCATCAGACTACTCCGCCGCCACAGTTTCCGGCTTCTCGCTCAGCGGAGCCGGCGTGAACTCCCGCTTGTACTTGCACTCTCCATTCGGGCACTGGTAAAACGCTCCAGCCTTGAGATATTTCTCCACCATGTACGGACTTCCGCATTCCGGACATTTCTCCGCCACAGGCCGCGCCCAGGCCACGAAATTACAATCCGGATACCGGCTGCACCCGAAGAACGTCTTCCCGCGCTTCGACCGCCGCTCCACCACGTCGCCTTCCGAACATTCCGGGCACTTCACGCCAATCGTCTTCTGCTTGACGTATTTGCAAGTAGGATAGCTGCTGCACGCCGTGAATTCGCCGAACCGCCCATACTTCTGCACCAGATTGCTGCCGCAGTTCGGACACTTCTCATCCAGCGTCACATCCGGCTTCTTCTGCGATCCGCCAATCTGCTTCGTCGTCTTGCAGTCCGGATATCCCGAACACGCATAGAACGTCCCGAACCGACCCTTCTTCAGGACCATCGGACGTCCGCAGTTTTCGCAGTATTCCTCATCGCCCTGATCGGAAAGGTCGGCCGTTTCCAGATCCGGCAGATCCACCGTCAGCTCACGCGTGTAAGTGCATTCCGGATACCCCGTGCAAGCAAGGAAGCTTCCATGCTTGCCCCACTTGATGACCAGCGGCTTGCCGCATTTGTCGCACGTCAAATCGGTGGGTTTCTCCATCCGCTTGATGTTCGTCATCTGCGTCTCGGCGGTTTCCAGATCCTTCGTAAACCGCTCGTAGAACTCGCTCATCGCCTCGCGCCAGTCGAGCTTGCCGTCTTCGATGTCGTCGAGCTCATCTTCCATGCGCGCCGTGTAGCGCGTATCGAAAATATCGGAGAAGCTCTCGAGCAGAAGGTCGGTCACCACCATCCCCAGCTCAGTTGGCTTGAAACGTCCGCCTTCCTTGGTCGCGTACTGGCGCTCCTGAATCGTGGAAAGAATCGACGCGTACGTCGAAGGCCGTCCCACTCCATCCGCTTCCAGCTTCTTCACCAGCGTCGCTTCGTTGTAGCGCGGAGGCGGCTCCGTGAAGTGCTGTTCGGGCTTCAGCCCCCGTAGCTTCAGCTCTTCGCCCGCCGTCACGGCCGGCAGCTTGTGTTTCAGCTCCTCGTCTTCCTCGTCCTTCTGATCCTTGCCTTCTTCGTAGACCTTCAGGAAGCCGTCGAACTTCATCACCGAGCCGGTCGCCCGGAAGGAATACATCGCCTTCGACTTGCCTTCCACGTTCACGTCAATCGTCGTCTGATCGAACACCGCCGGGCTCATCTGCGATGCCAGAAAGCGCATCCAGATCAGGCGGTACACCTTGAGCTGGTCTTCGGCCAGATACTGCGCCATGTCTTCCGGCGTCCGCATGGCCGAAGTCGGACGAATCGCTTCGTGCGCGTCCTGCGCCGCCTTCTTCGTCTTGTACTCGTTCGCCTTTTCCGGCAGATATTCCTTACCGAACTTGCTCCCCACGTACTCGCGCACTTCCTTCAGGGCATCGTCCGATACGCGCACCGAGTCGGTACGCATATAAGTGATCAGACCGACCAGGCCTTCCGTCCCGATCTCCACGCCTTCATACAGCTGCTGCGCCAGCATCATCGTGCGCTTCACGCTGAACCGCAGCTTGCGCGAAGCATCCTGCTGCAGCGTGGATGTAATAAACGGCGCCACCGGATTCCGCCGCTTCTCCTTCGTCCCCACCGATTTGACGACGAACTTCTGCCCGTCGACATCGGCCACCACCGCATCGGATTCCGCCTGCGTCGAAACAACCGGCGTCTCGTCATTCTTCTTCGTCAGCCGCGCGTCGAAATGCGGCGGCTTCTTC
This sequence comes from Bryobacteraceae bacterium, assembly GCA_035546955.1. Classification (GTDB taxonomy): domain Bacteria; phylum Acidobacteriota; class Terriglobia; order Bryobacterales; family Bryobacteraceae; genus BOG-234. Next base: position 23,780 of record DASZVV010000455.1, read on the forward strand.
CCCGCCAGGTCGGCGTCAAGCGTCCAGTATTCCTGTTTGACGAACGCCCGGATCTCCCGTTCGCGCTCCACAATCAGCCGCACCGCGACCGTCTGGACGCGCCCTGCCGAGAGCCCTCGCCGTACCTTGTCCCACAGCAGTGGGGAAATCTTGTAACCGACCAGCCGGTCCAGTACTCTCCGCGCCTGCTGGGCGTTCACCAGGTTGAGATCCACCAGCGTCGGCTTCTCGAGCGACTTCTGGATCGACGATTTCGTGATCTCGTTGAACATCAGCCGCATGAACTTCGGGCCTTCGCTGGCCTTTTTTGGCTTCAGTTCCTCTTCCAGATGCCAGCAGATCGCCTCGCCCTCGCGGTCAGGGTCAGCCGCCAGATAGACGGTTTCCACCTTTTTTGCCGCGTCCCGGAGTTCCTGCAGGAGTTTCTTCTTGCCCTCGATCACTTCGTAGGTCGGCCGGAACCCGTTATCCACATCCACCGAGAGGTTCTTCTTGGGAAGATCCTTGATATGACCGATGGAGGCTTTGACAACGAAGTTCTTCCCGAGATACTTATTAATCGTCTTCGCCTTCGCGGGCGATTCGACGATGACCAGAGCTTTTGCCATAAAATTGCTTTTTCAGCATAAACCACCGCTGTCGCTGCCCGCTTTCGGGCTACCACACCTTAATAAAGTTACGACCCGGCAGTTGCTTCACCAGACCCTGAATCTCCATCTCGAACAAAGACGCGATAATCTCAGACGGCGATACCTCTTCACAGGTGTCCACCAGCTTGTCCAGGTGGACGGCTTCGTCCACCTTTAATTGCCGGAGTACCACGCGGTTTATCCTCTGAGCGGGGTCTGGAGCATCTGATGCGCCAGCCGCCCCTGCGGTTGCAGCCGAGGAGCCAAGTCCCTGATTCAGAAGGCGTTGCCGCCCGGCGTCGATCAGCCGCTGCTGCGCCGCCACGGGCAAATCCGCCACCACGTCGTTCCAGTCCTGCACCAGTTTCGCCCCCTGCTTGATCAGAAGGTTCGGGCCCCAGCTCATTTTCGAGGTGATATTGCCGGGAACGGCGAAAACTTCCCGCCCCTGGTCGATCGCCAGCCGGGCAGTAATCGCGGAGCCGCTGTACTGCGCTCCCTCCGTCACCAGCAGCCCCACGCTCAGCCCGCTGATAATGCGGTTCCGGATCGGGAAGTTCTGGGGGAACGCCGTCGATCCCATCGGGAACTCCGAAACAATCAGCCCTTTCCCCGCAATCTCCGCCGCCAGCTTCCGGTTTTCAGACGGATAAACGATATCTGCGCCACATCCCAGCACGGCGATTGTGGTTCCTTCCACCGAGAGCGCCGCCTTGTGCGCCGCCGTATCGATCCCGCGCGCCATGCCGGAAACAACGGTCACCCCGGCCCGCGCCAGATCGCCCGCCAATCGCTCCGTCGCCGCCACCCCATACGGGGTCGGATGCCGTGTCCCGACCACCCCCAGATTCACCGACCCCAGCAGTTCGACGCGCCCCCGGCAGAAGAGCACTGGCGGCGGATCGAAGATCCCGCGCAGAAGTTCAGGATACCGGCTGTCTCCCAGCGTGACCAGCCCCGCCCCTGCGTGCCGAATCTTCTGCTGCTGCGCGGCTGCGTCTTCGAAGCTGCACCCGCTTGCGATCGACCGGGCCAGCGCGCCCGGCACGCCCGCGTTCTCCAGTTCCGCTTCCGTCGCGTGGAAAATGCTCCGGACGCCGCTGAATCGCGAAAGCAGCAGTCCGGCCCTCCGGGCGCCCAGCCCCGGCATCATTCGCAACGCCAGCCAGTAAAGCTCTTCTTCATTGGTCAGGGGAGTCTTGGACGCGGTAACCGGGGACACTGTCTGTTATAGTTTGCTGTCGGACCCTTTTTTCTCACCAAAATGCATCTGGTAATAATGGCAGTCGAAATGCGAGCGCAGCGTGCGGTGCACGAAGCCGTACAAAATAAATCGTGGCTCTTGGGCTGGTGAGGGATGGAAGGGGAAAAGCCCATCTACGTCGCGCGCACGCTATCGGACGCGCAGAAACTGGAAAAGATCTTCGAGACCGCCGGCATTCAATACGATGTCGAGCCGGACTCCTACCAGGGCGGCGTCATTTTCCGCTCTTCCCGGATCGGCGCGTTCTTCTATGTCGATCCGGAGATCCGCGAGCGCGCCATCTCCGTTATGGAGGAAAACGGCTTCCGCCCTATCAGCCATAGTTCGTAAACGCGACTTTGCCATCGGAGTGGCTTACAATAGAGGCATGTTTAATATTGGCGGCGGCGAGATGGTTGCTGTTGTGCTTCTCGCTCTGCTGCTGTTCGGGCCCAAGGAGCTTCCCAAAATTGCCAGAACCATCGGCAAGGCGATGGCCGAGTTCCGCCGGGCTCAGAACGATCTGAAAAGCACTTTCCACCGCGAAATGGCAAACCTGGAGCGCGAGTCGGGCGTAAAGGAAATTATTTCGACCAACTACCTGGCGCAGTCGCAGTCGTACAACTACGATGACTACAACCCGGAAGAGGATCATTCCTATTACGACGGCGGCGCTTCCTATGACACTACGAATCATGAAGCCGATGCATCCGCAACTGAGGGCGTCGAGCATATCCCCGGACCTCTCCAGATAGAGGCCGCGGCGGATACAGTCCCCCACGGACACGTGTACGAAGCTGAGCACGCCGAGGCTGGTCATGCCGAAGCCGTTGAATCTCTGCCACCCGCGCACACCGAATCAGGCCAGGAGCCGGTTCACACTTAATCAACCCGAATGCCATCGACGCCGCCGGATGAGCAGTCTCTGCTCGGCCGCCTGACCAATATCTTCGGAGGCTCCGCTCCGGAGCTCCCCAAACCGGACCAGGACGAAGAAGAAGGTATGGTCCGGATGAGCTTCTTCGATCATCTCGACGAGCTCCGCCATCGCCTTCTGATGATTGTCTACGGCATGGCCGCAGCTTTCTGCTTCGCCCTCATCTTCCGTAATCAGATGTGGGACATCGTAGAGGGCCCCGCTGCCGCCGCGCTCAAACAGCTTCACGTCAACCCGCCGGAACTCGCCGCCATCGGTCCGATGGACGTCTTCCAGATCACGTGGATGAAGCTGCCGCTGCTGGCGGCCCTGTTCCTCGCTTCGCCATGGGTGCTCTACCAGGTCTGGGCCTTCATCGCTCCGGGCCTCTACAAACACGAGCGGCGCTGGGCTATTCCGTTCGTCGCGTCGAGCGCCGGTCTCTTCATCATAGGCGGTGTCTTCGCCTATTTCGTGATCTTCCGATTCGGCCTTGTGTTTCTGCTGGGTCTCGGCATCGGTCACGGCATCCGCCCCACTGTCAGCGTCACCGAGTACTATGACCTGTTCGTCGACGTCATGCTCGCTGTCGGCATGGTCTTCGAGATCCCAGTCCTCCTGTTCCTGCTGACTCTCATCCGTATCGTCAGCCCGCGTTTCCTGTTGAAACACAGCCGCTACGCGATCATGACGATCGTCGTCCTCGCTGCCGTAATCACACCAACCGGAGATGTGTTCAATCTCACGCTGTTCGCTACGCCGATGATCGTCCTGTTCTATGTCGGCGTCTTCGCGAGCTATCTCCTGGTACTGAAGAGGGAGAACAAGAGATTCCCATGGTCGAAGTTCCTGGTCGGGGTACTAGTCGTTCTCGCGATTATCGCGATTATTTCGTGGGTCGCCGCTCAATATTTCGGATATAGATTTGTAATGCATGCGCCATTTCTTGTACGATGACGGCTTGATGTTTTTAGGTTGCCGTTAGACCGTACGGAGGTGTGCCGAGGGAACATGGATTTATACCGGATTATCAACGAGCTTCTGGAAGAGCGGGACCGGGTCAATCGGATTATCGAATCGCTCGAAGCGATGAGCGAGGATGGGCCCGTAATCAAAAAGCCCCGCAAAAGAGGACGGAAGCGAATGGATGCATCGGCACGCAAAAACGTGTCGCTCCGGATGAAGCAGTATTGGGCCAAACGCCGCGCCGCCTCTCAGTCCGATCAGAAATGAGCGGCGCGCGATTTATTCAGCGCTTGAAGTACCACAGCCAAAAGTACTGAGTACCGGCGCCATGGCGGTATCGCGGCTCGAAACCGCATTCTTCCGCCATGGCAACGGCGTCCGCGTCTGAGAACGGTACGCCCAGCCAGGTGTCGTCGGCCTCGGTCGCCATTTCGCACCAGCCCTGTACCTGAAACTTGAAGAGTCCGCCGGGCCGCAGCAGCCGGTATACTTCGCGAACGTAGTTCCGGATCACCTCCCCGCTGGGGATGTGCTGGAACACGATATACGAAAACGCGAAATCCACCTGAATATCGCCGAGTACCGAAAGGTCGGACCCATTGTTCTGGAACACGTGCGCGTTCGGCCGCCCCGCCAGAGACTCCTGCGCCTGCCGGATCATTTCCCCGCTGATATCGACGGCATACACTTCGCCGAAAACTTCGGAGAGAGCGCGCGTAATCCGCCCCGAACCGCAGCCGATCTCGAGCACTTTCATCTGCTTAGGATCCTTCCCCTGGCAGATGTTGGTAATGTCCGTGAGGATCTCGCGCCGCACGTTCTCGCGGCCCGACTCGAAGTACTCCTCATCGTTCCAGTCCGTGCGGCCTGTTGCGACGTAGTGGCGGGCATTTTCCATCGCCCGGCGGTCCCATTCCTCCCGCATTTTCCGGGTGATTTCGAGATGTGTGGAAGCGGAATCCGGAGCAGTGGAAGCCATTTGTTATATTGTAGAAGTTGAGCCCGAGTGGGCGGATAGCTCAGTTGGGAGAGCACCGCGTTCGCATCGCGGGGGTCGCGGGTTCGAATCCCGTTCCGTCCACCAAAGTTCAGGGCTCCACACTCGGATTCGCAATTCTCAATCGTCAGGGCGCTGCGTCACAATCCCCGGGCGTCCCGTTCGCCTGTCCCTGCTTTATATCCATTTCCGGAGATAGAATACTGATTTGCGTTCACCGCACGATGTCCACGTTTTAATTACCGGTGCCGGACGCGGAATAGGCAAACGGCTCGCCATCGGCTTTGCCAAAAACAAAGCCCGCGTCGGTCTGCTGGGCCGCAGCCAGGGCGAGCTCAGCGTCACCAAACTCGAAATCGAAGACAGCGGCGGAACCGCGCTCCAGCTCCGCGCGGACGTCCGTAACTTCGAACAGATGACCGCCGCCGTCGATCGCATGATCGGCCAGTGGGGACACATCGACACGCTCATCTGCAACGCTGCCGTGCAGGGCCCGATCGGTCCCTTCGCCGCCCACAAGCCGGCAGCCTGGCAGGAAGTACTCGATACCAACATCATCGGCGTGATGAATTCGTGCCGCGCAGTGCTGCCGCGCATGCTGGCACGCCGGGCAGGGAAGATCATCGTCATAACCGGCCAGGGCTGCGCCACGCCGCGTCCGCGCTTCGCTCCCTACGCTGCCAGTAAAGCCGCTATAGTCCGGTTCGTGGAATGCGTCGCTGAAGAAGTCCGCGAAGATAACGTGCAGATCAACTGCATGCTGCCAGGCGAGACCTATACCAGCATGACGGATGAAATCCTGCATGCCGGAGAGCGCGCGGGCGCTTCCGAAATCGAGATCGCCGAAAAAATTCAGGTTACCGGTGGCACTCTCACCGAACGGCAGATTCAGCTCGCCCTCTTCCTCGCCTCTGAACGCTCCAACCACCTCAGCGGAAAACTGCTCTATGTTCAGGACGACTGGAAAAAGCTGGAGCACGATAACTCCCGCCCTGACGCGTTCACTCTCCGCCGCCATCTGAAGTAATCGGCGTGCAATATTCCGCCGCTACAATTGGGTCGAATGCGCGTCCTTTTCGCCGTTGCCGTGTTTCTCGCCCCTGCTTCGCTCTTCGGCTGGGGATGCGACGGCCATCGCATCGTTGCATTCATAGCGCGTGCCCACCTCACGCCTGACGTCTCTCAGGAAGTGGATCGGCTGCTCCGCTCCTCGCCCGTCGCAGCCTCCGGCAATCGCAATTGTCCGGACTCTCCCGCGGATGCGATGGCTGCCGTCGCCTCCTGGGCCGATGATATCCGCAGCCGCGTGAAGAACGGCGTCTGGCACTACATCGATATCCCGCGGAGTGTCACCGAAAGAGTATCGCTCGCGCCCTGGTGCCCGCCCCTCGCGCTTTCCTCCGAAGGCAAAGACGCTGCCGGCTGCGTTGTCGACGCAATCCAATACTTCTCGAAGATTCTCGCGGATAAGACCCGCTCCGATCCCGAGCGCGCCGAGGCGCTCCGCTACCTGATCCACTTCACGGGCGACATCCATCAGCCGCTGCACGATATTGACGACAGCGATCAGGGAGGGAACTGCGATCCCGTGCGTTTTTCGGGTGATGAGAACAGCACCAATCTTCACTCCCTCTGGGACACACGGCTCCTGCAGGCAGAGATGCAGAAAGCGTCGATCACTGGCACCGCAGAATTCGCGGCCATTCTCGACACAAGGTTCGCCTCGCTCTATCCGGCTCTCTCAAAGGAGCCCGCCGGCGATTCCGAATCCTGGTCCTGGGAGTCGAACGCACTCGCGCGCAACGTGGCGTACGGAAAACTGGAGCCGGCCGTTGCCATGGTCACCCCCGGAACTATCGTCGCCTGCCCCGACCGCCGTCAAACCGTAGGTGCACTGCAGATCGTCATCGGCGACGCATACACAATCCCGGCCCAGCGGGTCATCGATGAGCAACTCGCCCGCGCCGGCTTCCGGCTCGCCTTTCTTTTGAATTCCATTCTCCACAATTGATGCCCTTTGGTACAGCGCGGCATCATCGTGTGGCGCGTTACAATTGGGTCAGCAATTTCACAGAGTGAGCAGATGCGCCGCCCCCGAAATCCGTCCGGCAGGATGTCAAACTCGTTGCGCGACGTCATGAACGCCAGAAACAGGGGCGGGGATGCTCCGCGGCCGCGTCAGCGCGATCGTGGCGAGCGCGATCAGCTGTCGTCCATGATCGACGAGCAGGTGGGTGAGCAGATCGAAAAGCTCGAAAACAAGCTGGTCGATAGCTTCCGCGAGATGGGCCAGCGCGTGGTCGATCAGAGCACGGAAGCGCTGAACACGCAGCTCGATGACCGGATCGCGCAGCTCGAAGAGATTTCCGCGATCCAGACCGAGACGATCAATCAGTTACGCGATACTTCGCGCACGGCGGAGCAGCGCGTGTCCGGCGTCGTGAACAGTATCGAACGGGCACTGGGCGACGCGGTGCCCGGCTTCAAACTCGAACCGCCGGCGCACCTGCAGCATCAGATCACGGAATCCGAAGAGCGCCGTCTCGTGAAAGCGCCCACGCGGGCGGTGATCGAAGACGGCAAGATTCCAAGCCTCTTCTGCCCGAAATGCACTTCCACATCGGTTCGCCGCGCGACCCGCTCGGGTATCTGGGAAGAGTTTCTGCGGCTCTTCTTCATCGCACCATTCCGCTGCCGCGCCTGCCGGCATAAGTTCTACCGGTTCTGACACCCCGCAACACTGAAAGTTCCATTGCGCAGCTGAGTACATCGGACAACCGCGTGCCTTTATTCCGCTCCCGGAGGCACCGGCATGTTTCAAAAGATACCGATTCTCGCTCTTCTTTTCGCCTCGGCGCTGAGCGCCCAGGTCGACGTCCTGACGGCTCAATACGGCAACAGCCGAACCAGCGCGAACATGCAGGAAAACGTGCTCAATACAGCGAACGTCAATTCTGCGCAGTTCGGTAAATTATTCAGCCGTCCCGTGGACGGACCAATCTACGCCTGGCCTCTGATCGTCACACAGTTCAAAATGCCGGATGGATCGGTACACGACCTGTCAATCGTCGCAACGCTCAATGACAGCGTCTACGCATACGATGCCGATGATCCTGCTCAAGCAACGCCTTACTGGCACGTGCAGCTCGGCACTCCCATATACACGGGCGAGCTTTACCTGGGGCCGGAGATCGGCATCGTCGCCACGCCGGTGATCGACCGCTCCACCAACACCATCTACCTGACCGCGATCATCAATACCGCCGCAGCCTCCGGTGGCTATGATGCGGGCAGCTTCCTTTTTGCCCTGGACCTCGGGACCGGCGCCCTCAAGTACAATTCCCCGCAGCGCATCGTTCTCCCGCTCTCGACTGGCGAACAGCAGACCGATGCCACTGCGTGGTTGCAGCGTGCCGGTCTGCTGCTCTCGGATGGCGCCGTCTACGTGGGGTATACGTACGTTTCCGACGATCAGCTTTCGATTGAGCACGGCTTTGTTCAGGCGTTTCAGGCCGATGACGTGAGCGTGCGTCTGGTGAGTTGGGAAAGTACGCCGACGACCGCGCACGGAGGAGTCTGGCAGGCCGCGCGCGGCCTCGCCGCCGATCGCTTTGGAAATCTCTTTATCGTGACCGGAGACGGTGAATGGAACGGTACAACCGATTTCGGCAACAGCGTTGTGGAACTGCATCCGCGGACTCTGACCGTCGAGAACTATTTCACGCCGTCCAATTGGGAAGCGCTGTTTCAGGGCGATATCGACCTGGGAGCCAACGGCGTTACTTTGATGCCGGATACGAACCTCGCGGTTACGGGCGGCAAACAGGGAGTGGTTTATCTGCTGGATCGTTCCAATCTCGGCGGCCTCCAAAACGACTCCACTTCGGACGATTCTGCCACCAACGAGACTGACCATAATTCCTGGAATCACAGTGCCTATTGGAAATCAGGCCGGGGCCTTGTGCCCCTGCAAAGCTTCCAGGCCTCGCATGGCTGCGGATTTACGAATTGCGGGCAGCACCTCTCCACAGCGTTTTGGGCGAATCGCTATCACCCTTATCTTTTCGTCTGGGATAAGGAGGACATTCTGCGCGCTTTTCCCTTCGATCAGATTTTCCGCCGCTTCAGGACGAATGATTCGACCGTGTCGCCGATCCAGGTAAACGATACCGGCGGGATTGTCGTGACGTCGGATGGAAACAAGCCGCGCACCGGCGTATTGTGGGCTTACACGGCATCGCAGAGTCCGTTTACGGCAGCTGTGCCCGGAACACTGCGCGCCTTCGACCCCACCGATATCACGAAGGAAATCTACGATTCCGACCAGAACGCAACACGGGACGCCACCGGCAGCTTCGTGAAATTTCTCAGCCCGGTCGTGGCGAATGGCCGTGTCTACGTCGGAAACCAGTCCGGAACCATGGAGGTCTACGGATTGCTCTGCCAGACCGACCAGTCGCGCAATCTGCAGGTCCGTGTCGATCACGACGACACGATCACCGTAACCAACCATTCCGGTGACGCCATCGCAGGTCCGTTCACGATCGTGCTTGCCGGTTTGTCTGCCGGCGTGACTGTGAACGGTTCAGGCGGGGTGACGTCCTGCGCGGCGCCCACGGGGAATCCGTGGATCGCAGCAGCCGGCGCGCCGCTGTGGCTGAAAGACGGCGACTCATTCAGCGTGCAGGTGACGCTGAATCAAACAGGGAGCCAGAAGCCTCACTACTATCCAGTTGTTCTGGCGGGCAGCGGCGGCCAATAACTCGCTGGAGGGAAGGGGCTTCGGCCTCCGCCCTCAGGCTGCAACCGACTGCAACTCGTCGTACGTGCCCTTGAAATCCTCAATGTTGCCCGACGTTACCCGCCAGATTCGCGTTGCCGTCTCTTCGAGCAGATCGTGGTCGTGCGTGACCAGGAACAGCGTTCCCTGATACTTCTGCAGCGCGACATTCAGCGCGTTGATCGATTCGAGATCCAGGTGATTCGTCGGCTCATCGAGCAGGAGCACATTCGGCTTCTGCAGCATCAACCGGCAGAAGACCAGGCGCGCGACTTCGCCGCCCGAAAGCGCGGCGGTCGGCTTCATGCCTTCCTCGCTCTTGAACAGCATCTGTCCAAGCAGCCCGCGGAGTTCCTCATTCCCGGCCTGCGGATCGAACTGCTGCAGCCATTCGAAGATCGTCAGCCCCGGCCGGATCGTCCCGCGCGGATCCTGAGGGAAATAGCCGACCTGCACCTCATGGCCCCACTCCATCACGCCGCCGTCCACGGGAAAATCTTCCGCCATCCCGGCCGGCGCAGTGCCCATCAGCGAGCGCAGAATCGTGGTCTTCCCCACGCCGTTACGCCCGATGATCCCGACCTTCTCGCCACGCGTGACACTCACCGTGAAATTCGAAATCACAGGTGACCCGCCTTCATACGACTTCGTCAGTCCCTTCACTTCAAGCGCGTGCTTGCCCGACGGCCGTTTCATGTCGAACCGGATGAACGGGCGCTGAATGTTCGACCGCGCGAGATCCGCTGTTGCCAGCCGTTCCACTTCCTTCTTGCGCGACATCACCTGGCTCGAACGCGTACCGGCCGAGAATCGCGCGATGAATTCGTTTAACTGCGCGATCTTCTTCTCGCGCTGCGCGTTCTCCGCTTCGAGTCGCGAACGCACCTGCGTCTTCGCCAGCACCATGTCGTCATAGCCGCCGGTATAGGTGATGATCGTTTCGTAATCGATATCGGCCGTGTGGGTGCAGACGCTGTTGAGGAAGTGGCGATCATGCGAAATCACGATCAGCGTCCCCTGATAGCGCGAAAGAAAATCCTGCAGCCAGTGGATGGATTCGAGATCGAGGTGGTTCGTCGGTTCGTCCAGCAGCAGCGCGTCCGGACCGCCGAACAGCGCCTGCGCGAGCAGCACTCCAACCTTCTGGCCGCCCTGCAGCTCATGCATTTTCTTTTCGTGGAAAGGCTCGGGAACATCGAGCCCATCGAGCAGCACCGCGGCATCGCTCTCGGCCGTGTAACCGTCGTTCTCGGCGACGATGCCTTCGAGCTCGCCCAGCCGCATCCCGTCTTCATCGGTCATATCCGTCTTGGCGTAGAGTCGTTCACGCTCCTCGAGCGCCGCCCAGAGCGGTTTATTGCCCATGATCACGGTGTCGATCACGCGATAGGCGTCGAACGCGAACTGATCCTGGCTGAGAACGCCCACCCGCTTCGGGCGGATGACGGTGCCTTTCTGCGGATCCATTTCGCCGGTCAGGATCTTCATGAACGTCGATTTGCCCGCGCCGTTCGGGCCGGTCAGCCCATAGCGGCGGCCGGGCAGAAACGTCGTGGTAACGTCGTCAAACAGAACTTTTGCGCCGTAGCGCATGCTTACGTTGTTTACTGAAATCACGGGAGATTTTTACGGGGAACTACACCTCTATGATAACAGCGGGCTGCACTCTGCACTACACCGTAAAAGGTGAAGGACCGCCCGTGGTGCTCATCCAGGGCGCGGGCGTGCAGGGGGCGGCGTGGGAGCCGCAGATGGCGGACCTGCATCTGCAATATCGCTGCCTCTGTTTCGACAATCGCGGGTCCGGCCGCAGCGTCCCCAACAGCGGCCCGATTTCGATCGAAAGGATGGCCGCAGATGCGCTCGCCCTGATGGACCACCAGGGCTGGGATTCGGTCCACATCGTGGGCCATTCCATGGGTGGACTGATCGCGCTCGACCTCGCCCTGAATCACCGTGCCCGTGTTCGCAGCCTCGCACTGCTCTGCACGTTCGCCGACGGGCGTATTCCGACGCGTCCGGCGGCGCGCATGGTGTGGATCGGCATGCGGACGCGAGTCGGCACCCGCTCCCAGCGGCGCAATGCATTCCCCGAAATGGTAATGCCTCAATCGATCCTGGCAACCGCGGATCGCGCAAAGCTCGCGCACGACCTCGGCCAGTTATTCGGACACGATCTGGCCGACCCTTCGCCCGTCATCATGCAGCAGCTTTCGGCCATGAAGGCGTATGACGCGACTCCGCGCCTTGCCGAGCTATCGGGACTTCCAATACTGATTGTCTCCGCCGATGAAGACCTGATCGCCCCCGCCTGGGCAGGGGAAACCATGGCGGAAGCTATCCCCACTGCCCGCTACGTCTTACTCACCGGCGCGGCCCACGCGGTGCCAATCCACAGCCCCGCGCTGGTGAATCGCCTCCTGCTCGAACACCTGCAGGCGGCAGAGCCGGCGTCGTAGCCTCATTTGTGTTCATCTGTGGCCCAAAATTAACGAAGTTCAGATCTCGACCAGCCGGAGACCCGGGGCAAGGCGTCGAAGGTCTTCAGGATCGCTCGTTATCACTGCCTGCTCCGCGCGCCGCGCACAGACGGCTACATGCGCGTCGACCACATCGCTGGTTCCGGTTTGCGCGAGAAGTAAACCCACAGCCGTCGCGTCAGGTCCATCCAATACGATCAGGTTGGTTTCGGGCTGACGAATCAATCGGCTCAGCCTCGCCTGACGCGCGGGGTTCCGCAGTGCCTGTGCCAGAGCCGTCGCGGGGACCGTGATCTGCATACCACGATCCACACAGCGTTCAATTAAGGCGATGACACGCCGGTCGTGCCGATCAAGCGCAATCAGAGCACCTGTATCAAGCGTGATTCCTTTCACGCGGCATTCCGACGGTGCGGGCCCGGTTTCCGCTTGTCCGAGGTAAGGATGGCATCCGCCCAAACCTTCTCTTTGGCTGTAAGAGGACCGCCCGTCTCATCTAGCGCCTCCTTCAACATTTCGCGCCATCCGGCCGCATCGGCAAGTGCGGTAGCGACCGCGTGCTGGACGAATGCGGACACATTGGCCGCCCGGCCCGCGGAAGCCAGGGCGCGAATTTCCGCCAGTTGTTCATCAGGGAGCGTGACCGTGACTTTGCGGGTCGCCATACCATTTACCATACTACGTGGCCAGCACCAACTTTCCCGAAAATCGGGCGATTCGCGTAACAATCCGGTAACATTACCCTTGTAGCGTCAGGTCATGAGCACTTCACGAGTCGCAATCGCGGTGATGTCCACGTTGCTTCTGGCTGGAGCAGTCAGCGCCCAATCCGCCGCTGATCTTCTTCAAAAAGGCATTCACGCACAGGAAACGGTGGGTGACCTCGACGGTGCAATCCAGATCTTCCGTCAGGTTGTCGCGTCTCCCAACACAAATAAACAACTGGCAGCGCAGGCGCAATACCAACTCGTTCTGTGTCTGCTGCAAAAAGGTGATCGCCCAGGTGCGGAAAAGGAACTTCAGATCCTCTCAAAGAACTTCGCCGATCAGCCGGATCTGATCGAAAAGGCCCGCAAGCTGATACCCGGGAGCAGCAGCTTTCTTCCGGCACCATGGCTGGACGGTGAACTGGAACAGCTCACTATCAAACGCAACGGAGCCTTCACCGGAGAAACAATCACTTATTCCGCTGATCCGTGGCTGAAAACCGTAGGAGAGGCCTCTCGCTCCAACCCGCGCGACGGTTACGCAAATTCTGTCTATCTCCGCTGGGAACTCACCACCGCGAAATCCAAACGCAGTATTCAGGTGAGAGTGGACCGCGATACGCTGCGGCCTCTGGATCAAGCGCCGGACATGGCATCGAATGATCTTCTCGGAGATACAACTGCGACTTCCCTTGCTTGACCCCGCACTCGACCCGGAAGAGTCAGTCTTTACAGTTCGGCGGTTACCGCTTGCCGTCGGGTATAAGACGACAATTCCAGTCACCTCCGGCGTGCCTCAGGCATCCGCCACAGAATTGTCTGTAACCGGGATTGAGACCGTCCAGGTGCCTGCCGGGAGGTTCAACTGTTACAAGGTATCGTTTCCAAAGTCGGGCCAGACTCTTTGGATCGCGGTTGACGGCACGAGATCGCTGGTGAAGTTCCAGGTCGGCAACGTGGATGCCGAATTAGTGAAAGTCTGGGGTGCGGACAACCCGCTTGAGAAGGCGTTGGAGTTCGTCAAAGCGGCGGGATGGTTCGTAGGCAATCTCACCCTCGGACCTGGTCCCGAAGCCCACGGTGAGGTCGGCAGCGGGTCGGTTAACCACCACGCGATGAACAACGTTGCCTCGGTCACCCTCCTAAGGGTTTATACGCCAACGGCTGAGATTGGCCGGGCTTTGCAGGACTCGATCTCAAAAATGATCTCTGGTTGGCTGCTTGGCGATGGCGTCAACGGTCATAACGAAGTCGTCTCCCTCCATCCGGGCAGTCTCGAAAAGCGCGTGATCAATGGACAGGAAGCTGCAGTGTTTCTCGTGGATATCGATTACGAACGGGGGGCG
>DASZVV010000456.1:0-27708 GCA_035546955.1 Bryobacteraceae bacterium
TTGCGAGGTCTGTAACGTGGAACAACAGGGTGGCCTGGGGCACTCACGAAGTGCGCTCCGCGAGTATCCGTGTGGCCAAACGGTATCTCGCTTATTTGAAGCGCAGACACAGCGCACTCCGTCGCGGTGCGTGGTTGCGTGCGGCCATATCACTCACACTTACTCCGACTTAGACCGCGCCGCTAATCAGCTGGCCCAGTATCTTGTTTCTCGCGGGCTCCGTGCCGGCGATTTTATCGGGATCTGCCTCGATCGCTCACCGGACATGCTGGCCGCGATGCTCGCAGTTATGAAGATGGGCGGAATCTATGTCCCGCTCGATCCGGCATTTCCTCCGGAGAGACTTGACTCGCCGCAGTAATCGTCCATCGCCCCACCGGCGGCATTCTTACCATTCCGGTTGCTCGCATTGATCTGGATAGAGAGCGCACCGCAATCGCGGGCGCCCTGGCTGAGCCGCTGACCGAAACGCCAGACTCGGCCGGCGGGGTATATGTTCTCTATACTTCCGGTTCCACAGGAAGGCCGAAGGGCGTGCAGATCTCCCATCGCTCGCTCGTGAACCTGCTTTGCTCCGTACGCGATGAGCCGGGGATTTCGGAGGACGACATCCTCCTGGCCGTAACCACTTTATCGTTCGATATCGCCGAAGCGGAACTGCTTCTCCCACTCATCGCCGGTGCGCGCGTGCAAATCGCGACGTCCGAAGAATGCGCCGATCCGCGGAAACTGTTGCGCGTGATCGAGTCTTCCGGCGCTACGATTCTTCAGGGGACGCCCGGCCGGTGGAGGATGCTGCTTGAGGCTGGCTGGAAGGGAAAACCCGGAGTCAAACTGTTCTGTACAGGCGAGCCGCTGCGTCAGTCGCTTGCGGTCGAACTCTCCGCGAAGGGCGAGTTGTGGAATCTGTACGGTCCCACCGAAACGACGATCTGGTCTTCGCTCTGCCGCATTCACTCCGCGAACGAGCCGATTACGGTGGGCTGGCCGGTCGCCAACACCCGGTTCTATATTCTCGATGAACAAATGCGGCCGGTTTCCACCGGCCACAAAGGCGAGCTGTATATCGGCGGCGCGGGTGTCGCCATGGGATATCTGAATCGACCCGATCTGACCGCGCAGCGCTTCCTGCCCGATCCGTTCGCCGAACAGGACGCCCGCATGTACCGCACCGGCGATGTTGCCGCGTTTCGGGAAGATGGCTCCACCGAGATCTACGGGCGGCTCGATGGTCAAATCAAGATCCGCGGATTCCGTGTGGAACTGGGTGAAATCGAATCGGTCCTCGGCCAATGTCCCCTTGTTCGCGAAAACGCAGTGATTGTCAGAGAAGAGCCGACGGGTGAATCGGCGCTGATCGCCTGCTTTGTCGCTGCCCTTCCTCAGGATCTCACCGGCGATATCCGGCAATTTCTGAAGAGCAACCTGCCGGACTACATGGTTCCGGCTCAACTGATCGCGCTCGACCGAATGCCCGTACTTCCCAATGGAAAGATCAACCGCGCCGCCCTGACAGAACTTCCGCGAAATGGGAAAGAAGCCGGTGACACCGGAGACGGCGCTGATGACCTTGAGTCGCAGTTGCTCGGAATCTGGCGGGCGGTTCTCCAGCGGCCTGAAATTGGCCGCACGACTGATTTTTTTGATGCCGGCGGAAGCAGCATTCTCGCGGCGCGTGTCTTTGCGCGGATTGAGAAGGAGCTCGGGCACGATCTTCCGCTTGCGACTCTTCTTGAGGCGCCCACCGTGGCGGATCTCGCATCCATCATTCGTGACGAAGGCTGGACGCCGCCCTGGGGAACACTTGTTCCGATTTCAACCGGCGGATCCAGACCGCCCCTGTTCCTGATTCACGCGATCGGTGGCAATGTTGTCAATTTTCGATCGCTTGCCTCGTGCGTGAACAGCGACCAGCCCATCTACGGCGTTCAGGCTCGTGGTTTGGACGGGCGGGAAGAAGTCGCAAGCTCCATCGAGGCGATGGCTGCCGACTATATCCGCGCGATCCGTTCCGTTCAGAGAAATGGACCTTACCGTCTCGGGGGCTTCTCCGCCGGGGGAGTTGTGGCATTCGAGATGGCGAGACAACTCAGGAAAAGCGGCGATGAAATTGACATTTTGCTCCTTCTCGACACACAGATTGGATCGCCGGACGACATGGGAGCCGCCGCGCCGGACTTTGGCGCCGCCCAAAGATGGCGAAGGAAGCTGTTACTCAACCTGCGGGGCGTTTGGCGGACGAACTGGCGCGTATTTGCCGGCTACAAAATCCGAAACTGGAGAATGTCATTTCATTTGTGGCAGCATCGCCGGGGCTCGCGGCGCCTGAATCCGTGGGAGGCGTTTATGCTGGCGCTTCGCCATTATCGCCCCGAAGCTTATGACGGCGACGCAATCCTGTTCCGCGCAAGAAACCAACTGGTGCGATATCCCGAACCGACGTTTGGCTGGGGGCCCCTGATTCGAGGTGAACTGCGAATCGTGGATATAGAGGGCGAGCACGACAACCTCTTCGACGACGCTTCGATAGAAAACGTGGGCGCTGAACTCGGGAAGCTGCTCGACGCGGCGGAGTGCCGGTCATTACACAGAGTTGTAATAGAGCACGCAGCCGGCGTGACCCTATGAAGAAATCGCCGCCGCGCAGTGGAGGCCGGTTCCACTAAAAAGCTCCTCGCTTCCAGGTGTTGGAGCCCTGGAGCCATCTGATAACCGCCGCGATGACAGAAAGGACCGTCATTTGGCGAATGGGGCATTCCGTGCATGGAAAACCGCCGCATGTCTGTGTCTTACCGCAAATGAACCCGTGAAAGACCGTCTCGTTCGTCTCACTCGTCACAAGCTGGTCCATGACGCCCTGGCGCTCTATGGCGTGCAGTTGTGCCGCAAGGCGTTGCCGCTCATCATCGTTCCCTACCTCGCGCGCACCCTCAAGCCCGCCGGATGGGGCCTGGTCGCTTTCATGCAGGCCCTGGCCGAATTTCTCGTCCTCGCGATCGAGTTCGGTTTCAGCTTTTCGGGAACGCGTGAAATCGCGCGTTATCAGGATAATCCTCACAAATGCGGGGAGGTGATGACCGGCGTACTCTCCGCACAGACCGTTCTCTCGTTTGGATGCACGATCATTGCGGCGGCTGTGGCCTTCCTGATTCCTGTGCTGCGCGAGCATCCGCTCCTCGTCGCAACCGGCCTCTGCTACGGCGTCTTCCAGGGCATCGCACCCCTCTGGTTCTTCCAGGGGCTGGAACGTATGAAGCTCTGCGCGGGCCTCGAGATCGTCGGTAAGGTCGTAGGTTGTATTTGTATTTTTATTTTCGTTCACTCGCCGGATGACGGCTGGAAGGTCCTCGGATTCCAGGCGCTGGCGCCGGCAATCACTTCGCTCCTCGGCCTCGCGCTCGCGTTTCGCACCATCCCGTGCTCTCGGCCACGTTTTGACCTGATGCGCTCCGCGTTCGCCCAGGGGTGGCCCATGTTCCTGCTCCGCAGCGGGGAAAGTATGTACAGCGTCGGCAACTCCTTTATTCTGGGGCTGTTCGTTGCACCCACCTATGTCGGGTATTTCGCAGGCGCGGACAAGATCACCCGCGCGGCATTCGGGCTGTTGATCCCGATCCGCGACGTTCTCTTCCCGCGCATGAGCAATCTGGCCTCACGGTCCATGGATAAAGCGCGGCGGCTCGCACGCTCCGGCATGATTCTGATGGCCGCCGGGGGCATCGCTTTGGGAGCGGTTCAGTACGCATTTGCGCCGCTCATTGTGCGTATCCTCATGGGCAGCGGGTTTGAGCCCGCCGTCGCAGTGCTGCGGATCGAATCGGCTTATCCCGTCCTCGTTTCGCTTACCTGCTCGCTCGGCATGCAGTGGCTTGTGCCGCTTGGCTATGACCGCATGGTTTATCGAACCACGCTCACCGCCGGCATTCTCAACATCGCCCTTGCCACCGCTCTTGCGCCCCACTTCGCTCATGTGGGGATGGCGTGGGGCGTGATCGCCACGGAGACTTACGTCTCGCTGAGTTTCCTTGTCATGGTCGCGAAGGTCTGCCCGTTATGGGGGAAACGAATGCACGGCGAGTCGTGTGAGTCCACGCAGGTTGGCGCGATTACTGCAGGGTCTTTCCCCGCAGGCGATTCCGCCGCTATTCACGTGAGAGGACTGAATTGAAAAACGACATCGCCGGGAGCAGCGCAATCAGCCGCAGGGTATACCCTTCGGATACCACTGTTGGCCGTCTGTTCGAAACGCAGGCCGGAGCTACCCCGTTGCGCCGCGCCGCCGCGTGCGGCGAAGAAGCGCGCACCTATTCGGAACTGGACCGCGATGCGAACCGCCTCGCCCGTCATCTCCTCGAACGGGGGGCGCGCCGCGGCGATTATATCGGCATCTGCCTTGAGCGCTCGCTCGAAATGCTCTGCTCCATGCTGGCGGTCATGAAGATGGGCGGCGTCTATGTTCCCCTCGACCCGCGCTTCCCTGTCGACCGCCTGGAGTTCATGGCGAACGATGCGGCTCTCGCTGCCATCATTACGCACGAGCGGACCGAGAACACGTTTCCGATGCGCACGCGCTGCATCCATCTGGATCGCGAGCGTGACGAAATTGCCGCCGCGTCAGCCGAACCGTTTGAGAGCGCACCGCGCCCGGAAGATGCTGTTTACGTTCTGTACACGTCAGGCTCGACAGGTAAGCCGAAAGGCGTTGAGATTCAGCATCGGGGACTGGTGAATTTTCTCTGGTCGATGCGCTCAGAGCCCGGCATCCGCGAGACCGATGTACTGCTCGCCGTCACCACTCTGTCATTCGACATCGCCGAAATGGAGTTGTTGCTGCCCATCATCTCGGGCGCACATGTCCACATTGCGACGAGTGAGGAAAGCCGCGATCCGAAGAAGCTCTCGCGTCTCATCGATTGGGCCGGCGCGACGATTCTCCAGGCCACTCCGGGCCAATGGCGCATGCTCCTCGATTCCGGATGGAGAGGCAAACCGGGATTGAAAATGCTCTGCGGCGGAGAGCCGCTTCGGCCTTCTCTGGCGGAAGCGCTGATCCCGAAAGGCGAGTTGTGGAACATGTACGGGCCTACCGAGACAACCATCTGGTCCTCGGTATGCCGGATTACTTCCGCGAACGACATTACCGTAGGCGCACCCATCGCCAACACGTCGTTCTATGTACTCGATGAGGAGCGGCATCCCGTACCCGAGGGCGAAAAGGGAGAACTGTATATCGGCGGCGATGGCGTTGCGAATGGCTACCTGAACCGTCCCGAGCTCACGGCCGAGCGCTTCCTGCCCGATCCATTCTGCCCCGGTCCACGCGCCCGCATGTATCGAACGGGCGATCTGGCGGCAATCCGGCCCGATGGCCGCGCCGAAATATTCGGACGCACCGATTCGCAGATCAAACTGCGCGGCTTCCGCATTGAACTGGGCGAAATCGAAAGCGTCCTCTCGCAGTGCCCGCTGATTCGGGAAAACGCGGTCGCAGTGAAGCAGGAACCTTCCGGCGAACCCGCACTCGCCGCCTATTTCGTTGCACTCCCCACACAGAATCTGACCGGCGAAGTCCGCGCTTTCCTGAAATCCAAGCTGCCCTCGTATATGGTCCCGGGCCATCTGATCGAGCTCCCGGAAATGCCGCGGCTGCCGAACGGAAAGATCGACCGCAACGCGCTGCCGGCCCTCACGGAAATCGCCGAGCCGGAAGACAACGGCGGCGAAGGATCGGATGACCTCGAGGCGAAGCTGCTCTCGATCTGGAGGTCTGTTCTCGACCGCAACTCTGTCGGCCGCGATTCGGATTTCTTCGATGCCGGGGGCAGCAGCATTCTCGCCGCGCGCCTTTTTGCCCGCATCGAGAAGCAGCTCGGCAAGGATCTCCCCCTTTCCACGCTCCTGCAGGCGCCTACTGTAGCCAGGCTCGCGGCGGTAATTCGCGATGCCGGCTGGACACCGCCCTGGTGCACCCTCGTGCCGATCTCGGCCGCCGGTTCGAAACCGCCTCTGTTTCTCGTGCACGCAATCGGCGGCAACATTGTCAGCTTCCGCTCGTTCGCGTCCTGCTTCGATGGCGATCAGCCGGTCTATGGAATTCAGGCGCGCGGCCTCGACGGCCGTGAACCGGTTGCCACGTCCGTACAGGCAATGGCGGCTGATTACATCCGCGCCATTCGTTCCGTGCAGCCGGCAGGGCCCTATCGGATCGGTGGATTTTCCGCGGGTGGGATCGTGGCCTTCGAGATGGCGCGGCAGCTTCAACGCGAAGGCGAAGATACGGCGCTGCTGGTTCTGCTCGACACGCAGATCGGCTCGCCGGATGACATCGGCGCCGCATCGAGCGAATTCAGCACGCTCGAACGCTGGCGTCGTATGCTGCTTCTCAATCTCCGCGCGGTCCGCCGGACAGACTGGAAGGTTTTCGCGGGACTCAAACTCCGCAACTGGCGAATGAATTTGAATATTTGGGCAAACGGCAAAGGATTCGGCCGATTAAATACCTGGGAGGCTTTCATGCTTGCGCTGCGGCGTTATCAGCCGGAACCGTATCACGGAAATGCCGTGTTGTTCCGCGCGAAAAACGAGATTGTGGAGTATCCGGACCCAACCTTCGGCTGGCGTCCTTATATTCAGGGCGAGCTTCGGATATTCGATACCGAAGGAGATCACGACAGCTTTCTGAGCGAGGAGTACATCCGGAGCGTGGGACGCGAACTGAACAGTCTTCTCGACGCGGCATCCATTCAGACGCCCGCTGTTGAACATGCGGCGGGGGTGGCGCAGTGAAGGGCACGCTCTTAATCGGAAATCTGCCCCGGATCGTCATTCCGGTGGCGCGGCGGCTGGCCGCGCGCGGTATTCCCGTTCACGCGGCGCTCATCGGCAGAGGACGGCATCTTACTTCCCGCGCGCTGAGGTCGTTCACCTGGCTGCCGGACAACGAGAGAGAACCCGAGCGATTTCTTGAAGAGCTTCGCGCACTGATCCAGGAACGCGACATCGATACGATCATGCCCTGCGGCGATGAGTGCCTGAAGGCCCTCATGGCGTGCGATGAGCAGGTTCGTGAGCTCGCATATTACTGTGCGCCGAAACCGGAATCCGTGGAAAAGATCCTCCATAAGCCCGACACACTTGCGGTTGCCGAAGCAGCGGGGATCAGCGTTCCGCGCGACTATCACATCCCGGACGTGGTCATGCTGACCGCCATGCGTCACGAGATTCGTTTCCCGGTAATCGTGAAGCCCCGGTCAAGAGAAGGTGAGATAGCGACGGGCATCAAGAGCGAAGCGGTTCACAATTTCGAACGGCTGCGCGAGCACTTTGACCGGTTTCCCGATTTCGGCAAGTGGTTTCTCATTCAGGACTATATTCCGGGCCACGGCGTCGCTGTCGACATGCTGATGCATGAAGGACATCCTGTCGCCGCCACCCAGCACCGCCGCATTCGTGAATACCCTGTGCGCGGCGGCGTCAGCATCTCGGCCGAGACGGAGCCCATCGATCCCGAACTGCTGCGCGAATCCATCGCCCTGCTGCGCGCTCTCGAATGGGAAGGCGTGGCGATGGTGGAATTCCGCAAGGATCCGGTTTCCGGCCGCATCGGTCTCATGGAAGTCAACGGCCGCTTCTGGGGTTCGATCTCGCTGGCCCTGCACAGCGGCGTCGATTTCCCCTGGTACCTGTGGCAGATTGCGCACGGCGAGCGTCCCGCGCCGGCCATTCCACGCGCCGGCACGCGCTTCCGCTGGCTTGCGGGCGATCTGAAACGCATGTGGGAGGCAATCACGTCGCCCGAACGTTACGGCTGGCGCGTAGCCGCGCAGGCGTTCACGGATTTCGCGAGCACGAAGGACTCGATCTGGTCCTGGTCCGACCCATGGCCAGCCGTTCAGGAGTTTCTTTTCGCCGTGGGCGCCGTAGGTTTCATGGCGGCGGGCACAGCGGCGCGCGCCGCGCTCTCGCCGGCAGCCTATCACCGCCTGCGCACGATGCGGCAGGCCGGGATCACGGTTCCGCTCAAATACGTCCGCAAGGCGCTGATGCGCCCAGGCCGCTTCCGGCCGTTCCAGAAACCGGTGCGATCCGTCGTGTTCATTTGCCACGGCAATATCATGCGCAGTCCCATGGCGGAGGTAATGTTCCGCGCGGCAGCGCCGCATATTCGCACGGAATCGGCCGGAACTTTTGCCATTCCCGGCCGAAATGCGGATGCCCGGGCGGCGCGAGTGGCCACCGAATTCGGCTTTTCGCTCGAAGGCCATCATGCACAGCCGCTTTCGCAGGAAATGATTGATGCCGCCGACCTGCTGGTCGTCATGGACTACGTAAATTACATCGTTCTTACGGATCGTTTCCCGGAGGCCGCCCGCAAGACGATCCTGCTCGGCTCCCTCGAACCCGGCGCCGCCCTCGAAATCGACGATCCTTACGAAGGAACGCTCGATGACGTTCGTAAGGCTTACAAGCGCGTTCAGACCTGCTCCCGGCTTCTCGTTGAGGCGATCCACTCCACCCCGATGAATCGGACCGCCCCCACCATGGGAACGCGGACTACCGTAGCCTGATCGCTACCGCCCTCGCAGGTAAAGGTCATAAACCTGACACGCGAGGGCTGTTTTTCTCCCATACGGAGTGCGGAATATCGCACTATTCCACGGCTGTTAACCTTTTTCAAGGTTGCCTAACGGGCGATAACCCTCCACAATATTCCTGTATTGTCGGCAATTGCCGCAAACTTACCCTCGGAGAAAAGGGCATTTTTGTGAAGACGGCAACTGGAAGATTCCGGCAGCTCTGGCTGAACATGCCGCTGCGCCGGAAAGGGCTGATTGTCACCGCGATCCCGCTGGTGGCCCTTGTTTTTTTTAGCGTCGCCTTTGTCGTGGTTCAGGGCGGCTATATGGGCGCGACCGCGTGGATCAAAACCGCGCTCCAGCGCTATAGCGCCATGCAGAAAGTCCACACCGTTCTGCTCGAGGAAGACCACGCTCTCGCCACTTACGCCCTGACAAACGATCCTGCCTATCTGAAGAACTACCGGGACGCGACCAAAGAGAGCGAGAAGCTCCTTCCCCAGCTCCGCGCCACCCTCACCGGCCAGCCGGAGCAGATGGCGCGAGTCGACACCCTGACGAACCTTTTCGCGGACCGCCGCGCCGCCACCGACATTTTCCTCGCCGGTCTTTCTCAGCCGAATCACGACGCCGCCGCCCTCAGCCGGACATGGCTCAGCCAGATCCGCCAGAGCAACGCTCAGATTGACCAGCAAACGAAGGCCATGCAGGATGTGGTGGTGCGTGTCCTGACCGATCAGGCGCGGGCCCTCGCCACTGCCATCAAAAGGTCGGACCTGGCGGTACTGCTCAGCATTGCTGTCGGCTTGATCGGCGGATTCGTGGCGATGCTGCTGTTTGCCACCGGCATCGTTCGCCGCGTCGACGAACTTCAGGAGAACGCCGGCGGCCTGCTGTACGGTGAAATGAAGGAACCTCGCTACACCTCGGATGATGAAATCGGCAAGCTGAACGATACCTTACGCGAGACTGCGCGCGTTCTGAAACGGCAGACCGTCGATCTGGAACAGCGTGCCAGAGAACTTTCGGAATCCGAAGCCGCCAACCAGAAGCAGGCTCGCCTGCTCGAGTGCATTCTCAACAGCATGGCGGAAGCTGTGGTGGTGGCGGATAGCGCCGGCGAACTCGTTCTCTGCAATCCCGCCGCCTGGAATTTGCTTGGCGAAGGCGCCCTCTGCAGCACCCTCACCAACATGCTGGAGCAGGTCTCGATTTATCGCGCCGACACCATGACCCCCTGCCCCGAGGAAGAAATTCCCCTGGTGCGCGCCATCCGCGGTGAAAACCCCGGCAATTTGGAGCTCGTCCTCCGGAGCCGAAGCACCGGCGAAGACATCTGGCTGGACGCCGTCGCACGGCCTCTGCGCAGGGCCGATGATGTGACGCGCGGTGGCGTGGCGGTATTCCGTGACATCACGGCCTCCAAGAAAATTGAAGAAACGCTGCGCCAGGCGCGAGCCGAAGCCGAGCGTGCCAACCACGCCAAGAGCGAATTCCTTTCACGCATGAGCCATGAGCTGCGCACGCCGATGAACGCTATCCTCGGCTTCGCGCAACTGCTCGACCTCGATGAACTGACGCCTCCTCAACGGCAAAGCGTGGATCAGATTCTCAAAGGTGGCCGCCACCTGCTCACGCTGATCAACGAGGTGCTGGACCTCGCCCGCATTGAGGCCGGCAAGCTCACTCTGTCAATCGAGCCCATCCACGCGGGTGAAGCCGTTCAGTCGACCATCGATCTTCTGGAACCGCTCGCGCGCGAACACGACATTATTTTCCGCAAGCCGGAATCCACCGGCTGGGCCCGTTTCATTCTGGCGGACCGCCAGCGCTTCCAGCAGGTGATCCTGAATCTGCTTTCGAACGCGATCAAGTACAACCAGCCCGGCGGCAGCGTCACGATCGCTTGCCAGGTGAAGGAAGGGGTCTATTTCCGTCTCGCCATCACGGACACGGGCGAAGGCGTACCGGCCGAAAAGATCGACAAACTCTTCCAGCCATTCGAACGCCTGGTAACCGATCAATCCGGCATCGAAGGAACCGGCATCGGTCTTGCTCTGAGCAAGCGCCTGATGCTGGCGATGGGCGGCACGATCGGCGTGGAAAGCCGCATCGGCGCCGGCAGCACCTTCTGGCTGGAACTCCCGCTCGGCGAATGCCCGCTGAATGCCCTGCCCTCACCGGAACCGGAAATCGTCGAAGAGCGCGCGCCGGCGGCACCGGCGGCCCGCAAACTGAAGCTGCTCTATATCGAAGACAATCTGTCGAACAATCTTCTGATGCAGCGCATCCTGCAATCGCGCCCCGAAGTGCAGCTCATTTCCGCAATGCAGGGCCGCATCGGTCTCGAACTGGCTTCGCAGCACGCGCCCGACCTCATTTTCCTCGACCTGCACCTGCCGGATATGACCGGCGACGAAGTGCTGCGTGCTCTGCGCCAAAGAAGCGGCACCGCCGAAACGCCGATCGTCATGATCAGCGCCGATGCCACCCCCAGTCAGGTGGACCGCCTGTACGCCGCGGGTGCGAACGAATATTTCACGAAGCCGCTCGACATCCGGCGCCTGCTCACCTATGTCGATGAGGTTCTGGGGGTCGGAGTTTAGAGAATGATCGATCGTAAAGTCCTGGCGGAGTCCCGCATTCTGATTGTGGATGACAACGCCTCGAACGTAATGCTGCTGGAACGCATCCTGCAAATGGCGGGTTACCGTAACCACAGCGCTGTCACGGATTCCCGCGAAGTGCTCGAACGCTTTCGAACCTGGCGGCCGGACCTGATCCTGCTCGATCTCATGATGCCGAACATGGACGGCTACGCTGTCCTTCGCCAGCTCGGCGGCTGGATCCCGGACCGCGTCTATCTTCCTGTGCTCGTGATCACGGCGGACACCACGCCGGCCGCGCGCAAACGGGCCATGGAGCTGGGGGCGAAAGACTTCCTGACGAAACCGATTGACGCATTGGAAGCGACGCTGCGCATCAATAATCTGCTGACGACGCGCTGGCTCTACAACCAGATGGAATCGCGCGACCAGGTGCGGCTGGCACAGGCCGTTACATCGAAACAAAAGCTGGAGGCCAGCCTGAAGGAACTCGATCGAGTAATGGCGGCCGGAGGCTCGAGCGACCTCACCCTCCTGCGCTACGAACTGATGGAAGCCGCCGCTGCCATCGGCAAACTGAACGGTTCCGAAGATACTCTCCTGGCCACCGCGTCGTAAAGGGCCGCTACGCAGGCCAGCGCAGTACTTCCACCGGCTCTTCCGCTTCGCCGATCACCGCCCAATATTCCGCTTCGATCTTTGATGTTGCCGGTAGCCAGCGGAATGTGGGAATGCCGAACAGCTTGCCGCGATTCACTGCCGCGCGGCGTGATTCCGGAAAAGGCGACGCGCCGAATTCCATCCCCCGTGTCAGCGTTTTGCCATTCCATGGACTGGCGGTCCGGCTGTGGTTCTCTTCCCATATCCCCAGCCACGGAAAATCCTTCCGCTTCCAGACGTAACCGAATGAGACCTTCGAAGCCGGGCTCCACGCCGTGAAGAATGCATGCTCCCGAGCTTCGTCCATCGCATGCGCCGTGTACGCGCTCGATTTCGGATAAATATTCATCACCCGCAGATCCATCCACGCGCGGTCTTTGCGAGGGCAGAGCGGCCAGTCGAACTCCGCGCCCGTGACCAGATAGGCGTCGTCGCCGAATTCACCTTCAAAGACTTTCGATTTTCCCGCCGACGCGCGGAACTGCGTTTTGCCATTTTCGAGAAACGGCGGCCCCAGCGTGGCGTGCTGCGTCCACCCGATCGGCCGGTCGAATGCCGCCAGCGACTCCACAGCTTCGTGAATCCTGACAGCTCCGCCCGCGAGCGCAATCGTGCGTTCGAATTGAATCTCCGCGAGCGGCATGTGCGCCCGCATCGTGAGAGATCCCTGCCCTTCGCTCAAGTCAAAGGCAACCACGGAACCCTCGCCGTGCGCAGTCACGCCAGCCGCTTCTTCCTCGGCGTCGGGGCCGCCAAACAGATCGAGACAAAGATTGTGCCCCATGATCCCCGCCAGCAGCCGCGCATCGCAGGCCGTGCCGAATTCCGGATTCTTGTTCGAATCGAAAGTCACCGGATCGACCGAAGTCCAGGGCGGATTCCACAGCGGGTTCACTCCCGACTTCTTATGTTCGATTGCGGCGATGTGCCCGCCCTCCGGCAGCACGATCACTCGCACAGTATCGTTTTCAACAGCAACCGCGCGGCGGTTATTGTACGTGATTTCAGGCATGGTTTAAGGACGAGTTTTGGGCGGTGGTCCGGCAGGCATCGTATCGGGCGTGATGCGGACGCCGCTCGTGATTTTGATGGATGAGGTCTTCGTCGGAAACGTGGCTTCGATGAAGAACGCGGTGTAGCCCGGATCCGGCTGATCGATGCTCGCGATATAGAGCCCGCCGCCCTTATCGTCGAGCACGGTGCTGACGTACGCCTTCCCGATCGTATCCAGCCGGAAATCGCGCGCCTTTGGATTGTTCGCCTGCCACATGCGTACTTCCGTTGGCTTCGAGGTGCACTTCATGTGAATGGAGCCGTCCTTCTCGAAGCTCCAGTCCACCTGCGGCCGGGGCTCGCCGTTCACAATCTGTGTATAAAACGCCTGAACGTTCTGCCGGACATCCGATCCGTTCAGATCGTGCTTCGTGTTCGGCACGTACCGGATTTCCTTTTCGCCCTTGAGATCTTTCCAGTAGAACTGCGACGAATCCGGCGCGAAATATTGATCCCCGGCGCTGTTGACGATGTACTTGGGCATCGTCAGGCGTTCGAGATACGAATAGGGATCCTCGATCTTCATCAGTTCCGCCATCCGCGGCGTTCCGAGCCAGCCGAACGTCTTCATATCGATGTAATCCTGCAATGCGGGCGACCAGGACCCATACGCCTCATAGTGATGCTCCATCGCCTTCTCGACATTCAGAGTGTCGATCACCAGCGGAACTATCGCCACCACCCTCTTATCGACTGCCGCAGTCGTCCAGGTGGTCCAGCCGCGCTTCGACGCGCCGGACACAACGAAGTGATCCGTCGCCGCGTGATTCTCCTTCGCAATCGCGGTAATCGCATCCATTGCACGCACCGCAGCCTTTGTCATCGGCAGCCGCAGCGGCCATGTATCCACGTCCTTGCCGGAACCGCGCAGGAATTTATCCCATGTATAGACAATCGCCGCATCTTCTGTTCGCGGCTTGCCTTCATCCGAAAAGACGAGCGGCTCATTGGGAATCCCGCGTAACTCCGCAGTCACGCTGCCCGTCGCCGTCGCGATGGCCACCACGAGCGGATCGGGTTGGTCCGGCGCGGGCGACGTAATCGATCCGCCCGTGAGATACAGAAAGCCTGTCGTCTTCACCACCTTGTCCGGAATAATCACCGTGAGCCAGTGATGCCAGACAGGATGATCCACGTCCTTCTCGCTGCGCCACTTCTGGGAAGTCAGATCGTAAACGAATTGCGTATAGCCGCGTCCCGCCATCGTGTGCTCCAGAGTGTAGTGAAACGTGGGGTCGGGAGCTTCCACATAACGGTCCAGAGCGGTGCGGCCGCCCGCGAGCAATGGCAGCGCCGCCAGTGCGAGGATGAGTGTGCGCACTTGACGATTATGTCACCGGCACTTCGGCTATGTACACCTGCGTAACGCCTGTCCGGTCGCTCGCAAACGCGATCTTGTCTTCTTCATGCGACCACGAAGGATGTGGATGCGTCCACTGAGGTCCGTAGACCGTGTCACCGGCATTTTCCATCCAGCTCAGGTTCTTTTTCGCATCTGCGAAATCCGCCGCGAGCGCATAGGTCGACTTCCGCCACTGCGTTCCCTGATTGCTCGATTCGCTCAGGCAAACCAGCCGCCGCGCGCCTGTCGCGGCATCAATGATCTGAATCCCCTCGTCCGGATGATTCGTGTCGCAGAGTATGCGTTCGCCTTTGCGATCCGGCGCAATGTGCCACGCGTTGTACTCGGTGATGGTCGTGATCGCGCGTGTGGTCCAGTCCATCCGGCAAAGCGCGCGCGGCCAGATCGTGAAAACGATGTCGCCGGAAGAGCGTAGAAAGGTCTCATGCACGATAAATTCATCGTTGCCGTGTTCGTAGAGACATTCGAGCCCCGTCCCATCGCGACGCACCCGGTGCATGCGCGGCGCGGGATCGCCGGCGAACTCGATCCACTCCGGTTCGAGCGGATGAAACTGTGGATGGATCACCGTGCGCGGAAAGGGAATCGTTCGCCAGCCGGAACCGTCATATTGCCCGGCCACCAGCCCGGATTCCCCGCCCCGTTTATACGCTGCGGTCAGCCATTCGCCGTCCGGGCTGATGGAACACTCGCCCAGTTCCGCTCCCGCGAACTCAACGATGCGGCGTTCGTCCGCCCACAACCCCGCACCCCGCGTGACGATCAGCGTCCTGCCATCCGGATGCAGCGCTGCGCTGAACGGATGCACAGGCGCGCCGTGCGTCAACTGCGCCTGCTCACCCGTCTCCAGCGAAGCGCGCCATACTTGCGCCTCACCGGTCCGGTACGACGTAAAAAACATCTCTCGTCCGCCCGGATAAAATGAGCTTTGCAAAAAATAACTCGGATGGCTGATCGCCGGTCCGTCCGTGATTTGCCGGACGCTCATCGCCGGCCCAGATACAGATCGCGTCCCTCGACCAGCGCGGCGATCTTGCGGTCCGCCACCGAACGCCGCAGCATCCAGAATCCGCAATCGGGATGCACCCACCCCACGCGCCCATGCCCAAGAACTTTCTCCGCATGGCCGATGGCTTCCGCAATCTCATCCGCCGTTTCGATGCGATTGATCTTCACGTTCACAACGCCCAGCCCGATACGAATCCGCGAATCCACGCTCCGCAGCGCAGCGAGATCGTCTTCTCCCCGATTCGCCATTTCGAGAATCACATGATCCGCATCGAGCGAATTCAGAAATTCGACGAGCGCATTCCATGTCCCACGCTGTATCGTCTGTCCGCCGTAATTCCCGAAGCACAGATGCACTGCGCGCCGGCCATCGAATGCTCCCAGCACACGATTGATCGCCTTCGCCGCGATTCCCGCATGTTCCGGGCTCCCCGGAATATTCGCCTCATCCACCTGCAGGCAATCGCAGGGCAGCCCCGCTACCTGAGCGGCCAGAACATCGGCAATCGCCAGAAGCAGCGCCTCGAAATCGCTATAGTGCCGGTCGAGCAGCGTGCGTGCCAGCATGTACGGACTCGTAACCGTAAACTTGAACGCCCCGCCGGCCACGCTGGCCGCGAGCTCGCAATCGGCCAGCAGGTTCAGGCCGCCTTCGCCGAGCGCACCTTCCACCACACCCGCCGCTTTGCGCCGGAACTGCATGTGCTGCGTGCGCGCGAATGCCTCGTGATCGCTGCGGCCCACCGCACTTCGGATGCCCGCCATCGGGCGCAGAAAATAATCGATCATCCCGTTCGTATCCGGATGATTGACGTCGAAGCGATAAAGTTCGCCATCCGTCGGCAGATCGATTCCGGCCTGCCTCTGGATACCGAAAACGACCCGCGTGGCGTCGGTGCGCGCCTGTTCGCTCGGCAGCGCCGCCAGCCATTCCGGGACAGGGTACGACCCGACTGTTGTGGTGAGAATTTCAGGTTGTGACATGAAACCGTCAGGCGCTCAGTTGTTCCCACAGCTCCCGGTAGTAGCGCATGAACCGGTCCGGTTCCTTGCTCTCCGCCACTTCCGCGAGTGTGTAGCGCGAATAGCCCGCATCGCGCAGCAGGCCGAAAAATTCCTTGTAGGGATAGGTGGTCGTCAGCTCATTGATGTGGCAGTTGCGGATGAACGGACCGAGGGCGTCGAACGCCTGCTTCACCGAGCCGTCCACCACATCGGTCGGATTCGAATTCCAGCACGCGCCCACATTCCTGTGATTGGCCTCATGCAGGATCCGTGACGCCAGCGGAAACTCCTGCGTCTTCGAGCCGTGCACTTCCATCCAGATCTCGATGCCCTTCGACTGTCCGTAATCGCCGACCTCATGCAGGCTCGTCGCGATGTTGCTGACTGTCGTGTCCAGCGGAACATCCTTCGGCAGCCCGTTCGGACGCACCTTCACCCCGATTGCGCCGGTGTCCTTCGCCAGATCCACAAACTTCTTCGCCATCTCGATGTTCTGCCGCCGCACGGCCTCATCGGGTGATTCGAATTCGCATGTACTGCCGTAGCTCAGCAGCTTGATTTTCGTTTTGGTGAAGCGCTCGCGCACTTTGGCGCGTTCTTCCTGGCCGATCGACGGCTCCACGCCGTGCTTATGCCCGGTGCGCAGTTCGATCGCCGTGAACCCCGCCTTTTCCAGCGTGGTGATGCACGTCTCCAGATCCATGTTCTGGAGCAGATTGTAGGTGACCGAGCCGAGCTGAAACCGGCGCTCCGCCGCCAGCACCGCGGATTCCGTCAACAGCGTTCCGGCAGCAACTGCTGCGCCCGCTGCGGCGGAAGATGCGAGGAAAGATCGGCGCTTCATAGGCACACGATATCAAACGCGTGCGCCCACGGCGGCTATTCGTAACGCAGCGCTTCCACTGGATCGAGCTTCGCCGCCTTCACGGCCGGCCAGACTCCGAAAAACAGGCCGATACTCACCGATACGGTGAACGCCGTCACCACTGCCCAGGTCGGCACAGCACTCGGCAATGACGGCACCAGCGCCGCCACCAGCATGGTCAGCAGGATTGCGCCCACGATCCCGATGATCCCTCCTGCGCCGGTCAGCGCCATCGCCTCGGCGAGGAATTGCGAAATGATATCGATGCGCCGCGCCCCCAGCGCCTTGCGAACTCCAATCTCGCGCGTCCGCTCTGTCACGCTCACCAGCATGATGTTCATCACGCCGATCCCGCCCACCAGTAGTCCCAGTGCCGATATCGCAATCGCTACCAGTCCGATAATCCCCGTGATCTGATCGAACTGTTTAATGATCTGGTCCGGCGTCGAGATCGAGAAGTCGTCCTCCTCGTCCTTTTTCAACCCGCGCAGGCGTCGCATGATTCCGTCGACTTCATCGAATGCGTCCTGCCGATGCCCCGGTATCGCCTTACACGTAATCATGTACCGGTCGAGTTCCGGGTAGCGCGATTCCGCCGTCTTCAGCGGCATCACAATCTGCGAATCCTCGGCGTTTTGCCCAAAAAATCCGCCCTTCGCCTTGGCGAAAACGCCGATCACAGTAAACTCCGCGCCGTCCAGCATGAACGTGCGCCCGTCCGCCTCACCCGAAGGAAATAACGCATGGGCCAGATCGTAACCGAGCACCGCCACGTGCGCCGTCCGGCTGTTCTCCTCATCCGTGAAGTAGCGCCCCTGATCGAAATCGCGCGGGGTCAGGTCATTCCCGTTCGGCGACGCCCCCACCATATTCAGGCTGTCGGTTTCAAAACCGGGTACCTTGGCGGTAATCAGCGTGCCGCTCGGCGCCGGCGGAATATAGAGGGTGATCCCCACCTCCTGCACATAGCTCGAAGCACGCATGATCATGTCGGCGTAGTCTTTCTTGATCGGCCGCCGCTTGCGTTCCTTGATCGGCGCAAAATCGGAGCTCGGATCGCCGCTGGTCTTGTAGATGAAAATGTTGTCGGGCCCCAGTTCGTCAAAAAACTTCACGATGCTCCCGCGCAAACCGGTCAGCAGGGACGCCACCACAACCACCGTCGTAATTCCAATCACGATGCCGATCACCGTCAGCATGGACCGGAACCGGTGCGCCCATACGGCGTCCATGGCCATCGCGATATTTTGTCCAGGCGATATCGTCGTCACTTATCCGCTTCCTCTTCCCTACTCCGCGCGCAGCGCCACAATCGGATCCAGCTTCGCAGCCTTCAGCGCCGGATACCACCCGCTCACAATTCCCACCGTTGCCGACACGATCACCGAAAGAGCCACATAAAAAATCGTGACCCGCAGCGTGATGCCAAGCGCCGCCGTCAGCCCTGTCGTGATGATCGCCCCGATCCCCACACCGATCGCCCCGCCGGCGAACGCCATAATCACGGCCTCAATCAGAATCTGCAGCATGATGTCGAACCGCCGCGCTCCGAGCGCTTTCCTGATTCCGATTTCCCGCGTCCGCTCCGTCACGCTCACCAGCATGATGTTCATAATCACGATGCCGCCCACCACGAGTGAAATCAGCGTCACCGGCACCACCACCGCCGCCACGACCGCCAGCAGGCTGTCGATAAATCCGCGGATCGCATCCGGCGTCACAAAATCGAACCGGTCCGTCTCACCCGGCTTCTGGTGAAAATGGTTGCGCAGTGCCACTCGCGTAAGATCGAGCGACTGGTCCATCGTCAGCCCGCTCTCTTTCCGGGGCCGCGCGAACACCGCCATTCCCGTCCCTGACCCGTAGAGGCGATTGAAAACCGTGATCGGAATATAGGCCGCGTTATCCTGGCTTCGGCCGAACGCCGATCCGAGTTTCTCCACAATCCCCACCACCGTGAAGTCGATCCCCTGAATCTTGAACGTCAGCCCGAGAGGCGAATCGTTTCCGGGGAAAAGCGTGGTCTTCAGATCGTCGCCGATGACCGCCACATTCGACCCGCTCGCCTCCTCAGGCGGTGTAAAGAACCGGCCCTGCACCACGTTGATATCGCGGATGTCCGCCATATCGGCGGAAACACCGAGAATCGAGGTTTCCTCGAGCGTCACTCCCTCGCGCTTGGTGTCTGACGTGTTCTGGCGATAAGGCGAATACATGGTCGTATCGCCGTTGACCTGCTGCAGATAGCGGTCATCCCGAAGCGTGATCTCGCGGTTGTACTGCAGCTTGGTCTGATATTCCTTGCGCGTCATGCCGCCCGCGCCCGCCACCTGCGCCACCAGGTAGGACTCGCTCCCGAATGCCTTCGCCGTGCTTTCTTCGGCATAGAGACCGAGCCCGTCGATCGCCGAACCGACCAGAATCACGCTGGCAACCCCGATTATCACGCCGAGCAGCGTCAAAAAACTGCGCAGTTTGTGGGCGCGGATGGAGTCCCAGGCGAGTCCGAGCGCGCTCGAAAACTGGCAGGAAAAGGACACTTTGCCGCTGGAATGCGGCGTCTTGGCGGCTGTGGCGCCCGTCATAGTTTCAGGATATCCTTGAAGTACTTACGAATCTCGCGCCCCTTTTGTTCACGGAAACTCCGCTGCCCCCATGTCCGACCGTCTGATCCGCACCCTTCTGGCACTGGAATTCCTGGTCGCCATTGAAGTCTGGCTTACTTTTTGGAGCGAAGTCGGCGGCCAGAATGACCTCGACCTGATGTTCTGGGGATGGAAATTCGGGCTGATCCTCGCAGCTGCCGGGCTCACGGTCGGATTGACCGCGGAACTCCTGAGCGCCGCCCCGCGCCGCTTCTCACGCCGCGCCGGCATCTACACAGCCGGCCTGATTCTCGTCATGCTCGCCGCCGGCGCCGTCACCTATAATACCTGGCTCAATGAGCCGCAGGATGACGACAGCGGCGACGATTCCAACGCCGTGCAGGCGACCAGGCTTTACCGGCCCGAGGCAAGTCCTCGCGAGGCACGGCGCCGCCACATAAGCAGCAGTCCGGCGCCCGCTAAAACGAAAGTCGCGGGTTCCGGCGTGAAAACCGGCGTTGCAGCCAGTGAACTCGCAACCAGCCAGGCGCCCTCGTAGTCGGTCGATGTCGTTCCTCCGAAAAAGCTCCCGACACTGGCTTCACCGCACTCCGTGAGGTTATAGCAGGCGCTGAAAGGCCCGCTGTATGTCGAGGCCTCGACAAACCCAAGGTATGGGTCTTGCGGAAGAACCTCTGACTGGTTGAGATAGATGCCGTAAATCTCCTGTGTGTTAACGGTGACTCCGTTCAACGGCTCCGTCAACGTTCTGGTCGGTCCAAACACGTCGATGAAGGCAAGATCAGACGCGTAGTAAGTGTCCGAGGGCGAATTGCTCGTGTTCTGAATGCCCCCATCGAGGAACAGCGTCCTCACCTGATCGTAAGTCGCAAGCGTGAAGCCGGTGTAGTTCCCCTGCCCTTCCTCTGCCTGCACCGTTGCGTAGGACTCGCCATCCGTCAGAGAAGGTTTCAGCCAGTAAAGCCCGGTATCGGTGTCCAGAACCACGCTGGAAGCGCCGTCGAGCGGCGAATCCTGGACAATCAGTGACGCTGAGGCGGGCACCCCGCACGCCAGCATGACGATCGCAAGGCTGAAAGCAGAAAGTTTCAAAAAGTCCTCCCGGGAAAGATCTCGCCGAGAAGCGTAGCATCGCGCGCTGATCCCGATCAATTGCCGGAAGTGCCCGGTGTTACAACAGGCGCGTAATTCGATTCCGTGAAGGGAGGACGAAAGTACCTGCTGCCGTATGGGCCCGAGCGATAGCTCACAAACTCTTCACTTGCCCGAGCCAGAACAGCCAGCACGTACGCGACACACTTCGCCGAATCACCAGACCCGGCAGGCATTCGCCGAAACCATCGGTTTCCCCGCCGGGCAGCTGAATGCCTTCTGAAACTCGGGCATATTCTTCACCACACCATTCACCCGATCCCGATCGATCGCATGCGGGTCCGTCTGCGATTGCAACTGCTCCACCTCGGGCGTCGTATTGCTGCACCACGATTGCCCATACGAAAGGAAGAACCGCTGGTCGGTCGTAAACCCATCCACCGGCGGAAGCGTACGGCCCGCCAGGGTATTCATCAAAGCCATATACGCCAGCCGGATCCCGCCGTTATCCGCCGTATTCT
Source organism: Bryobacteraceae bacterium (assembly GCA_035546955.1). Lineage (GTDB taxonomy): Bacteria > Acidobacteriota > Terriglobia > Bryobacterales > Bryobacteraceae > BOG-234. The sequence goes on from DASZVV010000456.1 coordinate 21,356, forward strand.
CGCCCAGCGTCAGCTTCCCGTTCAGATGAACGCCGTTGCCAACCACGAAGCCCGAGTACTCCTTCACCAGACAATCCGCCTTGGCATCGAACGCCTTCGCGTCGGCATCCGTCCACCAATCCTCCAGATTCCCTTTCGCGTCGAACTGCCGCCCTTCATCGTCAAATGCGTGCGTCAGCTCATGCCCGATGATCGCCCCGATCGACCCCAGGTTCTCCGCGTCATCCGCCTTCTTATCGAAGAACGGCGGCTGCAGAATGCCGGCCGGGAAGTTAATGTTGTTCATCTGCGGATCGTAATAAGCGTTGATGGTAGGCGGTGTCATCTGCCATTCGAGACGATCCACCGGCTTTCCGATCTTCTGCAATTCCCGATTCACTTCGAATTCATTTGCCCGCAGTGAATTCCCCAGCGCATCGCCGCGCCGGATCGTCAGCGCCGAATAGTCGCGCCACTTGTCCGGATATCCGATCTTGTTCGTAATCGCCGCCAGCTTTTCTTCCGCCTTCTTCTTCGTCTCCGGCGTCATCCAGGTGAGCTGCTGGAGATCCTGCCCCATGGCGGCTTCAATCCGCTTCACCATTTCAAGCGTGCGCGCCTTGCCGTCCGCGCCGAATGTCTTCTCCACATAAGCCTTCCCGAGCGCTTCTCCCAGATCCGCATCGGTCGAACGCACGCAACGCTTCCAGCGCGCTTTCTGTTCCTTCATGCCTTCGAGGAATGTGCCTTCAAACGCGAACACTTCCTTATCGAAAGCTTCCGGCAGCACCTGCGCCTGTCCGCTAATCAGATGAAGCTTCAGATAGGTCTTCCACGCCGCCAGCGGCTCGGTCTTGATCAGCGTTTCCTGCGCCTTGAAGAAATCCGGCTCCACCACATTGATCTTTTCCATCTTCGGCGCCTTCAGCACCGCCCAATACTGGTTCCACGCGAACGAATCGGAAAGCGCTTCAAACTGTGCCATCGTCATCATGTGATAGAGCGAGGCCGGATCCCGCCGCGACGTAACATCCGCCGACCCTTTTGCCATCGCCGTCTCCAGTTGCATTACCGCCGCCGCCTGTTCGTCCGCCTGCGCCTGCGGCACGCCCATCAGCTTCAGCAGACGCCCCAGGTGCGCCACATATTCCTTCCGCGTCGCCACGGTCCGCGCATCGTCGCGAAAATAAAAATCGCGTTCCGGCAACCCGAGCCCGCCCTGATCCGCGTTGCCGATCTCCGCCGTCGAATCCTTGAAATCCTGGCCCGGCGAAATATTGAACAGCGCATTCACGCCGAGGCGATGCAGATGCGCCAGCACAGGCGCCAGGTCCTTCAAACTCTTCATCGCATCAATCGCATCCAGTTCTTTCTGGATGGGCGTCAGGCCCCGCGCATCGATCGTCTTCTGATCGAGACACGATTCGTAATAATCACCGATCTTCTGCGTGTCGGCGTCGCGGTTCTTCGCGGCCGCCGCGGCTTCCAGAATGTCGCGCAGGATCACCCGATTCCGCTCGTTCAGTTCGCTGAACCGCCCCCAGCTTGCCTGATCGGCCGGAATCGGATTGTTCTTCAACCAGCTCCCGCAGGCGTACTGGTAAAAATCCGTGCACGGATCGGCGCTCCGGTCGATCGCCGATGGATCGAAAACTTTGGCATCTTTCAGGACCGGTTCGCCTGGAGCGGCTGCCGTCTGCGCGAAGGCAACAGCGGAGAGCGCCGCGCCGGTGAGTGCCAGTCGGAAGATCTTCATATATCGCCATTCTGCCATGAATGCACTGGAGAAATGTGTCTGTTGGTGGCCAACTGAACGGCCGGCGTGGTGAAACCGCCCTTTTTCCGCACGTCCCCGCCCCGAACTCTCGTATAATTCAGGCGATGCGTCCCCTTCCGGTTGTTCTCCTCGTGAGCCTCTGCGCTGCCTCCTGTTCGCATCGCCCTTCCGCGGCGGATTTCTCGAAAATGACCGAAGAATTCGTCTATACCACCCTCTCCTTCTCCCCAGTCTTCGCCTCCGGCCAGGGCCTGCACGAATACAACAATGTTTCGTTCGATACCCAGCTCGACGACGTCAGCATGCAGGCCATCCAGAAGCAGCGCAACTTCCTCGCCGATTTCCACAAGCGCCTTGAAGCTCTGGATAAGAATTCCCTCGCGCCCGAAGACCGCGCCGATTACGACATCATGGACACGCAGATCGGCCTCTCGCTGTTCGATATCGATATCGCCCGCAGCTACCAGCACAGTCCGCAGTCCTACGTCGAGCTGATCGGAACAGCCCTTTACAACCCTCAGCTCCTCGACTACGCTCCGAAAGAGAAGCGCTTTGGCGACATCATCGCCCGCATGAAGCAGGTTCCCGCGTTCCTCAACACCGCCCAGCGGCAGCTCCGCTCCATGCCCGATATCTGGGTGAAAGTCGCGGCCGAAGAGAATGACGGCAACGTCGATCTGATCGATAAAACGCTGCGCGCCGAAGTACCGCCGTCTCTCAAGGACCAATACGACGCGGCCGCTACCCCCGCTATGGACGCCCTGCGTGCCTTCAATACTTTCCTGAAGGGCCGCGAGGGACAGCCGGAGAACCCCAACGATCCCGGCTCCAACTGGCGTCTGGGCGCCGAGCGCTATCGCACCAAATTCCGTCTCGCCCTCGCAACCGACCGCACGCCGGATCAGGTTCTTGCCGATGCCGAAGCACGCCTCAAAGCCGTGCGCGCGGAAATGCTCAATCTCTCGATCCCTCTGCATGCCAAGTGGTTCCCCACCCACAAAGATCATGCCGATCAGACCGGCGAGACCCGCGAGAACACCGTGATCAGCGAAGTCCTCAACCACATCGCGCAGGATCATTCAACGCCCGCCAGCTACATGGACGACGCGCGCAAAGATCTGGACGAAGCCCGCAATTTCACCCGCGAGAAGGACCTCCTCACGCTCCCCGCCGGCGGCAACCTGCAGGTGATCCCAACCCCGGAATTCGAGCGCGGCATCTACGCCGTGGGCGGCTTCAATCCGGCGCCCGTTTTCCAGCCGCAACTCGGCGCTTACTTCTGGATCACTCCAATCCCTTCCGACTGGCCGAAGGAACGCGTGGAATCGAAGCTGCGCGAATATAACTTCTACAACCTGCAGCTCCTGGTCATCCACGAAGCCATGCCCGGCCATTATGTGCAGGGCGAATTCGCGAATCAGGTGCAGCCGAAAATTCGCGGCGTGCTTCGCGCGCTCTTCAGCAATGGACCTTACGTGGAAGGCTGGGCGCAATACATCACCCAGGTGATGCTCGATGAAGGCTACATGAACAGCGCGCCCGAGCTGCGCCTCACGCTGCTCAAGCAGGAGCTTCGCGTGGATGCGAACGCCATCATGGATATCCGCCTGCAAACCAATCGCATGACCGACGACGAAGCCATGGACCTGATGGAGAAGCAGACTTTCCAGGAGCACGAAGAGGCGGTCGCTAAGCTGCAGCGCGCCAAGCTGTCGTCGACGCAGTTGCCGACTTACTTCACCGGCTGGCGCGACTGGCTGCGCGTACGGGAACTCGTGAAAAACACGAAGGGCGGGTCATTCTCATTGAAGGCTTTTCATGACGCCGCTCTGAAAGAAGGCGGTGTCCCGCTGCCGGTGCTCGCGCATCTGCTGACCGGTAAGGATCTCCAGTGATCCACTTGTGGGGCCGAGCTGCGGCTCGGCCGCCGGGCCTCAGCCCGGCGCGCCCATGAAGAGAGCCTGGCTCAATCGCAATATCTGGGGGATGACCGTCACCAGCTTCCTCTCAGACGCCTCCCACGAAATGGTGATGGCGGTCCTCCCCGGCTTTCTCCCCATCATCCACGTTGCCGCCGCCGCCCTCGGCTGGATCGAAGGTGCATCTGACGCCTTCTCCAGCTTTCTGAAGCTCTTCGCCGGCTGGTATTCCGATAAGATCGGCCACCGCAAGCGCATGGTCGTCACCGGCCAGTTCTTCACCGGCTACGGCCTTTCGCTTTTCGCCTTCGCGAACGGCTGGGGCATGATCCTCATCGGCCGCATGGTGAGCTGGTTCGGACGCGGTCTGCGCGGCACACTGCGCGACGCCATGCTCACCGAATCGGTCGCCCCCGAATTCCGCGGCCGCGCCATCGGCTTCCACCGCACCGGCGATACCATCGGCGCCATCGTGGGCCCGCTTCTCGGCCTCGCGCTCCTGTCGCGCCTCCAGATCAACGCCCCCCCGGACACGCCGTTCCGAACAATATTCCTGCTTTCGCTGATCCCCGGCCTCGCCGCGCCGCTTGCGTTTCTCTTCATGGTGAAGGAGACCCGCCGTCAACCGCGGCCATGGCTGAATTTCCTCCACTCGCTCAGCCAGTTACCGCCTGCATTCCGGCGCATGCTCGTTGCTGTCGGCCTCTTCGGCAGCGGCGACTTCTCACCCGCGCTCCTCATCCTCGCCGCTGCAACTTTGCTCCGCCCACAATACGGCGCGGTCCGCGCGGCGGAAATCGCGGCCCTGCTCTATGCCGTCCGCAATACCGTCTACGCGGCCGCTTCCTATCCCATCGGTTGGCTCGCCGACCGTCAGCGCAAAGCGCCGCTCCTCGCCGCCGGATATCTTTGCGGCGCCGCCACTGCCGGGCTCGCTGCGTGGATGTTCCACTCAGGTTCGCCCGGCATCCCCGCGCTCGCCGTGACCTTCACCATCGCCGGCATCTTCGCCGCCGCGCAGGACACACTCGAAAAAGCGCTCCCGCCCGATATCACAGATTCTGAAATCCGCGGCACGGTCTACGGCTCGCTCGGCGCAGTCAACGGCATTGGCGATTTCATCTCGAGCGCCCTGGTCGGCACGCTCTGGACAACGGTGTCGCCTTCCATCGCCTTTACCACCGCCGGCGGTCTCATGCTCGCCGGCTCGCTTTGCGTGATCTTCCTGATTCGATAAGATCGTTTGCGCAATGCTTCGCTCTTTTTTCCTGCTTCTCCTCGCCTGCGGAATCGCCTTCTCGCAGACCGATTATCAAAATCAGCGCTACTCGCCTCTCACCGGCATCACGCCCGCGAACATCTCGAAACTCGGCGGCGCGTGGGCTTTCCACGTAGCCGACGGCGCCGCCAGCGCCAATCTCGAAGCCACCCCGGTTGTCGTGGATGGCGTGATGTATCTGCCAGGCTCGGCCGGCACCATTCTTGCCCTCGATGCCGCTACCGGTGACCTGAAGTGGAAATACAAACCCGAACCGGGCGGTCCGCGCGGCGGCACGAATCGCGGCGTCGCGGTCGGTGAAGGCAAAGTTTTCTCCACCGGCGGCGGCAACACCCTCATTGCCCTCGATCAGAAAACCGGCACGCTTCTCTGGACCACCAAAGTCGGCGACCGCGGCACCACCGTCGCGCCGGCCCTCTATTACAACGGCCTGGTCTACATGGGAACCTCCGGCGGCGAAGGCGGCATCCGCGGCTTCTTCGGCGCATTCGACGCCAAAGACGGCAAGCAGATCTGGGGCTTCTGGACCATCCCCGGCCCCGGCGAAAAAGGTCACGATACCTGGGAAGGCGATTCCTGGGAGCGCGGCGGCGGACCGGTCTGGACCAGATCCGCCGTCGATCCCGATCTCGGCATGATCTACGTCCCGATAGGCAATGCCTGGCCCGACACCGATGGCTCGAAACGCGCCGGCGACAACCTCTACACCGCATCCGTCGTCGCGCTGGACCTGCGGGACGGCGCTCTCCGCTGGTACTACCAGGAAGTCCACCACGATATCTGGGATTACGACAACGCCGCCTCGCCCGTCCTCGCGGACATCGTTTATCAGGGCCGCCCGCGCAGGATTCTGATCCACGCGGGCAAAACCGGATTCACTTACATCCTGGATCGCACGAACGGGAAGCCGCTCGTCGGCATCGTCGAAAAGCCCGTCCCGCAGGAAGAGCGCATGAAGACGGCGAAGACGCAGCCGTATCCCGTCGGCGATTCCTTCGTCCCCACCTGCCCCGAGCCGGACAGCGTTCCTCCCGGCATGAAGGAAGCCTGTGTCTTCGGGGCTTACTGGGATGCGCCGGTCGTCATCGCCCCCGGCACGCTCGGCGGCATCTCCTGGGCGCCGATGTCTTTCAGCCCGCGCACCGGCCTGGTCTACGTGCCCGGCGCGATCACCAATGCTCTGTTCACGCTCGGCGGCGGGTTTGTCCGGCCGACCAATGAACCGCGCTCCGGCACGCTGACCGCCATCGATCCGACCACCAACAAGATCGTCTGGCAGAAGCGAATGAAATTCCCGATCGCCGCCGGCAGTGGACTGCTCAGCACCGCAACCGGCCTCATCTTCCACGGCGAGTCCGACGGGCGCCTGGTCGCATACGACATCAAAAACGGCAATGAG
>DASZVV010000457.1:0-17544 GCA_035546955.1 Bryobacteraceae bacterium
GGCCCGGCTGCCGGCCAGGATCCGCTGTGCCCCGGCGGCCAGACCGCGATCCCCGCGATCGATAAGGTCGCGCCCGGGAAGTACACGATCTACTCCGTCTCCTGGGATGGACGCCTGCATCAGATCAACGCGGCGGATGGCGAAGATCTCGCGCCGCCCGTCAAATTCGTCCCGGCCAACGGCAAAACCTGGGCACTGAATCTCTACAAGGGCGTGATCTACACCCACACCTCGCAGGGATGCGGCGGCAATCCGAACCATGCCTATGCGTTTGACCTCGCGACGAAGAAAGTCGGCAACTGGGGTCCGGCAGGTGGCGGCATGTGGGGACGCACCGGTCCCGCCATCAGCCCCAAAACGGGCGCGATGTACACGGGCACGGGTGACGGCCAGTGGAATCCCGAAGCCGGGGTTTACGGCAATGGCATCATCGGCCTCAAGCAGGATCCGGCAACCAAGGAACTGAAGCTTTATGACACGTTCGGGCCGCCGAACGCCGCCTGGCTCGTCAAGCGCGATCTCGATGCGCAGGTGACCCCGGTCATCTTCGATTACAAAGGCAAAGAGCTCATGGTCAGCGGCAGCAAGGAATGCCGCCTGTGGTTGATGGATACCGCCGGCATCGGCGGCGACGATCACCGCACTGACCTCTACACCACGCCCGCATTCTGCAACGAAGACGTCAACTTCGCTTCGGCCGGCATCTGGGGGTCGCTTGCGACGTGGCTCGACAGCAAGGGTAATCGCTGGGTGCTGAGCCCGTTCTGGGGCCCGCAGCATTCGAAGTTTACGTTTCCCATCACCAATGGCGTAACGAAGAAGGGCGGCGTGGCCGCGTTCAAGGTGCAGGAAGTGGAGGGCAAGATCCAGCTCGTTCCGGCCTGGATTTCGCGCGATATGGATCAGGGCGAACCGCCAGTGATCGCGAATGGCGTTGTGTTCGCGTACGGAAGCGGCGAAAACACTGATCAGGCGTATTATGACGTGGGTCTGGCGGACGTCGCTTCCCGGCGCATTCCGAACTCAACGCATGCTGTGCTGTATGCGCTCGATGCGCAGACCGGCAAAGAACTCTGGAACAGCGGCACGGATATCAAGTCGTGGCTGCACAACGGAGAGCTTTCGGTCGCCAACGGCAAGGTGTACATCGGGACCTTCGACGGCATGCTGTACTGCTATGGCGTTTCGAAGTAGCTAACGCGCGGCCATTGCGAGTTCCGCGCCCTCCGCGGCGCGGAACTCGCGGGCCGTCAGTTCCCATCCGCCCTGCCATCCACGCTCGATTTCAAACGCGATATCGAGCGACTGCATCGCGCCGATTTCTTCCGCCCTTTCCGCCATATTCCAGGCTTTCATCGAGACAGTGCGGGTTCCCTGCTTCACCACCAGTTTGAGATGGCGGTCTTTCCAGACCATCGGAGGACTTGCCAGCGTGGCGCCCTGCACAGCGAAAACCGGAGCCCGATTGTCCATACCGAACGGAGCCATCTGCCCGAGCGCGAACCAGAGGGCATCGCTCAAATCCGTCAGGCGGATTGCGGCATCGATCTCCACGATCGGACGCAGATCGTCCGGCGTGAGCCGGGCGGCCGCATAAGAGCGCAGGCGCTCACGGAAGATTTCGAGCGATTCCACAGGAAGCGTGAGTCCCGCCGCGTGCGCGTGGCCGCCGAACCGGGTGAACAGCTCGTGCATGCTTTCCAGCGCTTCAAGCAGGTGGAACTCCTCGATGCTCCGCCCGGAACCGTGCGCGACGCCGTTCTCGACACCCAGCACGATCGCCGGCCGATGGAATTTATGAACCACCCGGCTGGCCACAATCCCCGCAACCCCGCGATGCCAGCCCTCGCCCCAGAAAACCACCGCGGCGTCAGCATCGCTGAGGGGCGTTTCGGCGCACTGCGCGAAAATCTCATTCACGACAGCACGCTCGGCAGCCTGGCGCTCCTGATTCAGCGCGAACAATTCCTGCGCGATCGCAGCCGCTTCCTCCGCGTCTTTGGTGAGGAACATGCGAACGGCCTGCGCCGCACTGTCCATGCGGCCGGAAGCGTTAATCGCCGGTGCAATACGGAATGCAACTTCACCGGCATCCGGCACACGGTTCTGAAATCCAGCGGCGGCGAGCAGGGCGCGGAGCCCGGCATTACGGACATCGTTCAGCCCCGAAAGCCCGTGCTTCACGATGATCCGGTTTTCGCCGGTCAGCGGAACAATATCCGCGATCGTCGCGATCGCCACCAGTTTCAAAAACGATTCGAGCACGCGATGCAGCTTCTCGCGCGTCCACCCGGCTCGCGACAGGATCGCGTGCGTCAGCTTGAACGCCACGCCCGCCCCGCAGAGGTTCGGATTCGGATAATCGCAATCGGCGCGATTGGGATTGACGATCGCAACGGCGGGGGGAAGCTCGGCTTCCGGCAGATGGTGATCCGTGACAACCGTCTCAACGCCCAGCTCAGCTCCGCGCGCAATCGCGGCCGCCGCGCGAATCCCGTTATCCACACTGATAATCAGCTTCACCCCGCGAGCCGCCGCATCTTCCACTGCGGCCGTCTGAAGCCCGTATCCATCGTGCAAACGATGCGGAATATGCCACCCGGCATCCGCGCCGATCATCTCCAGCGCCTTCTTCACGATGACCGTGGACGTGACGCCATCCACGTCATAATCGCCGTGAATCTCGATCCGCTCTCCACGCGCAATCGCCGCCTCAATGCGCGCAACGGCGCGGTCCATATCGCGTAGCAGAAACGGATCGTGCAGATCGTCGAGCTGTGGATCGAGAAATTTCTCAGCGCTCGCTCGATCGGCGAACCCGCGCGCAATCAGAATCTGCACCACAGCCGCCGGCAGATGCAATTCCGCGGCGAGCGCGGCAATCGCCTGCAAGTCCGGGCGGGGAAACTTCCAGCGGCTAATTGTTCGAATAGAACCCGCCGAGCCCGTCGTCGGAATCGCCGCCATCCCCCACAGGCAGCATCGTCGTGATTTCGTCGCAGGTCTCGAGGAAATCTTCGTACCAGTCCGGCTGCACCTCGTAAACATACAGGTGCGAGTTGTAGTCGAACGCCAGCTCGAGCGTGCAGGTCTCACCGGCGTGGCGGCGGGCGCTGCGCACGCGGCGCTCCAGGTCGCGCTGCTCGTCGCGGCTGATCGCCGCTTCTTCAATTCCTTCGAGCGCTTCTTCCACTTCAATCTCTTCGAACTCGCGCGCGGCGAACAGAATCAGCTTCTGACCTACCTTGCGCGCGGCGTCCAGAAACATGCGGTAATCCGGATACTTTTCCGTATCCCAGCTGATCACCGGCAGATCTTCCAGTCCGCCTGAAAAACTGTGGAACACCGCAAAATCCGAAGCCGCCAGATAATCGAGGATTTCGCCTTTTAGTGCTGCGAGATTGAGGTCCATGTAGGTGCCCTGCGAGCCGGGATCGCGTTTCGAGACCAGAATATCACCGCGCGCCGCCCTCGTGAATGGCCCCGGACGCAACGCGCCGCGCGATAATGGCGGTTTCGCCTCCTTTGCGATGAATCTCACCATCGATAATGACAACCGCGTGCTCCGGGTCGAGGGCGCGGGCGGGCGGCGCGAATATCCGCTCTATTCCCGCGAAGCCTTCGAACTGATCAGCCGCGAATGGGTGCGGGTGGGCTGGTCGCTGCGCTACTACCATACGTTCACCTGGTTCGGACGTCCCGTGCTGCAGTTGCCGGAAGACCTCATCCGCCTGCAGGAAGTCTTGTATGAAGTGAAGCCGGACGTAATCGTGGAGACCGGCGTGTTCGATGGCGGATCGCTCCTGTTTCACGCATCGCTCTGCGAAGCAATGGGAAAAGGCCGCGTGATCGGCATCGATGTGGCCGTTCGCGCCGGGGTGCGCGAGGCACTTGCCGCACATCCGCTCGGGCATCGCGTGACGCTGCTCGAAGGCGATTCCACCGCCACCTCCGTCGTGGCCGATGTCCGCGGCCGAGTCGCCGCCGGCCATTCGGTATTGGTCATTCTCGATTCAAACCATACGAAAGCCCACGTGGCCGCGGAACTCGAAGCCTACGCGGCTCTGGTGACGGCTGGATCCTGCATCATCGCCGCCGACGGCATCATGCGCGATCTCTCCGATGTCCCTTCTGGCGAACGCGAATGGGCGCACGATCATCCCGCCGCCGCCGCAAAGGATTTTCTTGTTCGCCATCCCGAATTCGAAATGCGTCAGCCGGAATGGAAAGTGAATACGAGCCCGCTGACACAGAACGTCACCTACTGGCCCGACGGCTGGCTCTGGAGGAAAGCTTGACCCCGCACGAAATTCAGAATGGCATCGAACGATTGGGGCCGTGGTTCTATCCGTTCGATTTTGGCGGCGGATTGCGAACCACCGCGATCGTTCCGCCCTCCGTCACGGATATCTTCACCACCCGCCTGCGCATGGTGGAAAGGGCCGTGACTGCACATTTCGGCGATCGCGTGAACGGCCTCGAATGCCTGGATATCGGCTGCCATGAAGGCTTCTATTCGCTTGCCATGGCGCGGCTCGGCATGCGCGCGGAAGGCGTGGACGCCCGCGAGACGAATCTGAATCGCGCGCGCTTCGTCGCCGAGGCGATGGGGCTCAACGTCCATTACCGCCAGGGACGCGTCGAAACGCTCGCCAAAGACGAAATGCGGCAGTTCTCCCTCACTTTGTTCCTCGGCGTTCTCTACCACGTGGAAGATCCGATGCTCTGCCTGCGCCAGGTCGCTGCCGTGACCGGTGAAATGTGCGTCATCGAGACCCAGGTAGTCGACGAGGTGGAAGGGTTCGCCGAGTGGGGTTCGCGCGACTGGACCCGGCCGTACCAGGGAATTCTCGCCGTCATCGACGAAACCGGCGAGTTCGATGCCGGCGGCCGCGAAACGGGCGTGACCCCCATGGCGACCTGTCCCTCCCCCAAGGCGCTCACCTTCATGCTGAAACAGGCCGGATTCCGCCGCGTCGAACGCGTACCGCCGCATGAGGGCGCCTACGAACAGCATGCGCGCGGCAAGAGAGTCGTCTATGCAGCCTGGAAATGACTTCGTCGGCGCGATGCAGGCGTTCGCCGCCCGCACGAAGGAACTCGGGCTTCGCGATACAAGCCGCTTTTACTGGTATCACACAATCGACCTGGGGGACGGCCTCATCACGCCCGGCATGTACGACTATCGCCAGACCATCGGCGAATTCGGATTTCCCGAAGACATGCGCGGCATGACGGTACTCGATGCAGGCTCCGCTACCGGTTTTTTCGCGTTTGAATTCGAGCGGCGCGGCGCGCATGTGGTTTCGGTCGAACTGCCCTCGCTGCGCGACCTCGATCGCTTTCCCGGCCAAAGCGTGGAAGGTTCACTCGCGAAAATCGAGCGCATGATTTTCCCCGGCGGCGAATTGCAGTCGATGCGCCGCGGCGATTCCGAGCGCGAGCTTTACCGCTGCCTTCTCGAAGGTCCGTTCGAATTCTGCAAAGCCCGGCTCGGCTCGAAAGTCGAGCGCTGCTACACGCCGCTTTACGGCCTCACGCTCGAAAAGACCGGCGTCTCCGAAGGCTTCGACCTCGTTTTCGTCGGTGACGTTCTGGTCCACACGCTCTACCCGCTGAAGGCGCTCGCCGCACTCGCCGCGGTCTGCAAAGGCACTCTGATTCTTTCGCAGCTTCTGCCGAACGGGCCACAGGAACCGCCCGCCATGCGCTACGTTGGCGGCGCCAATCCCGATGAAGATGAAGTCTCCTGGTTCCTGCCCAATCGCTCCTGCCTGCTCGACATGATGTCGAAGCTTCGTTTCCGCGAGGTCGCGCAGACCGGCGTACATCGCGGCTTCGTACAGCCAGGCAATCACCCGTTCGAACGCGCTATTCTGCGTGGCAGGAAATAGCCATGCCGGCCGTGGAAGTCGCCGGAGTCTCGAAGTATTACCCGCTCGGCAACTCACAATGGGCCCGCGTCCGCCGCATCTTTTCGCCCGGCTCGCAGACGCGCGATGAAATGTGCGCGCTGCGTGACGTGAGCTTCACGGTGGCGGAGGGCGAGGCATTTGGAATCATCGGCTCGAACGGGTCCGGCAAAAGCACGCTGCTCCAGATCATCGCCGGCATCCTTCGTCCGTCATCCGGATCGGCCACCGTCAACGGGCGCTGCTCCACGCTCCTCGAACTCGGCTCCGGCTTCGCACCTGAATTCACCGGACGCCAGAACGTTTATCTCAACGCGACGATCCTCGGCCTCTCGCAGGCTGAGATCGATGGGAAGTTTGCGTCGATCGAGCGCTTCGCCGATATCGGCAATTTCATCGATCAGCCCATCCGCACTTATTCGACCGGCATGGTCCTGCGCCTCGCCTTCGCGGTGATCGCGCATTCCGATCCACGTATTCTGATCGTCGATGAAGCGCTCGCGGTGGGCGACGTTGTTTTCCGGCAGCGCTGCATGCGCCGTATTCATGAGCTGCGTGCGCAGGGTGTGACTATTCTCTTCGTCTCGCACGATACGGGCGACGTGAAAGCTCTCTGTGAGCGGTGCCTCTGGCTCGACCGCGGCATCGTGCGCGGCCTCGGCGAAGCGGACGACGTCGTCGCGCGCTATCTCGCCGCCACTCTCGAACGCGACCGTACGCCTGAAATTCCGGAAAGCACTCCTTCGCCGGAACCAGCCATCGCCGCACATCGCTTCGGCAACGGCGCCGCCGCGATCATCGGTGTCTCACTGCCGCCGGCACCTTCGAAGCGCGAGGCGCTGCTGCGTCTCCGCATCCAGGGCGTCCACACGGTAACTGCTCCTATCGCCGGCTTTCTCGTTCGCAATGCAAAAGGTGAGAGCATCTTCGGCACGAACTCCGCGCGCGAAAATCATCCGTTCACCGCTTTACGCTCAGGCGAGGAGCGAACGGTCGATTTCCGTATCGCGATGCCTCGTCTTGCGCCAGGCCGTTACTCTATTTCGGTCGCCATCAGTGACGGCAGCATTGGCGAATTCGAAGTCTGCGATTACATCGAAGATGCGATCTCGTTCGACGCCGCGCAGTTCGATCCGTTAGCCGAAGCTCGTCCGGTTACGGGATATATGGAACTGCCCTGCGCTTCCGTCGCGATCCACAGGCATTAATTGCACCCTCCGCAGTTTCGCCCCAAAGTTTTTCCGCAGCCGCTAACACTCTCCGCACGTTATCGTCTGTGAGATTTGCGCGGCAACATCCGCAATCAACAAATCCCGGGTTGAATCGTCTTAAACGCATAGCAGCCAACGGCGAAACAACGCGACAAATTCTGTAACCAATCGCGGCACCCCCGGTTCTGAAAGCTGTCAACGAAAAGCTGAGATAGAAACCCATGCGCACTCTTTTTTTATGGATCCTCGCCGCCGCTGCTCTTTTTGCGCAGCAAACGGCCAGTCTGCGCGGCACACTGACGGATTCCTCCGGCGCTATTATTCCCGCCGCCACTGTATCTCTTACGGGGAACGGCGCCAAAAAATCCGTCCGAACCCAGGCCGATGGCACGTATCTTTTCCCAGGACTCACCGCCGGCGACTACAAAGTTTCCGTGAACTATCCCGGGTTTGTTGCGTATGAACATGCGGTGACAATCCAGCCGGGAATTGCGTCGCAGGCCGCCATCCAGCTCGTTCCGGGCGGCGGAAGGCAGGAAGTCAACGTCACCGGCGAAGCAGAGCCGGCCGCGGTCAGCGTCGATCCCGACGAGAATAAATCCGCCGTCGTGATCAAAGACAGCGACCTGAATGCGCTCCCGGACGATCCCGACGATCTCGGCGATATGCTGTCCGCGCTCGCCGGGCCGTCCGCCGGCAATGGCGACGCACCATCCCTGCTCGTGGATGGATTCAGCGGCGGCACGCTTCCACCCAAAAACACGATTAAGGAAATTCGCCTGAATCAGAATCCATTCACGGCCGAATCGGAATACCTTGGCTTCGGCCGTGTCGAAATCATTACCAAACCGGGCACGGATAAGCTGCACGGTACCTTCCAGCTCACGGACAGCGATGCGTTCTTTAATTCACGTAATCCCTATGCCGCCAACAAGGCCGATTACGTAAATCGCGCCTTCACCGAATCCGCCGGCGGATCGATTGCAAAGAAGCTCTCGTGGTCGCTCAGCTCCAACCAGAACAAAGTCGATACCGACGCCATTATTCACGCCGTCACGCTGGACACGAGCACTCTTCTCTCTTCACCGGAAGATCTCTCCGTGGTCACGCCGCGCAATAACGATTCGGGAACCGCCCGCATCGATTACCAGATTTCGGCGAATCACACCGCAACCGGCCGCTATACCTACAGCCGGAATGATCGCGATAACAGCGGCATTGGCGGTTATTCACTGCTGAGTCAGGCCTACAGCGGGGAGGGCAATTCGCAGGAACTCCAGCTTTCCGAAACCGCCGTAATCAGTCCGGCCTTCGCCACCGAGACCAGACTTCTCTACTCCGACTCTGACAGCTATCAGTACGGCGATACATCCACGCCCAATCTCAACGTTTCGGGATCATTTATCGGCGGCGGAAATCAGGTGGGCAACGCTTATGACAAATACCGCCGCTCGGACCTGCAAAACATCTCCACGTACGTTCACGCCACCCATACCGTCCGCTTCGGCGTTCGCTGGCTTCGCGCTTCCGTTGACGACAACTCGCCCTCGAATTTCGGCGGCACATTCACATTCCTCGGCGTCGGCAATGCACCGGAGCTCGATTCGAATAACCAGCCGATTCCGAATACCAGCATCTCCATCAGTTCGCTCGAACAATACCGCCGCACGCTGCTGTTCCAGAGCCTCGGTTATCCGATGAGCGCCATCCGCGCACTCGGCGGCGGTGCATCGCTCTTTTCGATCGCCGGTGGCCGATCGTTTCAGAGTATTTCGCAGGATCAGTTCGAAGCGTTCGTCCAGGATGACTGGCGCATCCGACCCAATATCACTCTCAGTATCGGCTTCCGCCACGAGCAGCAGTCCGATATTCACATTTATCCCGTACCGGTCGCACCGCGCCTCAGCCTCGCGTGGTCGCCGCATTCCACAGCCTCGAAGCCCGGCAAGACGGTGATCCGTCTCGGCTCCGGCATCTTCTTCGATCGCTTCGGCACCAGCATCCCGCTCCAGGCTGCGCGCTTCAACGGCTATAACCAGCAGCAGTACCTCGTGACGGATCCGGGTTTCTTCGGAACCGCCCCTTCACTTGCCACGCTCGCCGCACAGCAGCAGCCTCCGGTCACCTGGCGCATCAGCAAAGATATGCGGCCCGATATCGATACCATCGGCGCCGCCACACTGGAACGTCAGCTTCCGAAAAAGTCCACGCTGAGCGTGACCTACCTCTACATCCACGGCGACCACTTTCCGATCATCGTCAACGTCAACACCCCGTTGCCCGGAACTTACAATCCAGCCGTACCTGCAAGCGGCGTACGTCCCTACGGCAATGCGGCGGGCAACATTTTCGAATATGAGTCGAACGGAATTTACCGGCAGAAACTCACGATGGTGAAGTGGGACAGCAAAATCACGAAAAATATCTCATTCACGCTCAACTACACGCTGCAGTTTTCGAATCATGACGGTAACTGGCTTGCTACACCCTCGAATCCGTACGATTTCATGGCGGATTGGGGCCGCGCCGGTTACGATCGCCGCCATCAGCTCAATCTCGTGGGTAATTTCAACCTGCCCCTCAAACTGCAGTTCAGCCCCATGTTCGTGGCGAGTTCCGGCGCGCCTTACGATCTCACCATCGGCCACGATCTCAATGGCGATTCCTTTGGCACCGATCGTCCCACCTTCGCGACGGATCTCTCGCGTCCCAGCGTTGTCTTCACCCCATTTGGAGCCTTCGACACCGATCCTATTCCGGGCCAGACCCTCGTGCCGCATAACTACCTCCAGGGCACAGGCATGTGGAACCTGAATGGACGGCTTGGCCGGACGTTTACGCTCGGCCACCATGAAGCTGCTGCCGCCGGGGCGGCCTCGACCCCCGCCGCGGCCGGCAGCAGCACTTCGGACGGCCGTTTCAAACTCAACTTCAACATCGAAGTAAATAACGTCTTCAACCATCTAAGCCCCGGCGGATTTGTCGGCAATCTTTCGTCCCCGCTCTTCGGCCAGTCCACCAGCCCGCTGCTCTTCCGCGAAACATCGAACCTGCGCCGCGTTCAGTTCGGGACCACTTTTTCGTTCTGAGCAGTGAACGGAATCGCCGCGCCAAACGTATAAATCGGGCATGCGGGTTCTCGCCCTCCTGATTCTTGCCGGCGCCCTCCACGCCCAGAACTTCGAGGCCGCTTCGATCCGCCCCGCCCCCAGTGGCAGGGAAGGCAGCGTCGTCGATTTCGAAGACACCGGCCTTCTCCACGCTGCGAACGCATCGCTCAAATTCCTGATCCGATCCGCTTATAACGTGCAGGCCGATCAAATTATCGGCGGCCCCAAGTGGCTTGATTCCGACCGCTACGATGTCGAAGCCAAAACCGGCCAACGCATCAGGGAAGCCGACGAACAGCCGCTCCTCCGGCATCTGCTGGCCGACCGTTTCCAGTTGAAAACCCACACCGAAACGCGCGAACTGACGGTATACAAGCTCGAAATCGCGAAAAACGGTCCGCTTCTGAAACGCAGCCAGTCGAATTCAAGCGAGATCCACAGCAACCGCGGCGCCGGACGAAACCAGATCAGCGTTGTGCGAATCGGACTGCAACAGTTCGCCGGCATGCTGGGCAAATTCCTCGGCCGCATCGTCGAGGACGGCACCGGGCTTTCCGGCGATTACGATTTCACCCTCACCTGGAGCCCCGACGGCGTCTCCGATTCCACGCCGTCGCTCTTCGCCGCCCTCCAGGAGCAGATGGGACTTCGTCTCGAATCGGGCAAAGCCATAATGGATGTACTGGTAGTGGACAGCGCCGAAAAAGCGTCTGAAAACTGACATCCGTTATGCACAAAGCCGTCTGCCTTCTCAGCGGCGGACTCGACTCCGCCACCTGCCTCGCTCTCGCCCGCCGCGATGGCTTCGAATGCTATGCGCTCTCATTCGACTACGGCCAGCGCCACCAGATCGAGCTCGATGCCGCGCGCCGGGTCGCGGAAGCTCTGGGAGCTGCCGCCCATCGCGTCGCGAAAATCGACCTGCGCGTCTTCGGCCACTCCGCCCTCACCGATGACATCGCAGTCCCCAAAGGCCGCGACGAACACTCGATGAGCGCTGGCATCCCTGTTACTTACGTTCCCGCGCGCAACACGATCTTCCTTTCGTTCGCGCTCGCCTGGGCCGAAGTACTCGAAAGCAGCGACATCTTCATCGGCGTCAATGCCCTCGATTATTCCGGATATCCCGATTGCCGCCCTGAATTCATCGAGGCCTTCGAACGGATGAGCAACCTCGCCACGAAAACCGGCGTCGAGGGCGTCACCCGCATGAAGATCCACACTCCCCTCATCAGGCTTTCGAAAGCCGAAATAGTCAAGCTGGGCCACGAACTCGGTGTGCCCTTCGGCATCACTCACAGTTGCTACGATCCCGATGCCGCGGGACGCCCCTGTGGCGCGTGCGATTCCTGCCTGCTGCGCGCCAAAGGATTCCGCGAAGCGGGCATCATCGATATGGCTGTTTCCGCCTGATGCGCATTTCCGAAATTTTCTATTCCGTCCAGGGCGAAGGCATGCTTGCCGGAGTGCCTTCAGTCTTCGTCCGCACCAGCGGCTGCAATTTGCGCTGTTCCTGGTGCGACACGCCCTACACGTCGTGGAAACCCGAAGGCGAAGAGACGACGGTGGATGCAATTATCGGCCGCGTTGCATCGTTCCGGGCCGCGCGCCACGTCGTCATCACCGGCGGCGAGCCGATGATCGCAAACGGCGTCGTCGAACTTTCGGAAAACCTGCGCGCCCGCGGCCTTCACATCACGGTCGAAACCGCGGGAACCGTCTTTGTCCCCGTCGCCTGCGATTTAATGAGCCTCAGTCCCAAGCTCGCGAATTCCACTCCGGAAGGCGTCTTCCACGACCGCCATGAACAGCTCCGCCTCCAGCCGGATGTGCTCCGGAGGCTAACCGAAACGTACGACTACCAGCTCAAATTCGTCGTCGCAAACCAATCCGACCTCGCCGAACTCCAGAAAATTGCCGCGCTGGTCAATGCCACTCCGGAAAAAATCATCCTGATGCCCGAAGGCACCACATCTGATGTCCTCAGCCAACGCGGCGTCTGGATCGCCGAGCTCTGCAAACAGTACGGCTATCGCTTCGGCCCACGCCTCCATGTCTATCTGTGGGGCAGCAAACGAGGCGTTTAGTACCCCGCCCGCTTATCCGTCACATTCTTCAGCGGCTCGCCCTTTCGCCACCGCCCGAACTGATCGAGAAACAGCTGTACGGCATCATCCAGCCAGTCTTTCGTGTGATCCGCCGTATGGTACGAGAGCAGCACGTTCTCCATATCCCACAGCGGACTCTCCTTCGGCAGCGGCTCCACTTCAAACACATCGAGGGCCGCACCGCGAATCTTCTTCGCCCTGAGCGCCTCCACAATCGCCGCCTCATCGATCACCGGCCCGCGCCCCACATTCATCACAATCGCGTCCCGCTTCATCACCTCGAACTCCGCCGTGCTCAGCATGTGCTTCGTCTCCGGCGTCAGCGGCGCGGCAGACACTACGTAATCGCACAGCGGCAGCATCTTGTGCAGATCCCCGTTCGGGAAAACCTGGTCAACGTCCTCATCACCCTCGCGTGGCGCCGTGTTCCGCCGCAGCGCCAGCACTTTCATCCCGAACGCCTTCGCCCGCCGCGCAATCGCACGCCCGATATCGCCATGCCCCACAATTCCCATCGTCTGCGTGCTCAGTTCCAGCACGTCGAATGTCTCCCAGCGGTGTTCCGCCTTCGCCCGCAGCATGCGCGGCAGATCTTTCGCGAAATAAAGCGCGGCGCAGATCACGTATTCGCCAAGCGACTGGCTGAACGACCCGCGCCCGTTCGTCAGCGGCACCGGGCTGTTAATCAGTTCCGGGGACAGAATCGCGTCCAGCCCCGCATAACGCCCGTGAACCCATTCCAGCTTCGGCGCGCCCGCCAGCACTTTCTTCAGCTCTTCGCGATTTCCGGCCCACTGGAAAAGCACACGCGCATCTGCCAGCGCCGGCCCCAGATCGTCCGCCTTGTCGGCGCGCACGATCCTGACTTCCGGCCCTAACTCACTCAAACGATTCAGGACGGGTTCCTTGGACCCTCCCAGCACAACAACGGTAATCTGATCCATTTAGAAAAACCCTATCACGGCCCCACCGCATTTCCGTGAACTCCCGCCCGGCCAGCGGCGTATACTCCGCAAGAGGTCCCCCATGCAGTCTGCCCGCAGCCGCCGGGGCGGCATCATTTCCACCCTGCTGTTCATCTGCCTCATTGCCGGCATTGCCGCCGTTATCAGCGGCATCGTTGTCACCAAAAACATCGAGGTTCGCACCGATACTGGACTGAGCGGCCACGATGTGGCCATCGAAACACCGGGCGGCCGCCTCGATATCCGGACGCACGAAACAATCAATCCCGCACTCGCCGGCATCCCCATCTACCCCGGCGCCACCCGAATCCCGGACTCCGGGGGCGGCGCCAACGTCGAATGGACCTCCGAAGACGGCCACGGTGACGGTCTCTACTTTATGGCTGGCGAATTCCGCACCCCGGACTCCGCACGCGACGTTGTCGACTTCTACCGCAAACAGCTCCCTAACCTCATCGTCATCTCGGAAAAAGGGCACAATACCGAGCTCGAATACCGCGGCGGTGGCATGCGCCGCATCATCTCGATCCACGAGAGGGATGACGGCACCCGCATCGGGGTTGCCACCATCGGAGGACGTGAGTCAAACTGAAGTTGTACCCCTTTGGGGTGCAGCCCAATGCCCGATACGCCCGAAAGATGCACCTGCGGCACGTTCCTGGTTGAGAACGCGGTCTTCTGCCACCGCTGTGGCCGCCCGGTGAACCCCAGCGCCATTCCGCAGCAGGAGGCGCCGCCGCCCGTTGCGCCGCCGGTACAGCCGCTCGCCGCCAGCGCCCCACTGCCGCCACTCCCCATCGGCTTCGGAAATCCCATCGCCGTCCGTGTGGCGTTTCTCATGTCGCTCGGCATCATGATGACGTCCTTCATGCCGCTGGTGAATTTCTTCATCCTCGGCTGGTGTCTGCTGGGCGGATGGGGCGGCGTTCGGCTGTACCGGCGTCTCACCGGCCTCCGGCTCTCCGTTGCGGCGGGCGCGCGCCTCGGATTCCTGACAGGCGTTCTCGCCTTCGTCAGCCTCACCGTGGTGATCGCCCTCGCCATGATTTCCTCCGGCAAGGAAATTCTCGATCAGATCACCACCCAGATGGTGAAGCAGAACCCCAGTCTCTCGGAGGCGGTCAACAATCCCGGTATGCTGGGCGCCACCCTGATCATGGCGTTGTTCCTGATGTTCGTGATGGTAGTCGGCATCTGCGCCGCGGGCGGTGCGCTGGGAGCGAAATTCTCGCCACCCGCCGAACCCCGCGCCTGAGACCTACTTGTATTCGAACGCCGCGACTTCGCCGTAAACGCCCGCGATCTTCGACGGCTTGTAATGGATCGCTACCGCGCGCGCCTTCTGCGGACCGCATCCGAACTCCAGCTTCCCACCCCGCACTTCCACCGAGTTCGGATCCGCGATCAGCATCGTGCGCACGGCGCCCCCTGTCTCTTTCACCAAAAGCCGCAGTTGCCCATCGCCGCAATCCACCCGCGTGAGAGTGCCATTCAGGACCGGGAGGTTCGGATCGCTCCACCAGTCCATTACCGGCGCATGATCGTCCTTCTTCGTATTCTGGGCGTTTGCGCGCGCTTCCGCCTGTGCGATCTCCTGCCGCGCCTGCGCCTTCAGGCGATTGAGCTCTGCCTCTTTTGCAGCCGCGTCCTTCGCCCGCTCCGCCGCCTCATCGTCCAGCCGCTGCTGTTCGATGCGCCCACGCGCCTGCAGATACTGCTCGCGCTTCGCTGGATCTGTCGTCGCAACCGATGCCGACATCCATGCCCGCCCCGCTTCCGCCCATCGCTTCTGCCCCTCATTCAGCCGCGCATAGCTGACCCACCAGTCGTCGCGGTGCGGTTCAAGCTCCAGCGCGATCTTCCACTCTCCCAGCCGCTGCGCGGGATCGTCGTATTTATCGCCCAACTCCCAGTGCGCCGGGGCATATTTCGGATCGATCTCGATCGCCTTCTTCAACACTTCGATCGCGACATCGTAATGCGTCAAAGATCGAGCGTACGTCGTCAGCGCCACCACATTGCGCGATCCGTTGTTATAAGCGTCGCCGAAATATTGCGCGGCCTTCGTTTCATCGCCCGCCCTCAGCGCGAGAAAACCCAGTCCTTCATTCGCCTCGGCCATGTGCTTGTTCGCCTTCAGCAGCGCCGTATAAGCAGCCTCGGCGCCCGGCCCCAGCAAATCCGCGCGCGCCAGTTCGCCCTCATCGGCAGTCATCACGCCGGTTGTGAAATCGCGATCTGGGCTGAGCGGCCGATTCGGCGCCTGCACTGCCTGAAAATTCCCCGCCGCGAAATACCGGTCCACATCCGCGTTGACCTTTGCCGGATCCTCGCCGAGACTCCGGATCGCTCCGTTCGAATCCATCCCCATCGCAACGTTGTGCAGGTAAATGTGCGCGCGGCCGGACATCTCCGGTTGGGTGATCAGATAATGCACCAGCGCCCAATCGCGCGTTCGTTCCGCAGCCGGCGGCGGCGCGCCCCAGGTGACATGAACCGCGTTCGATTCCACCGTACTGAAGAACGTTTCGAGCGCCTTCTCCGTAGCCGGTGGAATCCCCGTGAAATTCTCGTGCAGCAGCCGCTGCGTCAGCTCCCGCACCATTGCGGCAGGCAACTGACCACTGGCGATTGAGCAGGCCATCAGATGATCCCGGCCCATATGGATGCCGTCGCATCCGGCGGCGGCCATATCCTTCGCGTCGCGGAACACCAGAATGCGAAGCGCGGGATTCAGCCGCAGGTCCTCTTGCCCCATGGCGGACCCGAGCGCATAACGGAATTGTTCGAATTGGCTGAGCGCCTGGAGTGCGGAGTTGCGCCCGTTATCGCTGATGGCCTCAAACGGCCCGAGCCGGGCACGATACCAGCCGGACGATCCAATCAGCGGCGCCGCCTGAATCCCGGCTGTGTAAAAAAAGGCGAAGAGTGCGGCGGAGCAAAGAAGCTTCCGGCCCTTCATTGCTAAAGTATATTACGGATCGCGAAAATGCTCCGCCAACTGATCCGGAGCGCCCGCCGGCGCCTGCTCTGGAACGAAGCCCTCAAACAATTCGCCCTTTCGGCCGCCCTCGCCATTGCTGGAGTGGCGCTGCTTCTGACGCTCGGCACCCGCTATATCGAGTGGTGGGTCGTGGCGCTCTTCGCGGCCATTGTCACGGTCTGGGCCGCTACCCGGCTGCGCAGACGCCTGCCTTCGGAATACGCAGCCGCTGTCTGGCTCGACGAAAAATCCGGCCTGCATGATTCCCTTTCCACCGCGCACTACTTCTCCACACACGGCGCGCCGGACGCGCACACCGAAGCCCTGCTCGCCGCCCAGCGCGGCCAGGCGGAATCCATGGCAGGCAATGTCGATGTGTCCCTGGCCGTACCGTTCCGATTCCCGAAAGCGCTGTATGGTCTGGTTGCCCTGCTCCTCGTGTCAACCGGTCTGGTTACCATCCGCTATTTCTACGGCCACACCCTGGATCTCCGCGCCCCAATCACGGAAGTGATTTTTGAAGATCAGGCCGCGAAGACGCCTGCGGCCGCAAAGCCCCCCCACAGGACCGAACAACAGGCGGAGCTTGAGGAAGCTCGCTCGCTGCTCGATAAGCTCGGGCTCGGAGCCAATCTTGAACAGAACCCGGACCAGAAGCTCGACGAAGCTCTCGCCGATGCGCTCCGCGGACCCGAAACCACGCCCGGCAACACGGACGCCGCCAAATTCGACCCCAAAATGAACAAGGGCGATCCCATTGATCAGGCCCAGCCGAAGGATAATTCGAAGAACGGCGGCGCCGGACAGGCAGGCGATCGCAGCGGCCAGAAAGAATCGAGCGAAAACGCAAACTCGCAAAGCGGCCAGAGCGGTCAGAGTGGGGAGAAATCCGAAAAATCGTTGCTGTCCCGGCTGAAGGAAGCCATGGACAACATGATCAATGCTCCCAACCAGGGCGAGAAAAAGAACAATGGCGGCGGAAAGCAGCCGAAATCTTCCTCCCAGCAGGCTGACGCAAGCCAGCAGGCCGGCCAGCAGGGCGACGAACAGAATCAGGGCCAGGCCAACGGTGAGGCCAACGGCGCCACGCAGAAGAGCAATTCGCCCGGCCAGACCAGCGGCAACAGCCCGGAGAAGCAGGAAGGCCCGGCCGCCGCGGGTTCACAGGATGGCGAAAAAGCGATTCGCCTTGCCGAGCAAACGAAAGCGATGGGGAAGATCAGCGAGCTGATCGGCAAGCGGTCTGAACAGGTAA
>DASZVV010000458.1:0-4630 GCA_035546955.1 Bryobacteraceae bacterium
CGGATGCGCTGCTTCAGCCCGCGTTCCACCCACTCCCACTCGGCCGCGGTGACAATCCGCGGAATCAGATCGAACGGAAAGATGCGTTCTGTACCCGCCGAGTCTCCGTAGACATTAAACGTGATGCCGAGCTGCAGCAGAATCTGCTCGGCTGAGCGCTGGCAGCGGAGAAACTGCCCTTCATCGAGCGATGCGATCGTGTCGTAAAGCAGCCGGGCTTCTTCACGGGGCGCGCCGGACACGTCGAACATCTCGTCATAAAAACCTTCGGTCTGGTAGCGATCGAGCTGCATGGCTGCCGGCTTTCCGGGCGGCTGGGACGGCCTGAATTTCTCATTTTCGCGCGAAAAAAAGGTGTGGATGATTCAAAGAAGTTATCGGGCGTATCGGGTGTCGGTTATGGGCTCATCCGCACAGAAAGACGGGACTTAACTCGCCCGGCTAACGGGGAGCCTCCCGCCGCGTCTGATGAGCCATGGTCCGAATCTGCGCTTGCCTCCTGTGGACGGCCGCGTTCACGTTCCCGGCTGCAGCCCAGCCTGCGGCGAAGCCGCTGCGATTTGACGTCGCGTCCATCAAGCCGGCAAATCCCGATGCAAAAGGTAGTTCGATGATGACGGACAGAGTCGGTGGCCTCCGCGGTGAGAACATGCCGATCCGCGCCCTGATCACGATGGCCTACGGAATCCGCGATTTTCAGCTTTCCGGCGGTCCAGGATGGGTCGGCACCGAGCGCTTCGACATCATGGCGAAACCGGAAGCCGCCGAAGGCGCGCCGGAACCGCCCGATCCACGCAACATGACCGAGGACCAGCGCAAAATTCGCGATAAAGAATGGCGTGAGCGCGTCCAGGATCTGCTGTCGGAGCGCTTCGGCCTTGTCATCCACAAGGAAACGAAAGAAGAACAGATTTACCACCTCGTCGTCGCAAAAGGCGGCTCGAAACTGACGGAAGTCGCCACGCCCGGCCCCCGACAGGGAATGAGCATGAATCGCGGGCGCGCGCAGGGCTTCGCCGCCACGATCCAGATGCTGGCGGATAATCTGGCGAGCACGGTCGGGCGTCCGGTGGTCGATATGACCGGCCTGACCGGCAAATACGACTGGAAGCTGGAGTGGACCCCTGACTCGGGCATGGCGGTTCCCGGGCCGGACAACCCACAGCCGCAATCCGGCGACGCGCCTGGCCCGACGATTTTCACCGCCGTGCAGGAACAGCTCGGGCTGAAGCTTGAAACCGCGAAGGGCCCGGTGGATACCTGGGTGATCGACAAAATCGATCATCCTACCGACAACTGATGTAACGCGACCGGCACGTCACGGTTCTCTTCAATGACGCGCCGGATCGCAAAGCTTTGCCGGACGGACAGTTCTGATACCAGGGCTGGCAGTCCCCACACTCAGCGCCTGAGTCTCCTGCGTTCGATGTAGCTGCAATCCGGCGCGGCCAACCAGAAAGACCTGATCACCATGCGTAAGAGGACCAAAGAACTACCGGTCTATGGACTGGTGATATCGGATGGCGGCCCCAAGTTTGAGGAAAGTGCGCCGGGAACGCAAGCGATCATCGCGGCGGCGAAAGGCAGACTTATCGTGCGGAGGGTATCGATGCCGAACGTCGCCCGGGTGCTTTCACTGAGCCTCGAGAGACCGGTGCTCGACTGTACCGGTCTCCGGGGGCGCTACACGTTTCGGCTGGAATGGAACCCGGAAGAGGAATCGGCAAGCTTCAGCTATGGCGCCCTTGCGAGCGCGATGCAGAAGCAGTTGGGATTACGGCTGGAATTGCAAAAGGCCGGGTAGGAGCGTAATTCGGAGTTCTGTTCGCCCAACGCTCGAAACCGCAAAAAGGCCGGTCGACGTAGTCGCGATCGACCACGTGGACCGGCTCTCTCAGAATCAAATCCGAATCGGCTAAATCTGGTTCAGTTCCTGCGTCGTGAAGAAATACTTCAGTTCTTCCGCGGCCGTTTCCGGCGCATCGGAACCGTGGATCGAATTCCGCTCGATGCTCTCTGCGTACAGTTTGCGGATCGTGCCCGCATCCGCGTTGGCCGGATTCGTCGCGCCCATCACTTCACGCAGCTTCTTCACCGCGTCTTCGCGCTCCAGCGCCATCACGATGACTGGACCTTCCGTCATGAACGTGACCAGGCTGCCAAAGAACGGCCGCTCGCGGTGCACGGCATAAAAACCTTCCGCCTGCGATTTGCTGAGTTTCACCATCTTCAGCGCAGCTACGCGGAAGCCCGCGGCTTCCAGATGAGCGAGAATCTTTCCCGCGTTCCCGGCCTTCACGGCATCGGGCTTGATGATCGAAAATGTCTTCTGCATGTCTATTTTTTTAGCCGTTTCTGAATGTTTTCGCCAATCTGCGCGGGCGATGAGCACACCGTGATGCCCGCCGATTCCATGGCCTTGATCTTGTCTGACGCCGCGCCCGATCCACCGGAGATAATCGCGCCGGCGTGACCCATGCGGCGTCCGGGAGGCGCCGTCTGGCCCGCGATGAAGCCAACCACCGGCTTCTTCACGTGGCGTCCGATGTAAGCCGCCGCCGTCTCTTCCGCGTTACCGCCGATTTCGCCGATCATCACAATCGCGTGCGTATCCGGATCCGATTCGAAAAGCTGAATCGCGTCGAGGAACGTGGTTCCGATAATCGGATCGCCGCCGATCCCGATACAGGTAGACTGCCCGATCCCGAGCTTCGTCAACTGGCCGACCGCTTCATAAGTGAGCGTGCCGGAACGCGAAACCACGCCGACATTGCCTTCCAGATGAATATGGCCGGGCATGATGCCGATCTTGCACTTGCCGGGAGAAATCACGCCAGGGCAATTCGGTCCAATGAGACGCGAATTCTTCGTCTTCAGAAACGCCCACGTCTTCACCATGTCGATCACCGGAATGCCCTCGGTGATGCAGACAATCAGCGGAATGCCGGCATCGGCGGCTTCCATGATGCCGTCCGCCGCGAACGGTGGCGGCACGAAGATCACGGTCGCATTTGCGCCGGTTTCGCGCACCGCCTCGCTGACGGTGTTGAACACGGGACGGTCGAGGTGTTTCTGTCCGCCCTTGCCCGGCGTCACGCCGCCCACTACGTTCGTGCCATAGGCAATCGCCTGCTCGGCATGGAAAGTGCCTTCCTTACCGGTGAAGCCCTGAACCAGCAGCCGCGTTTCTTTATTTACCAGGACGCTCATTACTTCTTACCTCCCGCGGCCGCCACAACCTTTTCGGCGGCGTCTTTGATGCCGTCCGCGATAGTGAAGTTGAAGCCGGAATCGAGGAGGATCTGCTTGCCCTGCTCCACGTTGGTGCCTTCCATTCGGATGACGATCGGAACCTTGATGCCGAGATCGCGCGCCGCGGCGACAACGCCGGTCGCCAGCGTGTCGCAGCGGAGAATGCCGCCAAAAATATTGATGAGAACGGCCTTCACGCTGGCGTCGGAAAGCAGAATGCGGAAGGCATTCTTGATCTGTTCCGGCTGTGCGCCGCCGCCGACATCCAGAAAATTCGCCGCGCTGCCGCCCGCGTACTGGATGATGTCCATGGTGCCCATGGCCAGGCCCGCGCCGTTCACCATGCAGCCAATTGTTCCGTCCAGCTTGATGTAATTCAGTCCGTACTTCGAAGCCTCCACTTCGAGCGGATCTTCTTCGTTCAGGTCGCGTAGTTCGGCGAAATCCTTGTGCCGGAACATCGCGTTGTCGTCGAAGTTGATCTTCGCGTCGAGCGCGTAGACCTTGTTGTCTTTCGTGGTGATGAACGGATTGATTTCGGCGAGCGACGCATCGCTCTCCACGCACGCTTTCGCGAGCGCGATCATCGCGGCCACTGCGCCGTTGATCGCCGGCACCGGAATGCCGATGCCGAACGCGAGCTTGCGCGCCTGATAAGGTTGCAGGCCCATGCCGGGATCGATCACTTCCTTGAGAATCGCGTCCGGCGTTTTCGCCGCAACTTCCTCAATCTCCATCCCGCCCGCCGCCGACGCCATGAACACCAGCTTGCCCGTGGCGCGGTCCAGCACGATGCCGAGATAAAGTTCCTTGTCGATGGGCAGCGTTTCTTCGATCAGCAGCTTTTTCACCAGCCGGCCTTCCGGACCGGTCTGATGGGTGACCAGCGTCATGCCCAGAATCTTGCCCGCAAGTTCGACGGCTTCGGCTTCGTTCTTTGCGACTTTCACGCCGCCGCCTTTGCCTCGTCCGCCCGCATGAATTTGCGCTTTGACTACGACGCTCCCGCCGAGTTTCTTCGCAATCGCCCCGGCTTCGGCGACGCTGGACGCCGCCTCCCCGCGTGGCACGGGGACATTGTATTTGGCCAGAATCGCTTTGGCCTGATACTCGTGGATTTTCATCTGGACTATGCTGGAACTTAGAGGAGATGCGGCTCGCGCCCCATTCCTGAAGCTTCAACTTTAACATGACGCTCGATTTGCTCCACGCCGTTACGGGCGGCCGTTCCCTCACCGAACAGGAAGCAGAAAACGCCATGCGCGCGCTGCTCGCCGGGGAATCCACCCCGATTCTCACCTCCGCGTTCCTCACCGCGCTGCGAATGAAAGGCGAAACTGCCGATGAACTGACCGGATTCGCCCGCGCCATGCGCGCC
>DASZVV010000459.1:0-62913 GCA_035546955.1 Bryobacteraceae bacterium
CATCGGCTATTCCGGCTGGGCGCCTGGGCAGCTCGAAAGCGAAGTCCGCCATCACGGCTGGTACATCTTCGATTACGACGAAAGCCTGGTCTTCGATCCGCACCCGGAAACCCTATGGGAGCGGATGGTGGAAAAGGCCACCCGCAGCTACGCCATGCTCCGTTAATCGGACCAGACACACCTCCGGTTTAAGATCGTATGCATAGCATGTTTGGCTTTCAGGGCCCTGTAGGGCGTGCGCTGTTTCTATCTGCGTGCGCCGCAATCGGCGCGCTGGTGCTTGTCGCCGCTGCCGAAGTTACATTCAGTCAGGCGCATTCTTCCATCGCCGCGGACGTGGCGGATCTGCGCGGCGTTGCGTGCATGGAATCGGTGGAGCGTACGCGCTACGCCTCGCGTGTTCCCTCCGGCGCCGCCTGCGCTCAAATCGTCGCGGGCGCGAATGATTCGCCCGGATCGCCCGAATGGCGCAGCCGTCTGCGGCTCGATGTGCGCGCCTCCGCAAACGGCGACCAATTTTCACTCACCGACCCGGGGCCATTCGAAAAAACGGATATCGGCGGTATGCTCGCGGCCGCGGCTGCGGGCAGCGGTGAATTCAGTGCCTTTCTGACGAAGACCATTGCGGCCGATCCTTCCGCCTTCCAGCCGCGCGGCGCCCAGCAGACCAGCATCGGTTCATTGACCGCTTTCGCCTTCACCCTGCCGCCCGCCGGCGGCGCTTCGACGCACGGGACGCTATTCGTCACTTCCGATACGGGCGATCTCCGGCGGCTCGTCTTTGAAACCGCGAATACCGGCGACGCGTGTATGGTCCGCTACACCACCGATTACGCCACTACGCGAATCGGCGAACGTTACGTGCTCGTGCCGCGCGACTCCACTATGGAAGCATTTCTGAAGGACGGTACCGAGCGCCGCAATACGAGTTATTTCTCCGGCTGCCGCCGTCCCGATGCGGCTGCCGCAGCCGCAGCCGCGCCCGCAGCCAAAACCGATCTGCCGGCCATCCCGCCGGGCACGCGCTTCCGCGCCCGGATTGAGCCCTCCATCGAGGCGCTGACCGCCGCCACCGGCGACCCGGTCACCGCCGTCATTCGTACCACAGTGAAGAACAAGCAAAAGGAAATCATTGTTCATGCCGGCGACCGGCTTCACGGCCGCATTGCCCTCATCGAGCAATACCTCGCGCCTTCGCCGCACTGGAATATCGCGATTGAGTTCGAAACCATCGAGCGTGGCGTGGGAGTAAACGGCATCGATCAGGGCGTCGAGCAGCCGGTTTCGCTCGCGCCGGTCGATGTGGCCTCCTCGCCGGAAGCGGAGAAGCTGCGTCCCCCGAACGGGATGTACTATACGCTTGCGGGACCGAGCCCGGTTCTCGGTTCGAGTTACGACACGGATTGGGAAACCCGCTAGCGGGCGGCCATCTTCCCGACCGTTGCAATTGCTGCCCTGCGCGCCGATTCCGAAAACCCGGTCGCGCCGGGCTTACGAAGTAGTTCCTCCATGCGCCGGTAGACCGCGTCTTTCACGGAGGGCGGCAACGCCTGAAACGCCTCCGATTCGATCATGTAGCTGCACGGGTAGCGCATCAGCGTGTGGTCGAGATCGAATTCGCGCAGGCTGCCTCGCACCGCGAATTCTTTTGCGAACCCGGAATCGCCGCGAACTGGCCCGGGCAGCGGCGCTTCGTCCGCAAAGGTCAACGCGGAGGCCAGCTCATCGACTCTTTCCGGATGCGCGATCAGATTCATCACACGCATCTGATGGATGAAAACCAGCAATGCCACAATGTCGCTCGTGGGCCGCAGCGCGATACCGGGATGCAGCGCCGGCGCAACCGTATTTCCCTGATGTCCCGGCGGAATTTCGTTGCCGGTCACAAACCAGCCCCCAAACAATCGGCTGAACGGCGTTGCCATTGTCACATCCGCTTCGGACGACGTGACACCATCGCGCGCCGTCACCGCGGTACGCACCTGCAGCGCTCCGCCGGTATGGCACCGGACGCAATCCTGCCGGGGCGTGATCGTCTCACCCGGCCGCTGCAGCAGAACGTAATAATGAATGCCGCCCCCCGGATCCTGCGCGGCGAGTTCCAGAAATCCACCCCGCACCCACCCCACGGAAACCGCATCGTTGAAATAAATCACGCGCGGATTCGCCGGCTCAATCCGCATCGACTGAATGCTCGTCTTCGAGTAAACCGCGATCTGCGATTCCGGCGAGATGTGCAATGCGCCGAGCAGCCCCGGCAGATAACCGTACGGAGCGGCGTATTCCAGATGTGCGGCGCCCTCGCCGATCCTGCGGGCCAGCGCCGCCACCGGATCTTCGGCGCACAGAAGAGCCGCACCCGCCAGAATCAGGGCGAAACTGCGAGCTCCGCTCAGTTCCCCACCGCGAACAGGATGGAATCATTGATGGCGTAAACCGTGCCATCCGGGCCGACCAGCGTCGGTGTGTAGGCCTCGCCGCGTCCCCCCGTCAGCGTTACGTGCTCCGAGAGCGTGTTCGTCGTGAAATCCCACCGGTAAACGACGCCGTCCTCGCTGTTCACAATTGCCGATTTCGTGAACGGATCGATCGCCGCCGCATTGATGCACCACTCGCGCACGGCCGGCAGACCCGAATCGTCCGGCGTCACCCCATTGACCGTGATCACTTCCTGCATCACCGTAACGGACGTGCCATAGAGATCTGTCTCTCCCGCGAACGGATCGATCAGCGCGATCTGATTCACGCCGGTCCCTCCGGTCGAAGCATAGTTGTTGTATTTCGTGAGCAACAGATAAGACGACGTGCCGGTGTAAGACGGCACAATGGACGCCGGCACAATGGACGCCGTATCGTCCCACCCGAAGGAGCCCGGAATCTTCCGCTGGGTGAGAGCCGCATCGAAATGCAGCAGCCAGCCGCGATCCCGGTGCGAAGTGCAGCAGGGCGATTCCAGCACGCCGAAGTAAACATCGCCGTCCGGCCCCACCATCGGGGCCGCGGAGCTGTCGCCGGAAACCGTGGCCTTACCGCCGCGCGGATCGTCGAGCTCGATATGAGAAATCGGCGCGAGCGTGGCCGCGTCGAGCGATGCAAGATAGCCGGTACCAAAACCCTGACCGGTTGAAGTCGCCACATAGACCACGGTCTGATTGTTATTCAGCGCCGGCGCACCGTTCTGCGCGATCTGCACCGCCGCCGAATCGCCGGTCAGCGACACCGCGCTCGCCCAGCTTCCCGTGCCCGCCATCGAGATGCGTGCAATTCCGCTCGTGAGCCCCGCTGGATTCGACCCTGTCGCGGTGAACCCGAAATAGAGGTTGCCGAAGCGGTCCGCCGTGAGAGGCGTCGAAATGTGGACGGAATTATTGAAAGCAGTCTGGTTCGCGGAATAGCCGTTCGCGCCGGACATCCCGTAGAAAGCGACCTGGCCCGTGGCGCCCGCCTGCCCGTTCGGGCCGGTTGCGGAGTTCGGCAGATCCCGATAGTAAACCGTTCCTCCCGCCCCCGGATAGTAAACCCGCGTTCCCAGGGCGAGCGCCGGCCCGAAAGGCGGCGTCCAGCCGGAGTTCGCGGGAAGCATGTAATCCGAGCTGAGGGTGTAAAGCGCCGCGCCGCTCGAGCCAGCGAACACCCTGAGCTGATAACTGCCATCCGCCGCCGTCACCGGAACCAGAATCGTGTTCGCCGCCGTAATCAGCGGCGACCCATAATGCACGAACAGCGGCCCGCTCCCGCCGCCCGGCGGATTCAGATCCACGGGCGTCTGCCAATGTCTGGAGACCAGCGCCTGCGCGGCCGTAGCCGACGTGCTGGTGTGCTGCGGATCGTGCGCGTAGCCGTTCCAGGGCACGTTCAGCGGCTGCGCCGCAAGATACACCGGACCGGCGAGGATTGCCGCGAGCAGAGTGGCCTTCATCAAAATCCGATCTTA
Source organism: Bryobacteraceae bacterium (assembly GCA_035546955.1). Taxonomy (GTDB): domain Bacteria; phylum Acidobacteriota; class Terriglobia; order Bryobacterales; family Bryobacteraceae; genus BOG-234. The sequence continues at coordinate 3,935 of DASZVV010000459.1, forward strand.
GCGCGGCTTTGAATCGTCGAACCGGATGTTGGAGCTCGCATCGAACTTACGGTAATTCGTGTACTCGGTGCGTTCGCGCGTGCAATCGGTCGAGTTGCGCGTGCAGCTCAGCCCGTCGGAATCCACCGGGAGCAGCACCTCCTGGCCGGCGATAGTCACAAAGCCGTAATCGACGGCCGACTCTGCCGTATCCAGCGAAAAATCGCCCGGAAGGCCGCGCGCCGCCATCTCGAGCCGCAGCACCCGGTCTGTCGATTTGTCGATCCAAACCGATCCGACGTACGCCGGCTTTGTGTCCTTCCCATCGGCGTGCAGCGTCCAGGAGGAATTCTCCTTCGCCACCGAATATTCGTAACGCCAGGCCGGACGATCGCGGATGGTGACGCTCTTCTGGTCGGTGAACTCGGCGTGGCTCGGCAGCGAAAACACGGCGAGCAGCATACTGGCGAACTCGCCTTCCGACCATGAGCCGGTCTGCTGCACATATTCCGTCGGTTTTCCGTTCACCATCGTGTTCGTGTAGTGCTCTTTGCCGTTTTCGTAGACCAGGTCGGCGGTAACCACGTCCAGCGCCTGCCACGCATAAGCTTTGTGGGTGTCGGGAACGGTCGAGTAACGATTCGTGACCTGCTTCACCACATAGTTCGGCAGCGTTTCGGAATACGAAAACGCAACATCCCGCGCTTTCGTGATGACGTCATCGTCGATGTAACCGGAGGGCACCTTCAGCGCCGGCGCGGAAGCGGCAGCTGCGGCCGGGGCAGGCGCGGGAGCAGCGGACGGCACGGGTGCCACAGCAGATGCAGCAGCAGTTTCAGCTGGAGCCGGCGCGGGCGCTGAAGCCATCACAGGCGGCGCCGGAGCTTTTTTCACCTCGGCTTTATCCTCCGCCGTTCCCTTTTTATTCAAAGTGATCGAGTTGGAGCTGTATTGGCCCTTTTCATCGCGCGTCGCTTCCACGGTGACGTGATCGCCAGGCTCAAAGTCGGAAGGCTTCACTTTGCCCATCGTGGACGAGTATTTCGCCCCGGCCACAATCGCCACGGTGACAAACTGCGGATCGCCCGTATCGAGCGTCACGCTGGACGAAGAGATTTCGCGAATCAGCCCGGTGAGATATTCCACACCAGCGGCGGAAACCGGCTGAGCCGCCGCCAGGATCAGCGCGAGAAATCCGAAGATGACGCTGCGGAGCATTCGGCAACTGGACGCGCCCAAAACGGGCGCGGTTGCCTGAATTATCTCGCACCGCCTGACTTATCCAGGCAATCAGCTCAGATTCTTGAGGAGTGAGAGCACTCCCTGCGGCGCGGCGTTCGCCTGCGCCAGCGCCGCGAGCGACGTCTGCTGCAGCACCTGCGCTTTCGTCAGGTTCGCCGCGGCTGCCGCGACATCCGCATCGCGAATTCCCGCCTCGGCCGCGGAATCGTTCGTGATCTGCGACTGGGCCAGGTTCGTCGCATATTGCAGTTTGTTCTCGCCCGCACCCACGAGTCCCTGCACCAGCCCAAGTCGCAGGATCGCCGCCGAGAGCAGACTCAGCGACGCGAGCGCATTGCCGGTGGCTGTTGCGCTCGTCGAGGCCGCCGTTACCGGCTGACCGCCGAGCGCCGAAAAGAGACCGGTACCCGCGGAGGGAGACCTGTCTCATTCACGCTGAAGGCCGTGGAGCTCTCAAGCGTAATCGCCGTGCCCGCCGCATCCTTCACAGCGTAGATTCCACTGCCGGCCAGCGCCGTATTCAGTGCCGTCAGCGCATCCGCCTGATTGTCTCCGGTAACCGAAGACAACGAAATGTTCCACGTGCCTCCCGCGTTCTGAATCGTCAACGTCTCCGCCCCGCCCGTAATCGCCGGCGCCGCAGCCTGGATCGAATAATTCGAGCCGTTTACGGCCGTGCCGGTCGCGGAGATTGGGCCGGTGCCCGCCGCGGTCGTCGACACCGTGAATACCGTCGACCCGCCGAACTGCAGCGTTCCGTCACCGCCGATCGATGCATTAATCCCATACGCCTGCAATTGCGTATTGAGGCTGGAAACCACCTGCGTGCCGCTCAGGCCCGAACTGCTGCCGGATACCGTAATCGTCACGTCCTGATTACCCGACCCCGTATTCACGTGGAACGTGAAGCTCTGACTGGCGCCCGCCAGAAATAATGACGCCGAGTCGCTCAGCTTGATTGTGTTGCCGCTGATCCCCGTGCCGCCGCCGGCCACGCTCGTATTCGCGATGCCCAGCGCGGCCGAATCCACGGCATTATTCGCGCCGCTCAGGTCGACCGAAATCTGCGAGTCCGCCTGGGTCGCTCCGCCGCCGGTGTAAACCGTCAGATTCGTGTTGTTGACGCCGCCCGTGTTCAGCCCGATATTGGCCGCCTGCCGGTCAAGTTCAGCCAGCAGCCCCTGATATTCGCTGTCCACCGTGGCCCGGCTTCCCTGGAACGTGCCCGACGCGGATTCCGACGCGAGTATCTGCAGCCGCCCCAGAATCTGCGAAATATTGGCGAGCCCTCCGTCGGCAATCTGCAGCGCGCTGATCCCGTCGGCCGCGTTCTGCACGCCCGCTGTTAGCTGTGTAATCTGCCCGGCGTACTGATTGGCAACCGCGAGTCCCGCCGGGTCGTCCGCGGACGAATTGATCTTGTAACCGGAAGACAACTGCTCAATCGCGGTGTTCTGCGCCCGGTTGTTCTGCCCGATGAAATATTCCGCGTTGAGAGCGGCGACGTTCGTTTGAATCGAAATCGGCATAATGCATCCTTCGGCCGGATCGCGCCAGCCGCGCCGTGAGGGGAAGCAGCCGGCGTGCCACGGGACGGTCCCGCAGGTTCAGCGGTTTACGGATGCGAGGGCCGCCAGGATTTCGTCATTCCCCGCCCCGGAGCCAGGATTTTGGCGGCGGGTAAAATGGTGTTGGATGGGCCGGCTGCCGCAAGCTTGCGCCGCGGGACTCGCGCTGTTATGCGCGGGCGTTCTCGCCGCCCAGCAGCAGAAAGTCGCCGGAACTTCCTCGCCCTCCTTCGATTACTACATCCTTGCGCTCTCCTGGGCTCCTGAATTCTGCGCGGATTCGCGCCAGGCCGCGGCCAATCCTGTCGAATGCAGCTCGTCAAAGCCGATGAATTTTGTTCTCCACGGACTCTGGCCCGAGGTCGAAAACGGGCGCAGCCCGGAAGACTGCGGCAAGGCACGGGAGGTGATGAGGGGCCTCGTCCATGACCTGCTCCCGTACATGCCGAGCCGGAGCCTGATCAACCATGAATGGGCAACGCACGGCACCTGCACCGGGCTCAGCCAGAGGGAGTACTTCACACGCGTGATGCTCGCGCATTCCTCCGTACAGCCACCCGTGCAGATCACATCCATTCCGCAGACGGAGCGGGATGAGACCTCGCACGTCGAAGCGGAGTTTTACGCCGCGAATCCAACCTTCCCGCCCGCCGCATTCCGCGTGGTTTGCCGGAACGATGCCCTCACCGAAGTTCACGTCTGTCTCGATAAGAACCTCAAGGGCCGCGCCTGCCCGGCGTCTGTGATCGACTGCAAATCCGAAACCATCACCATCCGCCGGTAGCTGCGGATCAGTGCGTCATCGCGTACTCAATATAATTGATCCCGATCCGGATTCCCAGCCGCGAATAATATTCGGGATAATACGGCGCATCCGCCCACTCCCACGAATCCCCGATATCCGACTGGAACGTGATCGCTACAACGATCCGCCCCTTGTCATCCCGAATCCCGAGCCAGTGCGCCGGGCAGCCGTCGCATTTATACGTGACACCGCGCTGTACGGACCCTTCACTCGCCACCTGATAGCGCTCGCTCAGATCGTAGACCACATGGAAGATCGGATCGTCATCCGAGAGCTCCTCCGGCTCGTGTCCGGGAAAGACGCGCCGCATGGTCTGCATGAAAATCTCCCATTCGTTGTCTCCCCAGAAATCGTCCGCCATGAAAAAGCCGCCGCGCAACAGATATTCGCGCAGCGTTGCAATCTGCGAGTCGGTAAGCTGCCAGTGGCCGGGCTGCACCGCGTAAAGCCAGGGCCAGTCGTAAACGGCTTTATCGTCGAGGTTGATCGCCTGTTCCACGGAACGCGCATGGAGACGAGTCAGCCTGCGCACTGCTTCGGCGAAATGCCGGTCGGCGCGCGGGTAATCCTGGGTCCACATCGAGTTGCCCTCGTACCAGACTCCGCCGCCGCGCCGTCCGCCGAAACCGAAGCCGCGGCCTCCGCGCGAATACGGCGAAAGCGGATACATCAGCCGCGCGAACGTCCACTCAGTTTTTTCCTGATAATCGGGAGGCAGCGGGATATCCCCCAGGCGGTATTCCACGCCGGGATATTCCCGAAACGGCGGGAGCTGGAAAGCGTAGAGCGTGCCCGTAAGCAGCACGAACGCGATTCCGGCCAGACTCACCGCCCATCCGGATTTCGCGCGGGAGTACATCGCGGTCTGTTTGAGGATAGCAATCGTACCGGTACCGGGTATATTGCGGTCGATTGACGCGCGGGACATGATGAATGGCGTGATCGCCACACTGCGCAGACCGTCGTTTGCTTTGCCGGTTTTTTTGACGCTGCAATGCCTGGACGTCCTGACCACGCTGCTCTTCCTCCGCCGCGGCATCGGCGAAGGCAACGTGCTGGTCGCGTGGATTCTGCCGCAGGTGCAAACCCCCTGGACCATCCTCGCGCTGGCGAAAGTGCCGGCGATGACGATGGGCTATTACTGGTATCGCCGCGGACGCGTGAATGTCATGCAGCTGGCCAACTTCGGCTATGCTGCGGTAGTGCTGTGGAACATCGCGACAATCGCGATGGCCTGACCCGTTTCACTACTACAATCGCACATCATGTACGGACGATTTCTCGCCGTGCCGCTGCTCGCTCTCTCGGTGACCGCCGCGCAAAAGCCGGCTTTCGACGTCGTCTCGATTAAGCCCGCCGCGCCCCTGGATCAGGCAAAAAAACACTCCTCTCAGGCCGGGTGAACTCCAAACCACCGGGTCCAGCGGCGCAAATCCGGCTAAGTGTCGACCGCGCGACCAACACGGTCATGATGAACTTCGGGAGCGAAGCCAAGGTGACGAGAAAAGACAATCCGGCGAATCATTCACTCCATCTGGAGTTCAGCATAGCTTCGATGAGCGGCCGCGCCGATATGCTGACCCGGATATTCACTCAACTGGCCGGAGGCGTCAGCCGCCAGATCGTCGACGAAACCGGAATTCACGGATATTACGATGCCACTCTCGACGTCGCTTTCGGACCTGACGGCGATGGCGAAATCCGCTGGTCCCGACATGCCTGCCCCAGCGTCAGAACCGGATGGAGGCGCGCCGTAGCTGTTAAAATCCAAAGAGGGCAGGAAACACGATGCGGCACCCTTTACAATCAGAGCCTTCGCAAATCGGAACAGGCAGACTGCCCGGCAATGCAACTCCCACTACTCCTGAATCGGTAGATACGGCTACGCTCGAGCTCCTTTCGATTTGGCAGCAAGAGGACGCGACGGCGGATCCCGCGCAACTAAAGGCTGCAGAAGAGGAAGTCGCGGCGTTTATGAAAGCTGTCAATGAGGCTCGCACAGCTTCAGGTGAACCGCTCGTCTATCCGTGAGCGGCGTTCTTTTCCTTGATTCCGGACCGCTCGGTCTCATCACGCAGCCACAGCGCAGCCATGAAGTGATCGCAATAACGGACTGGCTCAAGCACTGTCTGCGTGCGGGCGCTCGCGTAGTTGTACCGGCGATTGTCTACCACGAGATCAGGCGCGAACTGCTGAGGGCGAATAAGGCTATCGGGATTGCCCGTCTCGACGCATTCGTGAACGCTGCTCCAGACAGATACGTCCCACTAACCGACGATGCCCTTCGGTTTGCAGCGGAATTGTGGGCTCAATCCAGACGAGCCGGACGGCCGACGGCAGATGCCATGGCGCTCGACATCGATGTGCTGCTGGCCGCCCAGGCGCTACGGATGGGAGGTGCACCAGTCATTGCAACAACGAATCAAAAGCATCTTTCGCAATTCATCTCGGCGCGCCACTGGTCAGACATCGAGCCAACGACGTTCAGTAATCTATGAAATCAGAGGCACGCTTTGATCCTGGCGATTTAATATGCGCCTTCCAATGACAGATGGAGACCGACGACAACCACAACCAATCAAAGATGCGCCGCCCGCGCTAATAACGCCGCAAGCGTCGCCCCGATGATCGGCCCCACAATCGGCACCAGCGCATAACCCCAATCCGACCCGCTCTTGCCCGGTATTGGCAGAAACGCATGTGCAATCCGCGGACCCAGATCGCGCGCCGGATTGATCGCATATCCGGTCGTGCCGCCAAGCCCCAGCCCGATCGCCCAGATCAGCCCGCCGATCAGCCACGGACCCACCCCGGGCGCCGGCCCGTTCGCAGCCACCGCTTTCGAACCGATCGCATTCGCCACCAGCACCAGCACAAACGTTCCAATCGCTTCGCTGATCAGATTCGCGCCCATGCTGCGAATCGCGGGCGACGTGGCAAAGCACGCGAATTTGAGATCGGCTTCCGGCGTCTCGCGCCAGTGCGGCAGGTAATGCAGCCACACGAGACACGCGCCCACGAACGCCCCTGCCAGCTGCGCCAGACTGTAGCCCAGCAAGTTGCTGAAATTTCCCGTCGAAATTCCCACCGCCAGCGTGAATGCCGGATTCAGATGCCCATCGCCACCCAACGCGACCGCCGTGAAGATTCCGCACATCACCGCCATCGCCCATCCGGCCGTGATCACGATCCACCCGCCCGATTCGCCCTTCGACTTCTTCAGCAGCACATTCGCCACTACGCCGTTGCCGAGCAGAATCAGCACCAGCGTTCCCATGAACTCCCCGAAAACACCGTGCGGCATTATTCCTCCAGCCAGTCGAAGGTCCGCGTCACGGCCTTCTTCCAGAACCCGTATGTCTTCCGGCGCTCTTCGTCGGACATCCGCGGATTCCACGTCCTCTCCACCGACCACTGCGCTCGCAGATCGTCAATGCTGCTGTAAAAACTCGTTGCGAGCCCGGCCGCGTAAGCCGCCCCGAGCGCCGTCGTCTCGCGCACCGCAGGCCGCACCACCGCGCGCCCCAGAATATCCGACTGGAACTGCATGAGCAGCTCGTTTTCGATCATGCCGCCATCCGTTCGCAGCACGCTGAGCGAAACGCCGGAGTCCTTTTCCATCGCGTCCACCACCTCGCGGGTCTGGAATGCCGCCGCTTCCAGCACTGCCCGCGCCAGATGATGCCTGTTGGAAAACCGCGTCAGCCCCGCGATCACGCCGCGCGCATTGTGCTTCCAGTACGGCGCGTAGAGTCCGGAAAACGCCGGAACGAAATAAACACCGCCATTATTCGGAACCTGCGCCGCCAGCGCTTCAATCTCGGCGCTCTTCGAGATTAGCCCGAGGTTATCCCGCATCCACTGCACCAGTGCGCCGGTGATCGCGATGCTCCCTTCGAGCGCATACGTGGCTGCCTGGCCTTCCATCTGGAACGCGACAGTCGTCAGCAGTCCATGCCGCGATTGCACCAGTTCCGTACCGGTATTCATCAGCAGGAAACAGCCGGTACCGTACGTATTCTTCGCCTCTCCCGGACGGAAACAGGTCTGTCCGGCGAGCGCCGCCTGCTGATCGCCCAGAATCCCCGCCACCGGCACATCGCGAATCGAACCCAGCGTGGCGGCTCCATAAACCTCGGCGCTCGATCGAATTTCCGGCAGAATCGCCCGCGGCACGCCAAACGCCGAAAGCAGCTCCGGATCCCAATCGAGCGTCTTCAGATTCATGAGCTGCGTGCGGCTGGCATTCGTGCAGTCGGTGACATGCCGGCCGGTGAGGTGCCAGAGCAGAAAAGTATCGATGGTGCCGAACAGTAGTTCGCCCGCTTCCGCCCGCTGTCGCGCTTCCGGCACATGGTCCAGAATCCAGCGGATCTTGAGCGCGCTGAAATACGTCGCCAGCGGCAGCCCGGTCTTTTCGCGAAAACGATCCGGTCCGCCGTTCCGCGAATATTCCGGAATGTATTGATCGACGCGCGTATCCTGCCACACGATCGCATTCGTCACCGGACGGCCCGTAGCCCGATCCCAAAGCAGCGTGGTTTCGCGCTGATTCGTAATCCCGATCGCCGCCAGATCCCCGGGCCGCAGCTCGCACTGGGCCATCGCATCCGCAATTACTTCGCGCGTGCGCAGCCAGATCTCCTCCGGATCATGCTCGACCCATCCGGCCTCCGGAAAAATCTGCTCGTGTTCCTTCTGCGCGCTGGCGATGATCCGCCCAGCCCCGTCGAAAATCAGAAATCGCGTGCTGGTAGTGCCCTGATCGATTGCTCCGATGTATTCCGCCATGCGCCCCTCGCGTTTGGGATTCTCCAGTCTATCTCCACGCCCGGCCGGTAGTATGATGACTTTAATTTTGGAGGGCACGACGTTGAAAATCCCCGCAATCACCGCCATTTTTCTGGGCGCGGCGCTCGCCGTCTCCCTCGCGCAACAGCCGGTCAGCAGAATTACCGGAAATGTGAAGCGCTACCTCTACGTTGCCAGTCCCGGCACCCGCAATTACGTCGAGTACGGCGGCGTGGGCATCCTCGTCTTCGACATTGACCAGAATTACAAGTTCGTCAAACGCATTCCGACCTGGAAAGTGCCGGAAGGCAAAGAGCCTGAAAACGTCAAAGGGATTGCCGCAAGCGCGAAAACCGGCCGGGTGTACGTGACGTCGCTCAACCGCATGATCGCGCTCGACGCCGTCACCGGCAAAGTCTACTGGGATAAAACCTACGAAGGCGGCTGCGACCGCATGGCCATTTCGCCCGATGGGAAAACCCTCTACGTCCCGCAGCTCGAAGGCCCGGCCTGGCACGTGGTGGACGCCATGACCGGGAACGTGATCGCCACCATCGAAACAAAATCCGGTTCGCACAACACCATCTATTCGCCGAAGGGCGATCACGTCTATCTCGCCGGCCTGCACTCGCCGGTCCTCAGCATTGCCGATACGACCACCAACACCGTCACCAGCACCGTCGGTCCGTTCGCGAATGTCATCCGCCCATTCACCATCAACGGCGCTGAAACCCTCGCCTTCGTCAACGTGAATGACCTGCTCGGCTTCGAAGTCGGCGACATCAAAACCGGCAGGAAGCTCTATCACGTCGAAGTCCAGGGTTACGAGAAAGGCGACGTCAAACGCCACGGCTGCCCAGCGCACGGCATCGCGCTCACCCCCGATGAAAAAGAGCTCTGGCTGGCCGATTGCCACAACAGCGCCATCCACATCTTCGACGCCACCGTGATGCCGCCGAAGCAGACCACCAGCCTCAAAATGCGCGACTGCGTCGGCTGGATCAGCATGGCGCTCGACGGTAAACACGCCTACTCCTCCACCGGGGAAGTGATCGACCTCGCGACGAAGAAGATCGTCGCCGCTCTGACCGACGAAACAGGACGCCAGGTGCAAAGCGAAAAAATGCTGGATGTCACGATCGCCAATGGAAAAGTAGTCGCTGTCAGCGATCAGTTCGGCATCGGCATGAAGCACTGATGCGCCTGGGCGCCGCGCTGCTGCTTGCAGCTCTTCCGCTGTGGGGGGCGAACAACGATGCCCGCTTCTTCGACGAACGCGTCGCACCCATTCTCGAGAAGCGCTGCCTTCCGTGCCACAACGATCAGCTCAAAAACGGCGACATTTCGTTTGAAAACCGCGCGAGCCTGCTGCACGGCGGCCCGCATGGGCCTGCCATCGTCCCCGGCCATCCGGAAAGCAGTTTTCTGATGAATGCCCTCCGCCATGAAGGCGAGATTCAAATGCCGCCGGGCCCGCAGCTGCCTTCGAAGGAAATCTCCCTGCTCCGCCAATGGATCAAACGGGGCGCGATCTGGGGCTCTCGCCTCCGGAAATAATCCGTCCCGCAAACGCGGCGACCACCAGCAGGATCACGGCGAAAATGCCGTTCGCCGCGGCATCCATTCCCATCAGCCCGCGCGCGCCGCCGTGCTTGTATCCGACGCCGTCGAGCCACGTCATGTAAGAGATCGACACATTCCCGCTCGCATTGAGCACCGAATAGGCAAAAGCCGCCGCATGCTCGCGCTTTCCGAGCACCTCCAGCAGCAGAGCGGTGTAAACGGCGTAGCCGAATCCCGTAGCGATCGAATAACCCGCGTAGCCCGCGCCGTAGGTAAAGGCAGACAGCGGGCCGAGCGCCATCCACCCCGCGAAAATCGCTGTGAGCACGCCCGCAAGCGCATAAGCAGCCATCCGGCTCATGCGATCCGCCACAATCCCGCCCAGGAAACACGCGAGCGAAGAGAGCAGCCCGCTGACCACTCCCGTAATCAGCGCCACCTCATTTCCGGATGCGCGATAATCCGGCCCAACGCTCGAGATCAGATTGCTCACGGCAGCCGTCCCGACAGGCGAAAGAAAAAACGCCAGCCCGAGCCAAGTTCGGCGCGAGCGCAGCAGATCGCCGAGATCATGCGCCATTCCGGCCAGCAGCGGACCCATCGCACGCCGCACGGGCGGCGGCTCCGCCACCAGCAGCGCCGCGAGCGACGGCAGCACCATCGCCGCAGCCACCGCGCCCGCCACCACCCCGAGTGAAGCATGATCGGCCAGCCAGATCACCGATCCGCCGGCCAGCGCTCCGCCCCCTACATTCCCCGCCTGATACCACCCGGAGGCATGACCCCGCAGGTTCTCGGGCATCGCCGTCAGCAGCGCGCCGCACGCCGAGCTCAGCAGCCCGGTCAGCGCATTCGCGAGAAACAGCAGCGCAGTCAGCATCGCCTGCCCGCCATGAACGTCCAGAACGGCAACAGCGGATGCTGCGGAAGCAGTCACAGCCGCGATGACGATCCACGTGCTTCGCCGCAACCCTGCATCCGCCAGCGGCGACCACAGAAATGACCAGATCGCCGGCAGAATTGCAATCGCGCCGATTTCGGCGATGCGATCCACCGGCATCCCGTACTTCCGCAGCAGATACGGCATCAACAGCACCGTTACCGCTGTCGTGAAGCCGTACGGCAGCACCAGAATGCCGAACAGCCACGGTGCGTTGTGCGATTCCCGTGAAGTCGCTGTCATCGGCGCGCCGGCGGCTCGCTCGAAAGAATCTCGAGCGCCGTCAGAATCTCCGCGCGCCGCGCCGGCTCGAGCCGAAGATACTGCCGATCCCCCGCGCCCGCCGCGAACTTCGTCACACCTTTCGCGTCCACCGTCACTGTGCCGTTCTCCGAATGCCCGAAATAGCCGGGCCGCACCGCTTCCAGCACCGCCGTCAGATCCCACGTCGGCCGGTCATAGGGCATCTTCTTGTACGCCCGATAAGACTCCGCCACCGGATTCGGTTTCGCCCATCCGAAATCATTCTCGATCGTCTTCGCGGGAAACAGCAGATCGCGACCGATCTCGAATCCGCTGAATACCAGCGGCGTGGGCCAATGCTCGAAGACAGATTTCGCCGAGTCCGCATCCATCTTCACGTTGTACTCCGGCGCGCCATCCGCGAAATTTCCACCCATGATGGAAACGAACGCCACTTTTTCCCGCACCAGCGCAATATCCGCCGGCGATTGCAGCAGCGCCGCCAGATTGGTGCTGAATCCCGTCTGCACGATCACCACCTTTTCCTTCGCACTCGTCAGCAGCCGGCGCAGCACAACCGGAGCCGGTTCCGCGGTCGAATTCATATCCGCGTGCATCACGTGAAGTGCAGCTGAGAGGTACCCATCCTGCGCGCCGCCATTCAGACTCTTCAGCGCCGCCCCGACCGGCAGGTCCGGCCGCCCGTAAAACCGGTTCACCATCCGGATATAAGGAACCGCCGCGGGATTCCCGTTCGTCAGCGTGACGCCAATCAGCTCACACTCCCCGCGATCCGTGAACGCGTGCAGCATCGCGAGCGCCAGCGCATCGTCCACGTCATTCCCCATGTCCGTATCGAAAATGACCGGACGCGCCGCGTACAAACCGTTCGCGGCCAGCAAAGCCAGAATCGCGATCCACCGCATAGCGGCAGGATAGCGCGAATCGCTCGTTGGGACTGGCGCTCCGGCGGCGTTTATCAGGCGAGGTCTACTCTATGACAGCTACAGAAACAATGGCGGTGCAACCGGGTGTAAAACTTTTTAACGCCCTGTTAGATTTTTCGCCCGGGCGACGTCTTCCAGGTGTGCGGTCCGACCGTCCTGCGCTCATGAGCGAAGAAAACCTGCCCGGCTCCTCCATCCAGGAGTTCGACGAGCTTTTCCTCGAACACTACCCGCGCCTCGTTCGGATCCTGATCCGCCTGGTGGGTAATTCGGGCCAGGCGGAAGAGCTCGCGGCAGACGCCTTTTACCGTTATCACCAGCATCAGGCGGGAGATCCGATCGACGAAAACCCCGCTGGCTGGCTCTACCGGACCGCGATGAATCTCGGCCTCGACGCCATCCGGTCGAATTCCCGCCGGTCCAGGCGCGAAGAAAAAGCCCAGCGCGAAACATTCATGGCGACGCCGGCCGGCAATCCGCTCTATGAATTGCTCGCCGGCGAGCAGCGCCAACGCGTGCGAAACGTGCTGTGCCTGCTGAAGCCGGTGGAAGGTCAGGTACTTCTCATGGGAAGCAGCGGCTTTACCTGTAAAGAGATCGCGGGCGTTCTCGGCATGCGCGCCGATTCACTCTACGTCCTCATCTCCCGGGCGCGGGCGCGCTTCGAAAAAGAATACGTCAGTCTCTACGGGAGGTCAGAATCATGGCCTGTCTGAATGAATCCGAGTTCCAGGGATATCTCGAAGAATCCGGCGCCACGCCGCTCCGCCAGATCGTGGAAAGCCATTTGGTCTCCTGCACGCAATGCCGGTCAGCTTTCGATCGAGTGGTTGAGACGCACAGCCGCGTGAATGGCTGGCTCGCGGAACTGGCCTCGCCGCTCGATGAAACGCCGATCGATGTGGAAGCCGCGTTGAACAGCATAATGGCTCGGATCGTGGCGAATCCCGTGCCATCCGCCGAAGATCACCTGGCGCGGCTGCTTGCACCCGACACGGAGGTCCCCTGGTACAGGACGATCGTCGCGAACGTTCGCGATTTCATCCGCCCTGAAAAGCTCCCGCCGGTCGAACTCACGTCAAAGCCAGTCGAGGTGAAAGACATCTGGGGCGCCGGGACCAGCCGGAAGGCGCTGGCATCCTCGGTCGTGCTTCAGGGCGCGCTCGTTGCCTCACTGCTTCTCCTCGGAACGAACGAGCAGGTGCGGAAAGCAATCACAAACGTCGTGCTGGTCGCTCCGCCGCCTGTGACGAAGCCAATGGCCGAGATCAAACATGCGGGCGGCGGAGGGCAGCGATCGCCGCTGCCCCCGCTCAAGGCTGAATTGCCCAAACCCGCGCCGCGCGCCTTCACGCCACCGCTGGTCACGATCCAGCATCCGGCGCTGACAATGGACCCGTCGCTCGTAGCCGCGCCCGATGCCTGGGCTTCCCCCGTCGGCGCAATCGGCAATCCGCTCGGCGTCATCGGCGGCGGCGGTGGACTCGGTAGCGGCGGCGGCATCGGCAACGGAAGAGGCACCGGAATCGGCGACGGCCGCGGAGCGAGTTTCGGCTCCGGCGTCTACACCGTTGGCAGCGGCGTCACCGCACCTGAGCTGGTCAGCAAAGTCGAGCCGGAGTACTCCGAAGAAGCCCGCAAGGCCAAATACGGCGGGTCGGTTATGCTCTCCATCATCGTCAACACCGACGGCAAAGCCGAAGACATCCGGGTCGTGAAAAGCCTTGGTATGGGCCTCGATGAAAAAGCCGTCGAAGCGGTGCAGAAGTGGGTCTTCAAACCCGGCAGGAGCAAGGGAGTGCCTGTCAAGGTGCGGGCGCAGGTGGAAGTGAATTTCCGCCTGCTCTGACCGTCAGATGGATCCTGTGCGCATCTGCTCGGCCATGTATTCCGATGCGCGCATCGCAAGAGCAAGGATGGTAAGGGTCGGATTCTGCGACCCTCCCACCACAAAACTGCTCCCATCCACCACGAACAGATTCCTGATGTCGTGGCTCTGATTCCACTGGTTCAGCACGCTGGTCTTCGGGTCATCGCCCATGCGGCACGTGCCGAGCTCATGAATACTCTCGCCGGGCGGAACCATGCGGTCATGCTTCTCCAGCAGATCGAAGCCGGCATCATGGCAAAGCCCGGCGAGCGTATTCATCGCATCCCGCGCCATGTTGAATTCGTTCTCGCTGTATTTTGCCTGAATGCGCAGCGCCGGGATTCCCCAGGCATCCTTCGTCACCAGATCGATCGAGACATGATTCTCAAACCGCGGCAGCACCGATCCCATCGTTGTTGCATCGAACCCCGTTCCCCGATGCGACGCCAATGCCTGCTGCAGCGCCTCGCCGTAGACTGGGAAATACTTCGCATTGGGTGTGCCACCACTGCCGAAATCCACCGAATACCCGCGGATAAAATCCTTCTCCTTCGTCCCCAGATTGCGGAATCGGGGAATGTAGCCCGCCCCGCCCATCAGCCCCTGCCCGCCTTTGCCGTCGCGCGCTTCCGGCACGATCGCCTGAATCGTGCCCTTCACGTAGAACTGATCGAACAGGTAATGTCCCAGTACCCCGCTTGAATTCGCAATCCCGGAATTCAGCAGCAGCCGCGTGCTTTCAAGGCAACCGGCGCCCACCACAACCACCCGCGCGCTCGCATGCATTTCCTGGTGCGAAACCCGGTCCAGAAAATCCGCGCCGTCTACGAGGCCCGTGTTCTTATCCACCGTGAGCCGCCGGACGATCGAATTCGGAACGATCGTCAGATTACCGGTTGCCAGCGCATCCGGCAGTAGAAGATTGAGTGAACTGGCCAGAGCGCCCGTAGCCCGCCGCGGCTTCGTCGTCGGAACACCCCGCGCCTTCGCCGCCGCGATAAAGCGCTGCATGCTCCCGCTGTCGGCTGAGTTGTCGTCAATAAACACGCCGTCCGGAAGCTGCGGAAAACCTTCCTTCCGCCCGGAGACGTGAAAAATCGGCTCGCACTTATCGTAGTAGGGTGCGAGGTCCGCGTAAGAAATCGGCCAGTTATCCCCGAATCCATCGTGATCTTTCGCCTTGAATTCGTAATCGCTCAGCCGCCAGGAAGCGCGCCCCCACATGAGCGTCCTCCCGCCGATGCGCCGCACCCGAACCCAGTAATAGGGGTCGTCCGGCGGGTAAGTGTACGGATTCTGCTTCTCATCCGCCCAGACGTTCGCGTTGAATTCGTCCGCCTGGGTGACGTGCGGAAAACGCCCCGGCTGCCCGAACCCGCGGTAAGGCAGATCGTATACCCGGCGCGTCACGCGGTCATGATCGTAATCGGTCGGCGGACCCGCGTCCAGCATCAGGCACTTGATGCCTTTCGCCGTCAGCACACGCGCGGTCATGCCGCCCGAGGCCCCGGAGCCGATGATCAGTACGTCGTAAGCAGGAGCAGCCATGGAAATTTATTGCGGTGGAAGCCAGAACGAGCCGTTTCCGCTGCGCCCGGAGTACGCCGCCCATTCGCGCGAATTCATTGTGGCGGTCAGAATATCCGCCTTGGCATGGCGGAGGAATTTCGCCAGCGGATCGGCCGGCTCCTCATAAGTCCACGCATCGCGCAGCGGAGCCAGCAACTCATCGCATTGCTCCGCCTGAAGATCGGCGAAAGCCCGTTTGAATTTCGACGTATTCAGCGAATCGAGCCCCGTACGATAGAGGTTCTTTACCGGCGTGGGCGATTGCCCCACCAGAAAATCCAGAAACTCGGGGACGCCCGCATCGGGCGCACTTGGCGCGCCGCCGGCGGACGGCATGATCATATCGCTCAGCCGCCGCAGCGCCGCCAGCTGTTGCTGCGTGAAGAATCCCGGAATCTGATGAATGTTCGCAATTGCCTGCGCGAACAGTTCCGGCGTGGCGCAAAGAAACGGAATCGACCCGACGAAGGCCCGGCGCTTCATTGTGCCGCTATTGTATCTCTAACCTGCTTCGGATCGTGCGACCGCCGCACCCAGCGAATCACCTCGAACACGCTCCCGATCACGCAGAATGCGATGAAGAACCCCATGCACCACAGGAACGTCGGTGTTTTGATGATGCGGAGAATATGCCGGCCCCAATGGATCGCGGCCCAGCCGACCAGCGCAAACCGTGCAATCCGCGTTGCGAACACAATGGAGATCAGCCGAATCCGCGGATACTGGAGCGCGCTCGCCACCGCGATCGCCGCTCCGAACGGAAACGGCGGCGGCGCAATCGAGGTGATGACAATCGCAATCGCCGCGTGCTTTTCCATCTTGCGCTTCAGATAATCGTGCATCCGCGGCTTCACGATCCGCTTCAGCCCCTCATCGCCTCCCTTCCGGCAGACGAAATCCAGCATCGCCACACCCACCGCCGACCCGACTGCCCCCGCAATGATGCAAGGGATAAACGATCCATGATTCCGCGCAACCAGCAGCACCGTGACCAGATCGCAGCCGATCGGAAGGAAAAGGAAGGAATCGTCGGCGACCGTCAGAATGAATAATCCCCACACGCCGAAGTGGAGGAAGAATCTCAGTAAGTCGCCCACGCTGGTTCCCGCAAAGCATTTGCCGGGCCAAAGCGTCGATCACCCGACCGGCAAGCTAGACGCACTGGCCGAGCGGGCATTGAAGGACTTCGCAGAACAACGAACAACGAACATCCCTCCCTCCACCTGAAGAAGGTTTCACGATTTTGGCCGGCGCGCGCCGGTCTGCGACACCCCGCCTCGGCGGTGGAGAGGCCGGGCGGGTTCCTCTGGTTCTGGGTTGGCGATCACGCCGCGTATGACCGCTTGACACGTGGCGAATAAAAGGCGAATATCAGAAAGTGCTGTGCGGCGATTCTCCCCCATCGGGTCTGGTCGGGATCGCGAAAATGGCCGCTGAAAGCGAAGTCCTGGAGGCAAAACGGGCCGTCCAGTACTTCGAAATCGGCTGCCGGAGCGTTCTGAACCGAACCAGACCCGGATTGCCGTTTCAGTGGTCCATCAATCCTTACCGCGGCTGTGAATTCGGCTGCCGCTACTGCTACGCCCGCTACACCCATGAATTCATGGAGTTGCACGAAAGCGACGACTTCGAAGACCGTATCTACGCCAAATCCCAGGTAGCCGATATCCTCCGTCAGGAAGTCCGCCACCTCGCGCGCGGCGCGGCCATCGCCATCGGCACCGCCACCGATCCCTACCAGCCCGCCGAGCGCCGCTTCGAGCGAACCCGTTCCATCATCGAAGTCTTCACGAAGTGCTCCGACCTTTCTATCCACGTCACCACCAAATCCGATCTGGCGCCCCGCGACATCGATCTGTTCCAGGAGGTCGCCCGCCACAATCAGTTCAACGTCAACATCACCATCACCACGCTCGATCGCGAACTCGCCCGCAAACTCGAACCGCGCGCCCCGCGCCCGGACCTTCGCCTGAAAGCCGTACGCAAACTCGCCGATGCCGGCATCAGCGTCGGCGTCTTCCCCAACCCGATCATGCCCCTCATCACTGATCAGGAACCGCGCCTCGATCGCCTCGCCAAAGCCGCCCGCGATCACGGCGCTTCGTACTTCGGCGGCGGCATCCTCTTCCTTCAGCCCTGCTCACGCCGCGTCTTCCTGCCCTTCGTTGAAAAAAATTTCCCGCATCTCCTCCGCCGCTATCAGGAGCGGTACGAATCCTCCGCCTACCTGAAAGGCGCTTACCCCGAGATGATCCGGGAACGAATCGGCGCCATTCGCAGCCGCTACGGCCTCGACAACTACCCCGGCCGTCCACAGATCCCGAGCGATCAGGCAGGCCTCTTTGAGCGTTAATTTCGGGCAGCTCTGTGGCGACGCGACCCACATGTGCTCGGCATGTATATGGGTTTAAAGCAGGTTTGAATGGCCCCCGGGGTGCTCTATGTGCTCCACCCATGCGCCGACGGACACTTGTGAGCTTTCTCCTCCTGGCCTGCGCCTCTCTGTCCGCGGCCGATTTCCGCCTCCGTATCCATTACGCCGAGTGGGGGCCAGCGATTTCCCCCGGAGAGCAACTCGCCGCGGATAGTTTGGGAATGCTCTACATTCTGGATATTCCGGCTTCCAGCCTCACGAAGCTGGCGGCGGACGGAAAGACCGTTCTCTGGCAGCAGAATCTGGCATCTCGCGTCAGCACAATGGCAGTCGATCCGAACGGCGGCATCTACCTGATCTCTGATCCGGCCGGCTCGAGTGCCATCGAGAAGCTCAGCGCCGACGGCTCAGCGGTCCTGTGGAAAACGCAGATTGCGGGAGCCATTAGCCTGGCGGTTGATGCCACCGGCCGTGCGTTTGTCGTCGCGAACTCCCAGGTGATCCGGCTGAATGCATCCGGAGCGATTGACGCCACATTTGCGAATGCGCCCGTAGGGCCGCTCGCGTCGCTCGCGGTCAGCCCCGACGGTTCGGACATTGTCATCGGAACGTACCTCGCGCTGAGTGGGCCAGACCCGGTATATACCCTTGAGCGCCTCGCAACCGATCAGACAACCTGGCTCACAAATCGCCTTCCGCTTGCGCCTTTTTACCCCGGCCTCGCCGTAGCCGCCAATGGTGATGCGGTGGTGTACGGCAGCGACGCGAATGGACGCCGGTCTCTGCAACGCCTTGATCGGACCGGCAAGGTTGTCTTCTCGACGTCCGTACTATCCAGCGGTCAGGCTCCCGGCAATCTGGCTCTTGATGCCGCAGGCAATGCTTACATTACGGGCTATACCGGAGCGTTCGCGATCCCGACGAAGAATACCCTCGCATCGTGCGGGTCGACCTGGCTGGGCGTTTATGCTCCGGATGGAACGATTCTGCAAACGACTTTCCTTCCCGGCGCAACGAGTACCCCTGAGGGTTACCCTCTCATTGCGGTCGGCAATGGAGGCGCTGCATTCGTTCTGAGTCAGGTGGACGCCACGTTCACTCCGACTCAGACCGGACCGCTTCCGCAATCTGCTAACGCCCTGTTTAGCCTCTCGCCGAATGCCGATGCCAAAGTGCTGCCACTTGGCTGCGTCGCCAATGCTTATTCATTCAACACCGGCGCCGTCGCGCCTGGCGAGATGGTGGCGTTGTACGGCAACGGTCTCGGACCTGCGCAGGGAGTTCAGCCCAGCGGCTATCCTGCGCAGGCAGCCGGTGTCCAGGTGACGTTCGATGGCATGCCCGCGCCGCTTCAGTGGGTGCAGGACTCCCAGATCAACGCGGCGGTACCGTTCTCTGTTGCCGGCCCGGTGACGAAGATCTGCGTCACCTACAACGGAGGAACTCCCAACTGCCTCACCTGGCCCGTGACGTCAGCAGCGCCGGGTGTTCTCACCTGGGACGGTACGAACGCCGTTGCAGTCAATCAGGACGGCACTCTGAATTCGGCAAGCAACCCCGCCGCGCAGGATTCCCTTGTCGCCGTCTTCGCGACCGGCCTCGGCCGCACGAACGCGCCGCTCGCCGACGGATCGCTTGTACCGATCTCACCGCTGCCTGTGAATACCTGGCCCGTGACGATTGGGGTACCGTTCAATATTGGCTTCGTGCCGGCTATGTCGTATCTGGCGGCCAACTATGCCGGTCCCGCGCCCACGCAGATCGCGGGTACCAGCCAGATCAACCTCAATGCCCGGTACATGTCGCTTGTCGCCGGGATCAACTTCCTTTATGTCGAAGTGAGCGCGCCCTCCGGCACGATTCAAAGCAATGGCTTCCGCATTTATGTCGGCGGGAACGCCAGTCAATAGAGCACTCTCCCGCACCCGCCAGTTACAATCAAGCCTGAATGGATCGCGTTCTTTCTTCCCACGTCATCGTGAATCACAGGCTGACCACCTCATGGCTGGGGAAGGTGGAGCGCGCGAAGATCCACGGCGTTGAAATCTTCTGCGCGAAACAGCACCTCGACTGGCGCAATTCCTCGCAGATCACCGAGCTCGGCCACTGGTTCCGCGATTCCGAACTCAAACTCCATTCGCTCCACTCACCGATGTACACCGATGAGCGCTGGGGCAAGACCGGTCCGGATACCCACATCAACATCACCGAGCACAAAAAAGCCGAACGCATCCGCTGGGTCGATGAAATCAAACGCGCTATCGAAATCGCGGAAACGGTTCCGTTCAAATACCTCGTCCAGCACCTCGGCGTGAACGATCAGGAATTTTCCGAACGCACCGTCGATTCCGCCTTCTCCTCACTCGACGAGCTCGGCGTATTTGCCCGTCAGCGCGGCGTCGAGATCCTGCTCGAAAACATCCGAAACGACCTCGCTTCCGCCGAGCGCCTGCGCCAGTTCAACGAGCTCACGCACCTGAACATCAACTACGTCTTCGATGCCGGCCACGCTCACATCATGAACAGCATCGAGAACGAATTCGAATCCATGGCGCCGCGGATCCGCTCTCTGCATCTGCACGATAACAACGGCCAGGAAGACCAGCATCTTTATCCGCAGGCGCCCGGCGGGTCCATCGACTGGAAGCGCACGATGGAACTATTGCGCTCGCGTCCCGGCCAGTATCCGCTGCTGCTCGAGCTTCGCGAAGTCCCCGAAATGGAAAACCCGATCGGCGAAGCAGCCCGGGTTTTCGATACGCTGGAATCGTTATGAGCGCGCCGAATATGACTGCCCCCAGGCGGATCACCATCAGCGAAGCCGCGCACTATGTCGACCAAACCGTCGAAATCCCCGGCTGGCTTTACAACATCCGCAAATCCGGGAAAATCGTCTTCCCCATCCTGCGAGACGGTACCGGCCTCATGCAGTGCGTCGCGCTGAAAACGTCGCTGCCGGAAGACGTCTTCGAAGAACTGAAGCACCTCACGCAGGAATCCTCGCTGATCGTCCGCGGCCGCATTCGGGCCGAGGCGCGGGCGCCGGGCGGCTACGAGATGGATGTCGAAAGCGTCGACATTCTGCAAAAAGTTTCGGAAGCGGACCCCTACCCCATCACCCCGAAGGAACACGGCGTCGATTTCCTGATGGATCACCGCCATCTCTGGCTGCGTTCCCAGCGCCAGCACGCCATCATCCGGGTGCGCCATGAAATCATCCGCGCCGTCCGCGATTATTTCGACAATCACGGCTTCACCCTCGTCGATACCCCGATCTTCACCCCGGCCGCGTGCGAAGGCACCACAACGCTCTTCGAAGTGAACTACTTCGACGACGAGAAAGCCTACCTCTCGCAATCCGGCCAGCTCTACAGCGAGGCTACCGCGATGGCCTTCGGCAAAGTCTACTGCTTCGGCCCTACCTTCCGCGCGGAAAAGTCAAAAACCCGCCGCCATCTAACGGAATTCTGGATGGTTGAGCCTGAAATGGCCTACGCCGATCTCGAAGAAGTGAAGCGCGTGGCCGAAGAGATGGTCGTCTACGTTGTCGGTCGCGTGCTCGAAAACAAGCGCGAAGAGCTGAAAGTTCTTGAGCGCGACACCGCAAAGCTGGAGCAGGTCAAAGCGCCCTTCCCGCGTCTGAGCTATGACGACGCCGTGAAAAATCTCCAGCAGCACGGCTCGGAAATCCAGTGGGGCAGCGACTTCGGTGGCGGCGACGAAACCATCCTGACCCAGCAGTTTGATCGCCCCATCATGGTCGACCGCTTCCCGATGGCCATCAAAGCCTTCTACATGCAGCCCGATCCGGACCGCCCGGAAGTCGCGATGGGCGTCGACGTTCTCGCTCCTGAGGGCTACGGCGAAATCATCGGCGGCGGACAGCGAATTCACGATCCCGAGTTGCTTCTCCGCCGCATCGACGAGCACGGCCTTCCCCGCGAAGCTTTCAACTGGTACATCGATCTTCGCAAGTACGGTACAGTGCCGCACGGCGGATTCGGGATGGGCATTGAGCGCTGCGTCGCCTGGATCTGCGGCCTCGAACACGTGCGCGAGACCATCGCATTTCCGCGCATGCTTTACCGGCTGCGCCCCTGATCCCGTGACTGAGGCTCCTGACAAATCCAGAATCGCGATCATCGGTGCCCCGCTTGACCTCGGTCAGGGACGCCGCGGTGTCGATATGGGACCCAGCGCCGTCCGTGTCGCCGGACTCGGCCGCCGGATCGGCTCGCTGGGTTATGACGTGCGCGATCTCGGCAACGTCGATGTCACGCAGGCCGAAAGCACCGCCGACCGCGGTCCTTCGAACGCCCGCTACCTGGCGCAGATCGCTGAATCCTGTGAGAAACTCGCGCGCATCGTGGAAGATGCGCTCGATGGCGGCAACATTCCCATCGTTCTCGGCGGCGACCACTCCATCGCCGCAGGCACTATGGCGGGAGTCGCCAGCCACTTTCGCCGCCAGCATCAAAAAGCCGGCCTTCTCTGGATAGACGCCCACGCCGACATGAATACGCCGCAATCGAGCCCCAGCGGCAACGTCCACGGCATGCCGCTCGCCTGCTGCGTAGGGCGCGGCCCCGCCGAACTCGTCAATCTCCTCGGCTTCTCACCCAAGGTCGAACCCGCAAACGTCGCTCTCGTCGGTATTCGCGATGTCGATCAGCTCGAACGTGCGCAGCTCAAAGAAACCGGAGTCACCGCCTTCACGATGCGCGAGATCGACGAGCGCGGCATGCGCGACGTGCTCCGCGACGCCATTCGCATCGCCTCGGACGGCACGGCGGGCTTCCATCTTTCACTTGATCTCGATTTCGTCGATCCCGCCTACGCGCCCGGCGTCGGCACACCCGTCCGCGGTGGCGCGACTTACCGCGAGGCACACCTCGCCATGGAAATGATCTGCGATTCCGCGCGTATGATTTCCATGGAAGTCGTTGAAGTAAACCCGGTGATCGACGAATTCAACCGGACCGCGGAGCTGGCGGTCGAACTCATTCTATCGGCGCTTGGAAAGAAGATTCTCTGATGAAGAAAACGCGTGTTGCACTGGTTTATGGCGGCCGGAGCGGCGAGCATGAAATCTCGCTGCGCTCCGCCGATTCGGTCGCGGCGGCCATGGACCCGGAGCGCTATGAAGTCTCGCGCTTCCTCATCGACCGCGAAGGCAACTGGTCGCCGAAACCAATCGTCCCGCAGCCGGGCGCGCATCCCGATATCGACGTTGTTTTCCCTGTCCTCCACGGCACGTTCGGCGAAGACGGCACCGTGCAGGGCCTGTTTGAGCTCGCCGACCTCCCCTACGTCGGCGGCAATGTTCTCGCCTCCGCGCTTTCGATGGATAAAGACATGATGAAGCGCGTCTGCCGCGAACGCGGATTGCCCGTCGTGGATTGGATGATCCTCGAGCGCGACGGCAACCGCGACGCCGCGTCCGCATTCGCAGAACGCTTCGGATTTCCGCTGTTTGTGAAGCCGGCGAACCTCGGCTCCTCCGTCGGCATCTCGAAAGCTCACAACGAACGGGAACTGCAGGCCGCTGTCAAGATGGCCGCGGAGTTCGATCGCAAAATCATCATTGAGCGCGGCATCGCAGGGCGCGAATTCGAATGCGCCGTGCTGGGCAATGACCACCCTGCGGCCTCCGTCCCCTGCGAAATCTTCCCTTCGCGCGAGTTCTACGATTACGAAGACAAATACGAACTGAACCTCGCCCGCACCGAGCTCCCGGCAAACCTCCCGCCCTCCGAAATCGCTGAAATGCGCCGCCTCGCCGTCGAATGCTTCCGCGCTGTCGCCTGTGAAGGCATGGGCCGTGTTGACTTCCTGCGCGAAGAGTCAACCGGAAAACTCTACATCAACGAGATCAACACCATCCCCGGATTCACTTCGATCAGCATGTATCCGAAGATGTGGGAATACACCGGCATCCCTTACAGCCAGCTCATCGACCGCCTGATCGAGCTCGCCCTCGAACGCCACGAACAGAAAAAAGCCACTCGCTTCACGCGCTGATGACGCGACGTGAATCACACGACCTGATTTTTTGTTGGCGTTTTGGGGCGAACCGGATCCTGACCAGGCTTCGCGAGAACGGTGTTCTTCGCCGCGTTACAGAATTTCCGTCCACGTGGGCGAAGCCGCAAACGCCGCGTGAATCAGCCCCACATGGGAATACGTCTGCGGAAAGTTTCCCCACATCCGCATCGTCACCGGATCGTAGTCCTCCGAAAGCAGCCCGAGCGGGGAAAGCGCGCCGTGAATCTCATCGAACATCTTCCGCGCCTCATCGCGCCGGCCCGCCGCCGCCAGCGCTTCAATCAGCCAGAACGTGCAGATCACGAACGCCACTGTCGGCTTCCCGAATCCGTCGTTCAGGCTGTAGCGATGCAGCCATCCATGGCTCGCCAGATCCTTGTGAATCGCGTCGATCGTGCTTCCGATCCGGGGATCGCTCACCGGCAGATACCGCAGCCTCACCATCTGGAGCAGCGACGCATCCAGATCCTCGCCGCCATAGTGCCCGACAAAGCTCTTCTTCGCCGGATTCCACGACTTCTCAATAATCTCCGCATGGATCCGGTCCGCCGCCGTCCGGAACGTGACCGCATTTGCCGGATCGAGCGTTGCCGCGATCCCCGCCATCCGGTCGGCCGCCGCCCAGCACATCAGGCTCGAGAACGTTTGCGCCTTCCACTCCGTCCGATATTCCCAGATCCCGGCGTCAGGCACGCCCGCCAGCGAAATCGCCCGCTTCGTCAGGCCTTCAATCAACCGCAGCGCCGCCTGCGACCGCCCCGCGCTCATCCTCTCATCGAGAAAGATGGGCGTCAGCGCCAGCACCATCTCGCCGTAGATATCGTGTTGCGAATGCAGCGCCGCCGCATTCCCCAGCCGCACGGGACCGTCCCCGTTGAATCCCGGCCAATCCTCCAGAATCGATTCATCGAGCTGGCTCGATCCATCCACGCGATAAAGCGGCGCCAGATTCAGATCCGGAGCGCCGCCCGCAATATTCAGCAGATACTGCACAAACTGCTCGCGCTCTTCGAAGACTCCCAGCAGTCCGAAGGTATTCAGCACGTAATACGAATCCCGGAGCCAGCAATAGCGGTAATCCCAGGTCCGCCCGCTGTTGGGCGATTCCGGAATCGAGGTCGTCATCGACGCAATAATAGCTCCCGTGTCTTCGAAGCAGTGCAGCTTGAGCGTCAGCGCCGAGCGAATCACTTCATTCTGGAACAGCGGCGGAATTTCGCAGTGCTTCACCCAGTCCTGCCAGTAGCGCGCGGTCTCGCCCCAGAAGCGTTCGCAAAGTGCGGTGAGCGGCTCCTCCACCGGCTGACCCCAGCTCAGCAGCAGGTGCTGCCGCGTCGTCAGCGTGAACGGCTTGCCATCCAGATACGAAAGCGGAATGTCGGATGTCAGCCGGAGATGGCTCGCGAACCCCTCGAACGTAAGATGATTCGAGCCCTGTACCGACACCGGCGAAGTTTTTGACCATCCATGCTTCGGCTCGCACGCCACGATGATCCGCGGCGTTCCTTCCAGCGGCTCGATAATGCGGATGAGCTGCGATGGCCGGAACGTTCTGCCGTACTGCATAAATCGCGGCGCGAAATCGACAATCCGGAATGACCCCGTCGGCGTCTCGAACGTCGTCTCCAGGATATTCGTATGGGGCAGATAGCGCTGCCGCCCGATTTCGCCGTTCGCCGGCATAATTCGAAAGCTGCCGCCGTTCTCCCGGTCGAGCAGCGATGAAAAAATCGGATCGGAATCGAGTCGCGGCAGGCAGCACCACACGATCTCACCGCTGTTGTGAATCAGGGCTGAGTACTGGCAGTTCCCGATAACGCCCAGCGCCTCGAGGTCTATGTTGCGGTTTTCCGGCACAGCGGTCGCCCCTG
The DNA here is from genome assembly GCA_035546955.1 of Bryobacteraceae bacterium. Classification (GTDB taxonomy): domain Bacteria; phylum Acidobacteriota; class Terriglobia; order Bryobacterales; family Bryobacteraceae; genus BOG-234. Next base: position 29,742 of record DASZVV010000459.1, read on the forward strand.
CACGCAACGTGCCGTTCTAAGCCAGCACGTTTTTACAATACTCGACGAGATTCCGCAGCTCTGTCACCTTGTCCATATCCGGCCGCAGCGGATAAATCCGTTCGATAACCGGCACGAATTTCATCTTCTCGTTCTTCACCATAAGAAGAATCTCCTTCACCGGCGCCTGCCCCTGCCCGAACGGCACGCTGTCATGCGTATGCAGCGCCGTCAGCCGCGGCCCCATCTCGCGAAGGAAGGCAAGCGGATCATCCACACCCCAATTCGCACGCCCGCCGAGATCGGGACACACTCCGAAATTCGGCGACATCGCGACTACCTTGCGCCAGCTATCGCCCGTGCCGATATAATTTTCGTCGCGCCGCCCTGTCGTCGGATGGAATCCGACCCGCATCCTGTATTTCGCCGCCGGCGCCACAAGCCGTTCCGCGCCCGGCAGCGTCGTCACCACGTTGATCACTTCAACGCCGAGCGCCTGCGCCATCGGAAACACGCGATCCACTTCCTCATCCGTGAACGAAGCGTCCACCGGAATGTTGTACGCATAGACGTGGATCCCGGCGTCATCGAATCGCTTCTTCACCACGCCCAGATCGTCTACTGATTTACCCAGCCGCCACTGCCGCAGCGCTTCCCGTTGATCCGGCGGAAGGCCGCCGCGCCCCGCGGAGAGCATCCCCGGCTCCACGAATCGCGACTCCAGCTCCAGCGTCCCGATCGGCACCTGCGGCAGCCCTGCAATGATGTCGTCCAGTTTGAATTCCCGAAAGCTGTAGGACCCAACCCCCAGCCGCACGCCGCCGAACGCCGACGGCAGCTCCGGCGCTGCGGCAAGCGCCGAAACCGCGGGAATGGCGGCAAATGCCAGCTTTCCGAAATCTCGTCGCGTCGGAGTCATCAGATGACAGCATACGATGAAATGCAGTGAAAGCAAACACAACGCAAATTCTGGAGATCGCCGTTCTGCCCGGCGACGGCATCGGAGTCGAGGTAACTGAGGCCGCGCTTGAGCTCCTCGCCGCAGTCGAAGCCGCGTGCGGCGGGCCGAAGCTGCACTTCACGAGCTACGACGCCGGCGCACAGTACTTCCTCTCGAGCGGCACCGCGCTGCCCGAATCCACCCTGCAAGCCTGCGACTCATCGGACGCCATGCTGTTCGGCGCGATGGGCTGGCCGGAGGTCCGCCAGGCGGACGGCACTGAAATCATGCCGCAGCTCGAGCTGCGCGGAACCTTCGAGCTCTATGCCGGCGTGCGCCCCATCCGCTGGTTCCCCGGTCTCCCGCCTGTCCTCACCGATGAACGCGCCAAAGACATGGATTTCGTTCTCATCCGCGAGCAGACGGAAGGTCTGTTCTACGCGCGCGGCCGTGGCCGCATCGAGAACGATGCCGAGGCTTACGACACCATGAAGATCACTCGCGCCGGCACCTCGCGCGTCAGCGAGTTTTCCTTCCGCCTCGCCGAACGCCGTCAGTCCCGCCGCAGCGCCCGCGGCCGCGCCTCTCTGGTCACGTGCGTCGATAAAGCCAACGTCTTCACCTCCATGGCCTTCTTCCGCAAAATTTTCGACGAAACCGCGGCCCGCCATCCCGGTATCGGGCGGGATCACTGGTACGTTGACGCCATGGCCATGACGATGGTCAGAAAGCCCTGGGATCTTGACGTTCTCGTGATGGAGAACATGTATGGCGATATTCTCTCCGATCTCGGCGCCGGCCTCATTGGCGGCCTCGGGATGGCGCCCTCGGGGGACATCGGCGACAACCACGGTCTCTTCCAGCCCGTCCACGGCTCAGCCCCCGATATCGCCGGTCAGGGTAAGGCTAACCCCTGCGCTATGTTCCTCTCCGCCGCCATGATGCTGGACTGGCTGGCCGCTCGCCACCATGAATCCGCCCTCGAAGTCAGCGCCCGCGCCATCGAAACGGCGATCGAACTCGCCCTGACCGCCGGCAACGTGAAGCCCATGGAATACGGAGGCGACTCCGGCACCGCCGCCCTGACAAAAGCCGTCATCGCCGCTATCCCCACGGCCCGGCAGCAGATTCAATGACTACCTGCTCAACCGAGTATGCATGTGGTCTCTAGCCAACGTGAAGGTCCGGCGGCTTCGCACTACGACATGAACTCGCTCAACAAATGTGCGTCTCCTCGCCATTTGCAACTCCTTTATGCCCTCTTCCTCACGTTCCTCAGTTACAATCACTAGAAGTCCCTTCGTACGATGAAATTATGAGAATTCTGGTTCTTGGCGGCGATGGTTATTGTGGTTGGGCCACAGCGCTCTATCTTTCAAAGAAAGGGCACAGTGTTTCCATCCTGGATAACTACGTTCGCCGGTCCTGGGACCACGAGCTCGGCGCCCAGACTCTGACGCCCATCCAGCCTATGCCGCAGCGGCTCCGCGCCTGGAGCGACCGCGCTGGCGAGGACATCAAACTCCACGTCGGTGACATCACCGATCACGACTTCCTCGCTTCCGTCCTCTGCGACGATCGCCCGGAGGCAATCGTCCATTTCGCCGAACAGCGTTCCGCGCCCTATTCGATGATCGACCGCAAACATGCGGTTTTCACTCAGGTCAACAACGTCGTCGGCACCCTTAACCTGCTCTTCGCCATCCAGCAGTACGTGCCGGATTGCCACCTCGTCAAACTCGGCACCATGGGTGAATATGGCACGCCCAACATCGATATCGAAGAGGGCTATATCACGATCGAGCACAACGGCCGCAAGGACGTGATGCCCTACCCGAAGCAGCCGGGCTCTTTCTATCACCTCTCGAAGGTTCACGACAGCCACAACATCGCCTTCGCCTGCCGTATCTGGGGCCTGCGCGCAACGGACCTCCATCAGGGCGTCGTTTACGGCACTCTCACCGACGAAACGGCGCTTGATGAAACCCTCATCAACCGCTTCGACTACGACGAAGTCTTCGGCACCGTCCTCAACCGCTTCTGCGTGCAGGCTGCGGTCGAGCATCCGCTCACGGTTTACGGCAAGGGCGGCCAGACCCGCGGTTACATCGATATTCGCGATACCGTCCGCTGCATTGAGCTCGCCTGCCTCAATCCGGCGGGACGCGGCGAATGCCGGGTCTTCAATCAGTTCACGGAACAGTTCACGGTTCTTCAGCTCGCCCACATGGTGCAGACAGTCGCGAAAAAGATCGGGCTCAAGGTTCAGATCGATCACCTGCCGGATCCCCGCGTCGAGCTCGAAGAGCACTATTACAACGCGAAGCATTCGAAGCTGCAGGATCTCGGCCTCAAGCCGCACCTGCTCTCCGATTCGCTGCTCGATTCGCTCCTGAACATTTCAGTCCAGTACCGCGACCGCATCGATTCCGCGCTCTTCCTGCCCCAGGTCAACTGGCGTCAGTACCGCAACGAGCGCCGCCAGACCGCTCCCAGCGTCGCGGCTGTTTCTCGCTGAAAAGCGAACGCAAATCGCAAGCGCTGTAAACTTGGCGCATGGAGCGAAAGCTGTTCTGGCTCATATTTATGGTCCTTGGGCTCGCGGCCGATTTCGTTCTGCCGTTCTGGTGGGCTTTCGCCGCTACCGTTCCGATTTTCCTCATCAGTTGGTGGGTGGTCTATCGCAGCGGCTGGCTATAAGCAGAGGAGATGACTAGCCTTCGAGGCCGCTTCCAAACCGGCGGCCGTTCTTGCTGATAACGAGTGGATTCGCCTCTGGCCAGCAGTTTCGGCTATCCTTTTTCAAAACGGCAGGGAACTTTTTTCCCGTTTCCCTGCGTTTCTCTCAGAGGACGCGATGCTCGAAATCCGAAATCTCCGCAAAACCTACGGTTCCACCGTCGCCGTGGACGGCATCAGCTTTCGCATCGAAAAGGGGCAGACCCTCGGCCTCCTCGGCCCGAACGGCGCCGGTAAAACCACGACTGTCTCCATCATTTCCGGCCTCATCGGCGCGGATTCCGGCGAAGTCCTGATCGAAGGCCGCCCTCTCGGCAGCGACACCGACCCGGTTAAACGCCGTATCGGCCTTGTCCCTCAAGATCTCGCTCTATACGACGAACTCAGCGCACAATCCAATCTCGAATTCTTCGGCGCGCTTTATGAGCTGCACGGGGCAGCGCTGGCCGACGCTACCGGAGCCGCGATGGAGCTGGTTGGGCTCACCGATAAGTTCAACGAGAAAGTGAAAAACTTCAGCGGCGGCATGAAGCGCCGTCTGAATCTGGCAGTCGCGCTGCTGCACGACCCCGACCTCCTCCTGCTCGACGAGCCCACCGTCGGCGTCGATCCCCAAAGCCGCAACGCCATCTTCGACAATCTCGAAACCCTCAAAAAGCGTGGCAAAACGCTTCTCTACACCACTCACTACATGGAAGAAGCCGAGCGCCTGTGCGACCGTCTCGTCGTCATGGATCACGGCCACGTGATCGCCAATGACACGCTGCACGGTCTCTATAAAATCCTCCCCGCCAGTAACGTTCTCTCAGTGGAACTCGAAACCGCGGCCGGCGCCTTTCCGCTCGATGACCTTCGCGAGCTGATCGAGGTGCAGTCCGCCGAATTTGCCGATGGAGCGCTCCGCGTCGGCGTCGGCAACCTGGCTGCGGATACGCCGCGCGTGCTCGAATGGCTGAACGCCCGCGGCCAGAGCTTCACGCATCTGGTCACCGAACGCCCCGATCTCGAAACCGTCTTTCTCACGCTCACCGGAAGGAAACTGCGCGACTCATGATCACCCCTCTTCGTGCCCTGGTCCGCAAGGACATCCGTCTCTTCTTCGCCGACCGCCGCGCCGTGATCATGGGCTTCATCGCGCCGATCGCGATTGCATCCTTCTTTGGCTACATCTTCGGAAACAACGGCAGCGAGAGCGGCGAGCCCAGCCCGCTCGCGGTCCTCTGGGTGGATCAGGACGCAAGCCGTATTTCGAACGCCGTTCTTGCCGACCTGCAGAAGCAGAAGTCCCTGCACATGAACATCGTGACTGCGGAGCAGGCGCGTGAGGACGTCCGCAAGGGATTGGCATCGGTAGCCATCGTGGTCCCGCAGCACTTCGGCGAAGAAGCAGGCCGCGCATTTTTCCGGCCGCAGACGAAGCCCGAGATCACACTGCTCTACGATCCGTCCCACACCGCTGAGCGCAGCATGGTGCAGGGCGTTCTCACTGGCTCCGTCATGCAGGTGGTGAGCAAAGAGATGTTCGGCGGCGCCACCGGACAGACGATGGTCGAAGAATCGCTCGCCGATCTCGCCGATAACCGGACCATGTCGCCCGCCGATAAGAATTCACTTCGTGGACTGCTCGAAGGCGTGAAGCAGTGGAATGAGAGCCGCGTTTCCGCGGGCGGAACAGCCGTGCAATCCGGCATCTCAATGCCCTATGACGTGAATCCGGAAGCCGTTACCGCCCACACCGGGACCGTCTACAACGGCTACGCTCACGCCTTCGCCGGTATGAGCGTGCAGTTCATTCTCTTCACCGGCGTCGAGGTCGGCATCGGAATGCTTCTGCAGCGCCAGCGGGGGCTGTGGAAACGTCTGCGCGCCGCGCCTCTTTCGCGAGGACTGCTCCTCGGCAGCCGGGCCGTCAGCGCCGCCATCACGTCGATGATGATTCTCACGGTTGTTTTTACATTCGCCCGCATCGTCTTTCACGTCAAGATCGAAGGCAGCTTCGCCGGTTTCCTCGGCATCTGTATCGCGTTCTCGCTGATGACCGCATCGTTCGGTCTCCTGGTCGCGGGCCTGGGCAAAACAGCGGACGCTACCCGCGGCCTCGCCATCTTCGTCACGCTGATTATGGTGATGCTCGGCGGCGCCTGGGTCCCGGCATTTCTCTTCCCGCAATGGCTCCAGACCCTGACGATGTTCATTCCCACCCGCTGGGCCATGGACGGCCTCGACGCCATGACCTGGCGCGGCCTCGGCTTCTCCGCCGCCCTCCAGCCCATCGGACTGTTACTCCTGAGCTCCGTCGTCTTTGCGGGCCTGGCGATCAGCCGGTTCCGCTGGGAATCGGAAAACTAACGTGGCGCGGGGTTATGCCCTCCCGTCCGGCTTCCGCCCGACGTCCCCCCAACGATCATAGTGATCGAACGCTAACTTAACTAACCGAAAAATGCCCTCGCGAGCAACGAAGGCGGGAGAGTGAAGCCCAGGTGTATGGCTGCCTTCACGTAAACATCGCCCTTTCTGTCGCCGTGTCAATGTGCGCGCACCGGCCTGAAAATTGCCCGAATTCGGGCCCTGATGACAATCGGAGCGACACACCCAGCCCGGTGGGCTGCACTGAGCGCGGCAATCCTCATCGTCCTGCTGATCGGAATCGGCAGCGCGGCGCCGCCAGCAGAACCGGAATTCAACGCCGCGTCAATCAGGCCATGGAAGCCCAATCCCGGCGGTGGCAGCAGTAGATCGGGCAACGGATTACCCGCACCCGATGGTGGTCATCTCCAATTCACGCCCGGCAGGGTCGCAACCCCGTGGACCGGCGTCACCGCCAGGCGCATCATCCTGGAGGCATGGGGTGTTAGTAATTTTCGCGTCTCCGGCGGGCCAGCCTGGATAGACACGGACATGTACAAACTCGAGGCCAGATCGATGGATCCCTCCGCACCGGAAAGCCAGCTGCGACTGATGCTTCAGACGCTCCTGAGCAGGCGAATGCACCTCGTGCTGCATCACGCAACGCGGGAAATGCCAGTGTACGCCCTCACGGTGGGAAAAAGCGGGCCCAAACTCCACGAATGGACAAACGGCGCCGACACGGAAGCGGCCCGAAACGCCTTGCAGGCGGCCTTCGCGAGCGGAGCCAGCGACGCATTCATTGCGCAAATGACGCCCTTCGTCGAGAGAATGAACGACGACCGCACAAACCTTCACCCCGGAATGATCGGAATTGATAGGCCCGTCGAGGATAGGACTGGTCTGAAGGGAACCTATCTCTTCGCCCTGCGACCCGTGCCCGAAGAGGATTACAAGACCGTCGTGGAGAACCAGCTTGGCTTGAAGTTCGTACCGCGGAAGGCACCTGTGGATACATTGGTAATCGATCAGATCGAACGACCAGACCCGAATTAGCTTCTGTCGGCGGTGGGGCCCTCGCAACGATATACTTTCACCCTGTGAATCCATTCCGCCAAATCTCCACCCTCGCCCTCCTTCTCGCCCCGACCCTCGCCCACGCCGCCACCTGCGAATCCCTCACCACCCTCACCATCCCCAACGTCGCCATCACCTCCGCGCTCGACGTCCCCGCCGGCGGCCTCGCTTCCAGCAACACCCGCGCCGCCGCTCTCGCCGATCTGCCCGCCTTCTGCCGCGTTGCCGCCACACTCCGTCCCTCCTCCGATTCCGACATCAAAATGGAACTCTGGCTCCCCGCCCCCTCTATCTGGAACGGCAAATACGAAGCAAACGGCAACGGCGGCTGGAGCGGTTCCATCAGCTCCACGACCCTCGCCGCCGGCCTCCAGCGCGGCTACGCCGCATCCATGAGCGACCTCGGCCACACCGGCGGGAGCGCCAGCTTCGCCCTCGGCCATCCCGAAAAATTAATCGACTACGGCTACCGCGCCGCCCACGAAATGGCCGTCGCCTCGAAGGCCATCGTCACCGCCTTCTACGGCCGCGCCCCCAAACTCTCCTACTGGACCGGCTGCTCAGCCGGCGGACGCTCCGCCATGATGGAAGCCCAGCGCGATCCCAACGATTTCGACGGCATCGTCGCCGGCGCTCCCGGCCTCAACTGGACTGGCCGCGCCACACAGTCCATGTGGATCGAACAGGCTGCCCATAAAGACGAATCGAGCTACATCCCGGCCGCAAAATATGGCATCGTGCACGAAGCCGTCCTCGCCGCCTGCGATGCCAGTGACAACGCTAAAGACGGCGTTATCGAAGACCCCACGCGCTGCAGATTCGATCCCCACGAACTCCTCTGCAAAGGCGCCGACGACGGCAAATGCCTCACCGCCCCGCAGGTCGAAACCGCCCGCGCGATTTATTCGACCGTCGTCAATCCGCGCACGAACCAGGTGATCTCCCCCGGCTCCGAACGCGGCAGCGAACTCGGCTGGGCCACCATGGCCGGTCCGAAGCCCTTCGCAATTGGTGAGTTCGATCGTCTAAATTGGCCCACTTTGATCGTCTAAATTGGCCCACCCTGGACAGACCGGGATGAAACCATTCCGGGAATGGACAGGAGGCAGAAAGTGGAACTATTCGAAGAGATCCGGCGAGGGTATGCGGCCGGAGAGACGATCAAAGGGCTGGCTAAGAAGCATGGCGTGCACCGCAGGATGGTGCGGCAGGCAATCGCCAGCGCGATCCCGCCCGAGAGAAAGAAGGTCACCCGGGAGCAGCCCCGGCTGGGACCGCTGAAAGAGCACATCAACCGGATTCTGACGGAGGATCGGGAAGCGCCGCGCAAGCAGCGACATACGGCCCACCGGATCTACACACGGCTGACAGAAGAACACCCGGAACATCCCATCGGCGAGCCGACGGTCAGGCGGTATGTAGCGGCGCGGAAGCGGGAGCTGGGTCTGGGCGGGCGGGAGGTGTTCGTGCCGCAGAGCTACGCGCCGGGCGAGGAAGCGCAGGTGGACTGGTTCGAAGCGGCGGCGAAACTCGGCGGCGAGCGAGCCGTGCTGCAGTTCTTCACGATGCGCAGCATGTTTTCGGGAGACGCTTTTCACCGCGCGTATACGAATGCCACGCAGCAGGCCTTTCTCGAAGGCCACGAGCATGCTTTCGCGTATTTCGGAGGCGTGTTCCGCACACTGCGCTACGACAACCTGACGCTGGCGGTGAAAAAGATCCTGCGGGGGTACCGGCGGGAAGAGACGAGCCGCGTGATCGCGTTCCGTTCGCACTGGGGGTTCACGAGCGAGTACTGCAATCCGGCCAGCGGCAACGAAAAGGGCGGCGTGGAAAACGAAGTGGGCCGCTACCGGCGCAACTGGCTGGTTCCGGTTCCCGAGGCGAGCGATCTGGCCGCATTGAATGAGCGGCTGCTGGCGGGATGTATCGCGAGCCGCGAACGAACCATCGGCGGCAGGAAAACAACGGTCGGTGAAGCCGGAACCGCGGAACGAAAGTATCTGCTGCCCATGGCGGAAGAGGGTTTTCCGATCGACGAGGTGTTGTTTCCGCTGATCGTGGATGGAAAGCGCCGCGTGAAGGTGAAGGGCAACTGGTATTCGGCCCCTATGTGGCCGGGAATGCGCGCGACGGCGCGAGTCCGGCCTTCTCTGGTTGAGATCGAGCACGACGGCAAGTTTGTGGCCCGGCATCAGCGCTCGTATGGTCATGGACTTCAGATCCTCGATCTGGAGCATTACCTCGACGTGCTGGAGAGGAAGCCGGGAGCGATGGCTGGCTCGACACCTCTGGAGCAATGGAGACAGGCGGGCCGCTGGCCGGAGTGTCTCGACCGGATCTGGAACCAGCTCGAACAACGGCACGGCAAGGCGGCCGGCACCAGGGAGATGATCGCTCTGGTGCGCGCCGGACTCGGCTCTGGCTGGAACCGGCTGATCGCGGCGGTTGAAGAAGCGCTGCGCCTCGGCGTCAGCGACAGCGCCGCCGTGATGCACATTCTGAACATGCCGGATGCGGACCAGAGAAAGCGATACGAGATCGCACTGTCCGAAGAGCTGGCCCAGTTTGAGCGGGCACAGCCGGTGATGGATGAATACGATCTGCTGCTGGCGGGGCTTCCCATCGAGGGAGGCATCCAGTGAAGAGCCAGAATCAGGCTCTTGAACATGCCAGCGTCAGGCAGTATTGCAAGTCGGTGCGAACACCGGCCATTGCCGCCAACTTCGTCTCACTGGCCGAGCAGGCAGTGAAAGAAAACCACACGCACATCCGGTACCTCGAAGCTCTGCTGGCACTGGAATGCGAAGAGCGCGACCGGCACGCCATCGCCAATCGCATCCGCGATGCGCAGTTGCCGCGAGTCAAAACGCTCGAGGAGTTCGACTTCGCGCAGGCGCCGCAGATCCCGGCCGCGAAAATCCGGGAACTGGCCGAGGGGGGCTACATCGAACGCAGCGAACCGGTGGTGCTGATCGGAGAATGCGGCACAGGCAAGAGCCATCTGGCTACCGGTTTGTGTCTGGCGGCATGCCGGCAGAAACGGCGCGTTCGCTTCACAACTACGGCGGCTCTGGTCAATGAACTGGTCGAGGCGAAGCAGCACAATCAGGTGCGGCGCGTGATGGCGCGATGGATGAAGTATGAGCTCATCGCGCTCGATGAAGTCGGCTATGTTCCGCTCGCCGACATCGGTGCGGAGTTTCTGTTTCAGGTAATCTCAGATCGCGCCGAAAAGGCGGCGCTGATTGTTACCACGAACCTGCCGTTCTCGGAATGGACGACGGTGTTCCCGAATCCGCGACTCTGCAAGGCGCTGCTGGACCGCATCACCGACCGCGCTCACATCATCGAAACCGGAACCGAATCCTTTCGATTCCGCCGCACCATGGAGAAAAGGAAGAAGCATTGAAGATCACAGCCGCGGCGCACGCCGCGCGCGGAGAAAGGCTCCATGCGAATCCTCTTCCGAGGCTTCGCATGTGGCAATCTTTAACTTCCGGGGTGGGCCAAATCAGATGATCGAAGTGGGCCAGACCGGATGATCGAACTCAATTGGTCTAGACTTCTTCCGCTACGTCGCATTTCGCGACCCGGAATGGCAGCCGGGCAATCTCAATTTCGACGCCGACATGAACCGCTACGCCGCCGACAGCCAGACCCTCAACGCGATGGACCCGAACCTGCGCCCGTTCCTCTCTCACGGCAAGCTGATCCAGTATCACGGCTGGGCCGACCCCCAGATCGCCCCCGGCAACAGCACCCTCTACTACCAGAGCGTCACGAAGGAAATGGGCGGCGTCGCGAAGATCGACGGCTCCTACCGCCTCTTCATGATCCCCGGCATGGCCCACTGCGGCGGCGGAGACGGGGTCTCGACTTTCGATATGATGGCCGCCCTCGAACAATGGGTTGAAGCCGGCAAAGCCCCCGATCAGATCCCCGCCGCCCGCGTCCGCAACGGCAAGACCGAACGTACTCGCCCGCTCTGCCCCTACCCCCAACTCGCCACATACAAAGGAAGCGGCAGCCTCGATGACGCAGCCAATTTTACCTGCAGATAACAAGTTCGACCTCATACTTGGTGGCCGCGCAGGGACTCGAACCCCGGACCTCCTGCGTGTGAAGAGGGCGCGAGCCGATTCCGCAAATCGCCTATTTTCAACTATTTGATTCTGTGCCGTTTGCGCCCACCTTGTTGAGCCTTGTTGCTTCTAATTGAAGGCTTGTGAACTCGGCCACTACATTTCCATCCACAAGGACTGCCTGTCTTTTTCATCTACATATTTGCCTTCCTGTCAATGTTCACCAGAGATTATCATTAAGGCTTTGAGAACGAGACGCTGCATCTGCGATTCTTGAACCAAGTGCCTAGGCCGACCAGGGCGAGAGTGGCGCGGCTCGTTCAAAGGCCGAATATGGTCGCTTTACCGGACGGAACAGAACATTCAGAGGCTTTAATACGCATCGCGATTGAGCAAGTCGCGGGTCGCCTCTTAACTTTCGACGATCTATCTCGCGCTCTGTAATATAGTCTTCAGCCCAATAGGCATAACGTGTCTGTTCTCGCCCAAGCAACGACCAGTTATCGGCGCGATAGCTTGCACCCGTGAAGCCAATATTCGGATTCACATAGGTGAGCAGCACTTTAATTTTCGGGCGATATTGCCTGAGCCAGTCACGAATCCTCCCGAACAATAATGTGATGGAGTTTTGGGGCGTGCCCGGAAATGCATATACACGAGAAAGAACCACAGCTTCACTCGACGCAAAACCCCGATCTGCTAGAGCGGTCCCCATGTTCAGTAGATCGAATTGGGAAACGGAGCACATAGCCATCGGCCAGCCGTTGGTAGAAGCCGGGCTCGAAAGGCCGAAATGACTACTGTTTTCTCGGAAACTAAGAAGGTAGTGGAATGCCTCGTGGATGGTGCGAGCAACGTTTTCTGAAACGGCGGAGAACACAAGCTCCCGAGATGTAATCGAAGCCGACGCGGCCGCAACACAGGCCAAATGTGGTGCTTGCAAGATAGACAACCGAGATGCAAGTCGCTGCGCTTCGTTGAGCACAGTCCGGGAACAAGTAGCGTGATCGGGTGAGAAGCGCGGTAGATGTAATGACAACTGGTGTAGCAGGAGCGAAGGCCCAACAATTCCGGAGTTCTGAACAACCAGTGTGAGTTCTTGGTCCTCGGTGCTACTCAGCCGTCTGCGAATGGCCTCGGCGGTCAATTCCAGCGGTTCAGCCACAGACTTGATTACGATTCAGGATGCTCAGCGCGGGAGCAACGAGCGCCGCCGCTTCCATAAAGAGCGCTTGCACACCAGCATCATTGACGCCCGTCTCTTTGCCAGACTGATGGCTATCGAAATTTAAAACCCCTATACATTGTTTCTCCCAGATAATCGGCGTACTCAGGACGGATCTGAGGTCAGTTAACGACCGCTCTTCATTAGCGTCATTCGCACGAAGGCTGCCCGCTGGGATCGATCATCCGCCGCGTAATACTGCTGTTCACCAGTCTGCCAAGCCACTCCACATTTGCCCCTGCCCTGAGGCCAATACCGGGAAGTCTCGTCTTCTGAATAGGCGTCGGTGTAATCCACCAAGGTGATACGGAGTGCTTTATCCCCATCGATGTCGCGTAGCTGCATGACGTTAATTCTGGCTGTCACACCTTCACGACTTCGCAAATAATCGTATCGTACGCCCCGGAGGTAATAGCGCAGCAATCTTGCGTCAAGCCCTATCGAATCTTCCTGAGCAAACGCTTGTGGGTATTTGATCGCAACGAGAACAATGAGGCCCAACGCAAAACAAATGATAATAAGGCAACCCCCAACAAGAAGTCTTACCGTTTCCTGATTCGCGGATTCAGAGTTGGTGGTTGCCGCCTTCAGGCATAGTGCAGCCATCACAACTATAGCCAAGGCAAGAACTCCGACCCACGACTTCATTACTTTGGGCAGATATTGTAGTGCCTTGAAGAAATCCATTTTACATACTCCCGATTTTGTGAAAATTCGAGCTACGTTAAGCAGTATACAATTGGCATGCTCGCTTCGAACGTCAGGCTGACATGTGCTTTCTGCGGAACCGCGTCGAAAGCACTGGAATTAGAGCGCCAACCGGTTGCCTGAGCGCACCTGAGCTGGGCACGGCTAAAGCCGTCCGACGCGTCCGACGCCATTCCCCATGCGCCGGGTTATGAAGTTTTTTTACAGACCGACTAGATTGCCAAGCCATGAAGACCGCGATGGATATGCATGATCTCTCGCTCAGTCATGTCGCTGACTGTGTCAGCGACCAGTCGTACCCGTTCGCGCTTGGTCCTAGCATGCTGGATCGCTTCCTGATGGGCTGGCGGAAACAGGTAATACTTCTTCTTGCTGGACGCACTCAGCAATTGCTTAAAGACGTTACGAACTGCTTCGCGCTGTCCACTCTGTGGAACCGCGAGGTCCTGGTTTTCAATCACATACTCCCACGTAAACTGCTTAAGAACCTCGGCAGTATTGCGTGCGTCTTCAGCCACATGGGCCAGCGCATTCGTCTGAATGCCCTGGGAAGCTAGTGAGAACGACTGGACAAAGTATCTAATCAGACCAGTGGACCAATCGAAGAGCTTGGCCCGATCCTCCTTGGTGTCACGGTAGCGTTGTTCAGGCTCAAATGGAAAGGAGTCCAAAATGGCTTCTAGAGCATCGAAATATTTGTTACGTTCCGGTAGCCATTCTGGCTTGCGCCTGAACATGCCCTCAATTAGACGCTCTCGCTCACGATTGTCTTGGCGACGCTTGCAACGATCAATCGGCACCTTTCCGGCCCGGTAAAAGTCCAATAGATCGTGAATCGCGAATGTGATGTCGTCCGCCCAGTCCATGATTTCCGCGATCAGGCTCCGCTGACGTGGGGGCATCCCATAGCGAACCCAAGTGAAAATCTCCTGTTCGGTTTTGTAGTAGCCCCATTTCTTGGGCTGTTGCCGATCTCCTGAGCCCCACGGATATTTCAGTACCCCGTTGAGCGTCATTCGGGTGAGATTAAGACCGGCAATTGCGCCCTCGTTCCTGTCTCGTGCATCGCTGCTGGCGAGACCCGTTACGATCCGAAACCCTTGTGCATTTCCCTCATAGCCATCCAGAACGCCCTCACCTCGAACCAGTTCATTGAGTTCATACTCCGCGATGTGGCCGAATGGTGGATGGCCTAAATCATGCGCAAGCCCGGCGGCTTCAGCAGCATCCGGGTCAAGGGGCCCAAGTTTCGCAACCGTACTCGCGTGCTCGTAGATAAGATATTCAGTCAATCGTCGAGCGATTTGACCGACCTTTAGCGAGTGGGTTAGGCGGTTATGAAAAACGTAGCCCCGTTCCGGAGAAACAACCTGAGTGATTTCTGCGAGTCGGGAGAATGCACCCGAATAGAGAATTCGATCACGGTCACGCTGCGCTGGAGTTCGCTTATCAGCTACCTCCTCCGGAGTGAACCGATCGCTCCGGGCCAAAAATTGAAGTGTACGCTTACGGCCTCGCTGTGCCAAGTTTGATCTTGAGACCGGGGGCATAGTCCAATTTGCCTGTGGCAATCATAGGCTGAACCACAGCTCGGACATCAGAGTCGTGAATCCCGGCCAGATTTTCCTGCTGTTGAATAACACCTGTCATCGTGCCAATACTCGCAGATCCATTATCGGCAACATATTTCAGTACTTGGCGACGAATCGCGTCTCGCGTGGCTGCTGACATCGTGATTTTAGTGTACCGATGTCTTCGGTCATCTTCAAGGGTGACTCTCTGACCTCTGTCAGAGTCGTCTCCATATGAGGGACCGGTGGACGCGCGTTTAGCGTGCGCGTCTCGATATCGCGCTCTTTGGGAAAGATCACCTTCTGAAACAACAGGTGATCCAGCGGTGTGGGTTCGAGCCCTGAATTCAAAGGCTTGCGAATCGGCCATAGTGCTATGGACCGCGCGCTGCAACCTCAGGCGGTCCGGTTTGTTGAGCATCTCTTAAGTTCCTCATAATCAGCGGCTTGCGAGGGCCGCTTCGGGGAGGTTTTGCTTCGGGGAGGTTTTGAGGAACTGTAGTCGAAATTGTAGATGAAAGGCCCCAACAGTTCAACAGGCGGTCCGCTTAAATAAAGCAGATGGACCGCCTGAGTGTGAAGCAGGCGTGACAAAGCGGAATGCAGTAGCCCGCCGCCCCTGAAATGCCAGCCTGCCAGCCCCCGGAAATTTCGTGATAAACTTCCACCTGTGCGAACGTGGCGCGTGCTAACCCGGCGTGTCTTCGCGGCATCCGCGCTGGCCGCTCTCTCCATCGCGGCCGGAATTCCACAGCAAAGATCCGAACTCCAGACCGCCTTCACCAACCAGTACTGCGTCGCCTGCCACAACGACAAGATGCAGACCGCCGGCCTCTCCCTCCAGGCCATTAATACAAAAGACGTTGGCGAGCACGCCGCCACCTGGGAAAAGGTGATCCGCAAACTCCAGGCCCGCCAGATGCCACCCGCCGGCCTGCCGCGCCCCGACGAGAAAACCTACAACGCCATCATCGCCTCGCTCGAAGGCTCCATCGACCGCGCCGCCGCCGCCCATCCCAATCCCGGCCGAACCGACACCCTCCGCCGGATGAATCGCACCGAATACCACAACGCCATCCGCGATCTGGTCGATCTCGACGTAGACGTTTCCACCCTGCTCCCGCCGGACGATTCGAGCCATGGCTTTGACAACGTGACCGTCGGCGAACTCTCCCCCACCCTGCTCGAACGCTATCTCGCCGCTGCGAAAAAGATCAGCCGTCTCGCCATCGGAAGCCCGGTGAAATCGCCCGGTGGCGATACCGTTGTGCTCCCGCCGGATCTCACTCAGGAAAGCCACTTCGATGACCTCCCCTTCGGCACTCGTGGCGGCACACTCGTCCACTACAATTTCCCCGAAGATGGCGAATACGAAATCCGCCTCCGCCTCACGCGTGATCGCAACGAAGACGTCGAAGGCCTGACCGGCCAGCACCAGATCGAAATTACCCTCGACGATCAGCGCGTTCAGGTCTTCATCGTTAAGCCGCCGCCTCGCGGCCAGGATCACAGCAAGGTGGATGCCGACCTGCACGTTCGCGTTCCCGTGAAGGCCGGGGAGCACGATCTGGCGGCGGACTTTGTGAAGAAGCCCACGGACCTGCTCGAAACCGTCCGCGAGCCTTACCAGGCGCATTTCAATATGGACCGCCACCCGCGCATCCAGCCCGCTCTCTACTCGATTACGGTGACCGGCCCCTACAACCCAACGGGCCCAGGCGAAAGCCAGAGCCGCGCCCGAATTTTCGTCTGCCACCCCTCGCGGGGCGCCGAAGAGGACGGCTGCGCAAGACGCATCATCTCCACCCTCGCGCGCAGTGCGTGGCGCAAGCAGGTGACTGACGCGGATATTCAGACGCCGATGAAGTTCTACGAAGACGCGAAAAAAGAGGGCGGCTTTGAAGACGGCATCGAGATGGCCTTACGCGCCATTCTGGTGAGCCCGGAATTTATC
The DNA here is from genome assembly GCA_035546955.1 of Bryobacteraceae bacterium. Lineage (GTDB taxonomy): Bacteria > Acidobacteriota > Terriglobia > Bryobacterales > Bryobacteraceae > BOG-234. The sequence continues at coordinate 46,366 of DASZVV010000459.1, forward strand.
TTCCGCATCGAACAGGATCCGCCGAAAACCCCGCCCGGCACGGCGTATCAGATCAGTGACACTGAACTGGCCTCACGCCTCTCCTTCTTCCTCTGGAGCAGCATCCCCGATGACGAGCTTCTCGACGTCGCGGTCAAAGGCACCCTGCACCAGCCCAAAGTTCTTGAGCGCGAAGTCCGCCGCAGTGCTGGCCGATCCGCGCTCCGAATCGATGGTCACCAACTTCGCCGATCAGTGGCTTTACCTGCGCAATCTCGATGCCATCACGCCGGACGCCCGGCTCTTCCCGGATTTCGACGACAATCTCCGCCAGGCATTCCGCCAGGAAACCGAGATGTTCTTCAACAGCATCATGCGCGAAGATCGCAGCGTACTCGATCTGCTCACCGCCAACTACACGTTCCTCAACGAACGCCTCGCGAAGCACTACGGAATCCCGAACATCTACGGCAGCCGTTTCCGGCGCTACACCTTTGCGCCGGATGATCATCGCGGGGGGCTCCTGAGCCAGGGCAGCATCCTCACGGTGACCTCCTATGCCACGCGCACGTCGCCCGTGATTCGCGGCAAGTGGGTGCTGACGAACATCCTCGGAACTCCCCCGCCCCCGCCGCCGCCGAACGTGCCCAAACTGCAGGAAAACGCGGACGGAAAAATTCCACAGTCGATCCGTGAACGCATGGCGAAGCACCGCGCGCAGGAGCCCTGCGCGAGCTGCCACAAGCTGATGGATCCGATCGGCTTCTCGATGGAGAATTACGACGCCATCGGCCGCTGGCGGACCGAAGACGCCGGCGTCCCGGTGGACGCCTCGGGTAACCTGCCCGGCGGCGCTGCATTCAATGGCATAGACGGTCTGAAGCAGGCGCTTCTGAGCCAGCCCGAAATGTTCGTCTCCACCACCACCGAAAAGCTCATGACTTACGCGCTCGGCCGTGGCGTCGAGGTCTACGATCAGCCCGCCATTCGCGGCGTGCTCGCAGGCGCGCGCGGCAGCAACTACAGTTTCTCTGCTCTTGTTCTGGGAATCGTCAACAGTACTCCGTTTCAGATGAGGAGGTCGCAATGATCGTTACGAAAAAAGCTCTATCCCGCCGCGCGGTTCTGCGGGGCGCCGGCACCGCTCTCGCGCTGCCGCTTCTCGATGCCATGATTCCGTCGCTCACGCGGGGCGCCACAGCGGCGGTCCCCGTGCGCCGCCTCGGCTTTGTCTACATCCCGATGGGCAGCGTGATCGCGCAGTGGACTCCCGCCCAGACCGGCCGCATCACGGAACTCTCGCCCACGCTCCAGCCCCTCATGCCCTTCATCGACCAGGTGACGGTCATCAGCCATCTCGAAAACAAGAACGCCTATTCGCCGGGCAATCACGCCACCGCGAACTCCGGCTATCTCAGCGCGGCCAAAGCGAAGATGACCGAAGGCTCGGATTATTACCTCGGCACCACGGTCGATCAGATCGCCGCGCAGCAGATGGGCAAGGATAGCCGCCTGCCATCGCTCGAACTCGCCATGGATCTGCTGACCACGGTCGGCAACTGCGATAACGGGTTCGCCTGCGTTTATCAGAACAATCTTTCGTGGTCGTCGCCTACCACGCCGCTGCCGGCGGAAGCGCATCCGCGCGTCGTCTTCGAGCGCCTGTTCGGCGATGGCGGCACCAGCGCGGATCGCCTCGCCGAGCTGCGCCGCAATGCCAGCCTCCTCGACTGGGTGAATGACGATATCGCGAAGCTCCAGAAGAAACTCGGGCCGGCCGACCGCGCGCGCGTCAGCAACTATCTCGATTCCATCCGCGAAGTCGAGCGCCGCATCCAGAAAGCGGAAGAGCAGACGGCTGATTCTGCAATGCCCGATCTCGAGCGCCCGAGCGGCGTGCCCGCCGATTACGGTGACCACGCGAAGCTGATGTTCGATCTCCAGACCCTCGCCCTGCAGGGCGATGTCACCCGCGTCATCACCTTCCAGCTTGCGCGCGAAACCAGCACCCGTACTTATCCGCAAATCGGCGTGCCCGATCCGCATCATCCGCTCTCGCATCATGCCAACGATCCGGTCAAGGTCGCAAAGCTCGCGAAGATCAACCAGTATCACGTTTCGCTGTTCGCCTATTATCTGGACAAGCTGAAGTCCACGCCGGATGGCGACGGCAACCTGCTCGATCACTCGCTCGTCATGCTCGGCAGCGGTATGGGCAATCCCGATGTGCACGATCACATCGATCTCCCGGTCGCCGTCGCCGGCGGCGCGGCCGGCCGCATGAAGGGCGCGCGGCATATCAAATACGACAATCCCGTGCCGCTCGCGAACGTGCACCTGAGTCTTCTCGACCGCGCGGGCGTCCGTCTCGATCAGTTCGCGGACAGCAACGGCAAAATTGTCGATCTGGCAGCCCCGGCAGCGCTATGAAATTCGTTCTCGCCCTGGCGGCGGCAGGCGCACTGTTCGGGGCGAGTCTGGACACTCGCCTCGTCGATGCCGAAAAGAAAGCCGATAAAGCTGTTGTCCAGGATTTGCTCGCCAATCATGTCGATGTCAACGCCCCGCAGCCCGATGGCGCGACCGCGCTCCACTGGGCCGCATACTGGGATGACGTCGAAACGGCGAAGGCGCTGCTGGCCGCGGGCGCCGACCCGAACGCGAAGAACCGATACGGCGTGACGCCTCTCTCGCTCGCCTGCACCAACGGCAGCGCGCCGATGGTCGATCTTCTCCTCAATGCCAAAGCGGACGTCAACCTCGCCCTGCCGGGCGGCGAAACGCCCCTGATGACGGCCGCGCGCACAGGTAAGACGGACGCCGTCAAGCTCCTGCTCACCCATGGCGCCGACATCAACGCGAAGGACACTGACCATCTCCAGACCGCGCTCATGTGGGCCGCTGACGAAGGCAACGTCTCTGCCGTCGAACTGCTGCACGAATTTGGCGCCGATCTCCACGCCGTCTCGAAAGGCGGCTTCACCGCGCTGCTTTTCGCCACTCGCGAGGGCCGGAAAGACGTCGTGAGCACGCTCCTGAAAGAAGGCGCGAGCCCGAACGAGACAATTCAGAAGCCCGGAAAGCAGGCTGGCACCAGCGCGATGGTTCTCGCGGTCAGCAATGCGCATTACGAACTGGCTGCCATGCTGCTCGATGCCGGAGCCGATCCGAACGCCGCAGAACAGGGCTGGACGGCTCTCCACGCGATCACATGGGTTCGCCAGCCGGGCTATGCCAGCAACGATCCCGCGCCCGAAGGTTCGGGCAACATGACCAGCATCGAATTCGTCAAAAAAATCGCCGCGAAAGGCGCGAATCTCAATGCGAAGATGACCATCCGGACCAGCGTTGGACTGAGCAGCCTCAACACCTCCGGCGCGACGCCGTTCCTCCTCGCTGCGCGTACGGGCGACGCCGAGCTGATGCGCCTGCTGGCGAAGCTGGGTGCCGATCCGCTGATGCCGAACGTCGATGGAACCACGCCCCTCATGGTCGCGGCGGGCGTCGGAACGCGCTCGCCGGGCGAAGACGCCGGCACCAACGAAGAAGTCCTCGAAGCAGTCAAGCTGGCGATCGAGTTAGGCAACGACGTGAACGCCGTCGATCGACATGGCGAAACCGCCATGCACGGTGCGGCGTACAAACAAGTCCCGGAAGCTGCGCAGTACCTCGTCGATCATGGGGCGAAGGTCGAACTCTACAACAGGAAGAACGACCACGGCTGGACCGCGCTCCGCATCGCGGAAGGTGTCCACCGCGGCATGAACCTTCGCGCCTCACCGGAAACCGCTGCGGTGATCCGCAAAGCCATGCTTGCCGCGGGCGTGCAACCGGTTGTCGATCCCGAAGAAAACATCAGCGGCGCAACGAAGTAGCCGCTACTGCACCACGATCGTCACGATGTTGGACCCGGCGCCCCCTGCCGAAATCTTCACCGGCACTGCGCTCCCGGGCACCACCCCCTGCGGCACCTGCACGTTCACCTGATACAACCCGGCGAACGTTGGCGTGAGCCCCGCGAAGGAGACCGGCGCATCCACTCCGCCGACCGTCGCGGTGACCGCCGCCTGCGTCTGGAACAACGGGCTCAGCGGAGCTGCCGCGCCGTCCGCGGGCCCAGCCTCGCCGTTCGGCGATTGCACGGCGCCCAGGCCTGTCGCATAAATAGCCAGGAAATCGCCCGCGTGCGCCGGGGCCGTCGCGGAGTTGAGCTGGCCCGTCAGCGCGTTCGCGACAACGCCCGGCCCGGAGCCCGACAGGTTGACGGTGTAAATTCCGGGCTGGAGCGCGGCCATCCTCAGTTGCACCGGCGACGACGCTTGCCCGGCGTAACTCACCACCAGAAGGCACTGCGTGCTCCCGGCCGGGACCTGCGGCACGATCGCGTTGATCTGCCCGGCGCCCGCGTAGAGCAACGGCATCGCGACGCCGCAGAGAGTGGCCGACGCGCCGTTGAGCGTGGTCGCCAGCGGCAGCGACGTGGCCGACGGGTTTCCGCCCCCGGCGAGCCCCGTCCCGTAGATCGCGATATAGCTTCCCGGCGAAACGACGGACGGCGCGGCTTGCCCGGCGCTCGCCGCGTTCGCGATGCCGCCGGTAGGCTGCGGCCCGGGCGTGACATTCAAAGCCACCGCGACCGATGCAATCCCCCCGCCTGCGCTGAAATTCACGGTCCCGGTGTACGCCCCGAGGGCCAGTCCAGCCGGGTTTACGGATATCTGGACGTCGGCCGGTACCGTACCCGCACTCGGCGAAACGCGCAGCCATCCATTCCCCTGATTGAAATTGAAATTGCTCGAAAACGAAGCCGTTCCGCCCGGATAGCTCAGCGACACGGTCTGGCTGCCTGCGCCGTTAAACGTGAGCTGAGCCGGCGATACGGTCAACGGGTTTACCGGCGGCGGTGGCGCGCCACCCCCGCCGCCGGACGCAGCCGATATCGTGAACGACTCCGTGACCGGCGATGCCGCCGCGTAGACCGAGTTGCCCGGTTGCGCCGCTGTGACCGAGCACGTGCCAGGAGCCAGCGGCGTTAACGTGGCCGCGTTGACCGAGCATACCCCCGGCGTTGACATGCTGTATACGACCGACAGACCCGAGCTGGCCGATGCGGTCAATACGAAAGGCGACGCCGGCAGCGTTAAATTCGGGAGCGGCCCGAAAGTGATGCTTTGAAACGCCGCAACAACCGTTACCGTGATGTCCTTCGAAACCGTGAAGCCGTTTGCGTCGGGATCCCCCGTTCCGCCGGTGGCATGAACCGTCACGGTCGCATGATACGTTCCGGCGGGTGTCTGCGGCGCGATGTCGATCCCGAAGAGCGGTCCGCTGTACGTGTTCGGCGGGTTGCCGGACGTCGCGTAGTTCGGGTCGCCGCTCAGGAGCCCCGGAACCACCGCCAGGAACGTGTTGTCGAGCGAAAGCCCGGCGGACGGGTTCCCCGGGTCGAAGGAAACGGTCAGATTGTCGAGCTGGAGGAAGGACAGGTCGGTGTCCGTATCGGTCAGGGTTCCGGAAAATGGCACGCAGGCGGGCGCGAGGCACGGCGGATTTCCCTCGGGCGCGAGGCGCATCATCGACCCCGATCCGGAGTTCGAATTCAGCGAAAATGTCAGATCAGCCGCGAAAATCGGGGCGCCGAGGATCGCCAGCAGCAGAAATAGCCGCACCACTTCCCAGTTTAAGCGGCCTTGATTTCGGTCCAGAGGCGGTCGCGATAGCGCTGGGCGGCGGAGGGCAGCGAGGGCGGCCAGATGCCTCGCCTGTACACGTCGTCCGGCGGGTAGAGGATCGGGTCGTTCGGCAGCATCTTTTGGGCCGCGCCGTTCGCGGTCGCCGTGTCCGCTACGCGCGCGTTCGAGGCTGCCACCGCGGGCCGCAGCAGGTAATCCAAAAATTCGTGCGCCAGCGCGTAGCGGGAACTCTCGCGCAGGATCGCAGCGCAGTCGCAGTACAGCGGATAACCATCCTCCGGATAATCGAATCCCAGATTCGCGCCGGCGTGGATGGCCTGCGCCGCAGTGGTTGACCACATCTGCGCCGCCAGCACATCCCCCGCCACGAGCTGATCGCGTACCTCGGCATTCAGGTAAGCGCGCAGCAGCGTCTTCTGTTGTATAGCCGCTGCTTTCGCCGCCTGCAATTGCCGGTCGTCCGTCGAATCGAAGGGATAGCCAAGTTTCAGCAGGCACGCGCCGATCATGTCTTCCGGATCGTCGAGCATCGTGATGCGGCCTTTGAGTCTGGGGTTCCACAGCGCGCTCCACGTGCGCGGCGGCTCGACCTGCGTGCGGTTGTATGCGATGCCGGTCCCGTTCCACATATAGGGCACGCCCCAGCGCAAGGCGGGATCCCACTTCGGCGCCTGAAAACGGCGGTCCAGATTTCCGAGCGACGGCAGGCGCCGATGATCGAGCGGAGCGAGAAGTCCGTTGCGCGCCATCGGATCGAGCCGGCTGTGAGTCGGGAACACCACGTCCCACCCGGAATTTCCGGTGATCGCTTTCGCCAGCATTTCTTCGTTGCTCTCGTAGGTCCCGTAGCGCACACGGACGCCGAAATCGCGCTCGAACTGAGCGACCATCGCGGGATCGATATAGCTCGACCAGTTGAATACATTGAGGCGCGGACGCCGGTCGCGCGCGCAGGAAGCCGCAGTCGCCGCGGCCATCAGGAAACTGCGGCGGTTCATTGTTCGCGCAGCCTTTCCGCGAGCAGGATGAGCGCGCCGAACAGCACGAGGATCAGCGCGGAGACCGCATTCACTATGGGGCTCACGCCGCGCCGCGCCATCGCGTAGATCACCATCGGCAGAGTTTCTGAGTCGACGCCGGCCACAAGGCTGGTGATCACATAATCATCGAATGAAACGACGAGAGCCAGGAGCGCCGCGGCGATGACAGCCGGCAGAATTCCGGGGAGCGTCACGCGGAAAAATGCACGCCAGGGATCAGCGCCCAAATCCATTGCGGCTTCTTCGAGCGACCGGTCCATCCCGCGCAGGCGCGCGGAAACGACGATCATGACGTACGCGATGGAGAACGCCACGTGAGCGATGATCACCGTGTACAGGCCGAGCTGCATGTGGAGAAAACGGAAGGCCCACTGGAACAGCGCCAGCAGCGAAACGCCGGTGACGATTTCAGGTGTGACCAGCGACAGCAGCAGCTCGCCTTCGAGCACGCGCGCCGAACGCTTCCACATTCCATACGCCGCCATCGTTCCGATCACCGTGGAGATCACGGCGGCGGCGATCGCGATGATCACACTGTTCAGCAGGCCCCCGGCAAGTTGCGGATCGTTCAGGGCCGCGCTGTACCAGTGCAGTGAAAAACCTTCCCACACGGTGAACCGGCTCCTGTTGAAACTGAAGACGACCAGCACGAGCAGCGGCGCATGCAAAAACATCAGCGCAAGCGCTGCGTAAATGCCGAGGGCGCGCTGCTTCACAGCAGCCCTTTCGTTTCGCGCCGGGTGGTCAGCAGGACGAGCAGAATCGCGCCTGCCAGCATCAGCACGAGCGATGCCGCCGCGCCGAATGGCCAATCTCGCGCGGTGGTGAACTGGTTTTGTACCAAGTTGCCCAGCATGACGGATTTCCCGCCCCCCAGCAGATCCGGCGTGAGATATGCCCCCAGGCACGGAACGAAAACCAGCACAGCGCCCGCGATAATGCCGGGCTTCGATACCGGAATTACCACGCGCCAGAGGGTTCGCCATGGCGGCGCGCCCAGGTCGGCCGCAGCCTCAGCCAGTGCGGGATCGAGCCGTTCGAGCGTGGCGTACATCGGCAGCACGAAAAATGGCAGGAAGCTGTAGACGAGACCGAGGAGCACGGCGCCATCGTTATAAAGCAGCGGCAGCGGCGTACGGATGATGTGCAGCGCGGTGAGGACAGTATTGATCAGGCCGGTATCGCGGAGAATAAAAAGCCATGCATATGTACGGACGAGGAAGCTGGTCCAGAACGGCAGCAGCACGAGCTGCAGATACAGACTCTTCCGCTTGCCGGCGCGCGAGATAAACAGCGCGAGCGGAAACCCGAGCACCACGCAGAGCGCGGTGGATAAGACGGCGATATACAGCGACCTCCAGAGAATCGCGAGATAGAGCGGATCAGCCAGTCGCGTGTAGCTCTCGATCGTCCACGGATGTTCGACCCCGCCGTAGTCGCCGCGCGTGAGAAAGCTATAGGCGCAGACAATAGCGAGAGGCGCCATGAAAAAAAGCGCGATCCAGATGCGCGCCGGCAGCAGGAACCAGCTCCGGAGATTCATTCGAACCGCATCTCGTCCGCGGAATTCCACCACAGCCACACGTTCTCGCCTTCGGCGAATTCACGGCCGCGCGCCACTTCGGCGACCGCGTTCTCGCCGCTTTCACAGCGCACGTGCACGTGCAGCCGATTGCCGAGGAACAACGTGCTCTCCACGACGCCGCGCCGTGCGCCGTTCGAGGAGGGTCGCTCGCGATCGGCATACGTCACTTCGGGACGAATACCCATTGCGCCAAACCAGTTCACGGCTCCAAGAAATCCGGCCGCGAATCGTGTTGCCGGCCGCAGCCAGACTTCTTCCGGCGCAGCAAACTGCTCGATGCGTCCCTGATTCATCACAGCAAGCTTGTCCGAGAGCGACATCGCCTCTTCCTGATCGTGGGTGACGAGCAGGAACGTGATGCCGGTACGGCGCTGCATCGCCTTGAGTTCGGCGCGCATCTGCTTGCGCAGCTTCGGATCGAGCGCCGCCAGCGGTTCATCGAGCAGCAGCACTTTCGGCTGCAGCACAAGAGACCGCGCGAGCGCCACTCGCTGTTTCTCGCCGCCCGAAAGCTGCGCCGGCAGCCGGCTGGATTTTTCGGCGAGTTCAACGAGCGCCAGTGCTTCCATTGCGCGCTCCCGCGCATCTGCGACGCGGCGCTCGCGCAGCCCGAAGGCGACGTTTTCGACCGCGGTCAAATGCGGGAACAGCGCGTAGCTCTGGAAAACGGTGCTGACATCGCGCTCCCATGGGCGCAGCGCGGCGATGGAACGGCCGTCGAGCAGGATCTCACCGGAGTCCGGCGTCTCAAAGCCGCCAATCATCCGCAGGGTCGTTGTTTTGCCGCAGCCGGAAGGACCGAGCAGGGAGTAGAAGCCACCGCGCTCAAAGGTGAGCGAAACGTTATCGACCGCGCGATGCGCGCCATAGTTTTTCGTCAGACCACGCAGGTCGAGCACCGGTTCCATCTTCACGTATCATCGTAGACCGGCACCGGGCGCGCGTCGTTCCGCGGAAACAATCAGGGCGCGATCACAGTGCCATCCGGCGCGCGATCCGTGCCGTAAGCCCCGCCGTTGCGCGGCTCGCGGATCGGGTACTTCGCCGCCATCTCTTCGTTGATATCGATTCCGAGCCCCGGGCGCTGGCTGCAATACATGTAGCCCTTGCGGATCTCAGCGGTCCCCGGCAGCATTTCATGTACCAGCGCGGGGAAATGGTTCTCTTCCTGAATGCCGAACGCGGTGCTCGACATATCCACGTGATACGCCGCAAGCTGATTCACGGGATCGTTCTCCCCGCCTTCCTGGAACGCGGTCTTCACGCCAAACGCCTCGCACAGATTCGCCAGCTTCTTCGCCGGTGTGATGCCGCCGATCGCCGTTACGCGCGTGCGAATGAAGTTGATTACGCGCTCGGTGATCAGCGGGTAATATTCCGCCTGATTCGTGAACAGCTCGCCAACCGCCTGCGGGGTCGCGCAGAGCTGCCGGACTTCCTTGTACCAGGCCACCTGCTCGGGCGGGAGCAGATCTTCCACGAAAAACATGTGGATGGGCTCCATGCGTTTCGCAAACAACAGCGCGTTCGAGCCGCTCAGCTTCGAATGCACATCGTGGATGAGTTTCGGCTCGAACCCGACTTTCGACCGCACATACTCGAACACCGGCGGGATGGTTTCGACGTAGAGATCGTCATCGAACGCCTGCCCCTGATACCCGTTCTCGGCGCGGTTTCCCAGGCCGGCAGGAATGAATCCGCCGCCGCCGTAGCCGCCTTCGCCGTACTGCAGCCGGATGTGGCGAAAGCCCATCTCCATCGATTTCGTGACCGCGTCGACGGCCTGCTCTTTCGTGCGGCCCTGTACGTGGTCATAGCAGGCGACCGCATCGTGGGCACGTCCGCCGAGCATTTCGTAAACCGGCATGCCGGCGCGCTTACCCTTGATGTCCCAGAGCGCTTCGTCCATGGCGGCAATTGCTTTGTTGTTCACCGGGCCACCGCGCCAATAAGTGCGGTAGTTCGCCGACTGCCAGAGGTCTTCGATGCGATCCGGATCCTTGCCAATCAGAAACGGCGCCAGATTTTTTTCGAGCGCGCTGATTACCGCCGCGGTCTGGTAATTGTCGTTGGCGGAGCCGATCCCGTAGAGGCCGTCCTCGCTCGTGACGATCTTGAGGAAGACCCAGCGATAATTGCCGCCCCCGCTGGTGGTGATCACCCTGACGTCTTTGATCGTGATGGGCGGCAGGCCCTTCATGCGGTTGTTGAAATCGTCCGCTACAGCCGGGCCGATGAGCGGTGCGGCGAGAAGGCTCCTGAGTAACGTTCTGCGATCCATGGGTCCCAACCTCACCCATCGATCATATGCCTATTCCGGCAGCGACCAGGCGTAGAGCGCGTCGCGGACGGACATCAGCACATACTGCCTGCCACCCACCGAATAAGTGATCGGCGCGTTATTGACAGGCCCATTCACGGCGGCGCGCCACAGCGGCTTGCCAGTCGCCGGATCGATTGCCGCCGGATAGTTCGAGTTTCCGGTAAACAGCAGCTTGCCCGCCGTGGTCAGGATACCGGAGGAGTTCCCGTAGTCGAGCTTCCAGGCCACCTTACCGGTCTTGTAGTCGATCGCGAGCAGCGCGGAGTCCGCGCCTCCGAGAGCGATGTCGCGCCCGCCTTCGTGATCTTCGGCCTCGATCTGATCGGCATCGTACGTGAGGTAGGTCAGGAACCAGACGTTCAGATTGGCGTTCACGTAGAACAGGCCGGTCTCGGGACTATAGCTCGGAACCCACCAGTTTGTGCCGGAATCCTGATAGAGAGTTCCCGCCGTGCTCGGCTCCTTCTTTGGATTCGGAATGGGCTCGCCGCGTTTGTTGAGGCCGGAGGTCCAGTTCTCCGGACCATAGGGGGCAGTCAGCAGATGCTCCCCGGTTGCGCGGTCGAGCACGAAGAAAAATCCGTTACGGCTCGCCTGCGCCAGCATTTTGCGCGGCTTGCCATCGAACGTGCCGTCGAACAGCACAACGGATTCATTCGCATCGCGGTCCATCGTGTCATGCGGCGAAGCCTGGAAATACCAGGCGAGTTTGCCGGTATCCGGATTCAGCGCCACGATGGAGCAGGTGTAGAGGTTTGCTCCTTCGCGCGTGGTTCCGTTCATCACCGGATGCGGATTGCCGGTGCCCCAGTACGTCAGATTGAGCGCCGGATCATAGCTGCCCTGCACCCACGCGGTTCCGCCGCCGTGCAGCATCGCTTCCTGATTCGGCCATGTCTTTGAAGCGGGGTCACCCCACTTCGGGACGCTGTTCCATGTCCACAGAACTTTCCCTGTCTGTGGATCGACACCCTTGATGAAACCGTTCACGTCCGCGGCGTCGCCGGAGATACCGACGATCAGTTTGTCCTTCACAACGAGCGGCGGCATGCTCATGTAATAGCCGAACGTGTGGTCGGCAATCGGCTCCTCCCAGACCTTCTGGCCGGTGCGGGCATCAAGGCAGACGAGAAAAGCGTCCGGAGTGCCGAAATAAATCCAGTTCTTATACAGCGCGACTCCGCGATTGGCCAGGAGATTTCCACGCGCGGGGCGGAAGAAATGCCAGAGCTGCTTCCCGGTCCTGGCATCGACCGCGAAAGCGTTGTTGACGGTCGTGAAATAGACAACGCCGTTCACCATCAGGGGCGTGGACTTTACTGCGCTTCCCGCATCGACGTGCCAGGCCTCGCGCAGGTTCGTGACGTTGCTCTGATCGATCTGGCTGAGCGGACTGAAGCGCTGCGCAGTGTTATCGCCGTTGAGCGTCGGCCACGCGGTCTCCAGCCCCTGTCCCGCCGCGAGGAGCACGCCGCCCAAAAATATCGGCAGAAGCTTCTTCATTTTAGGGTCACCAGATAAGCGAACATATTGTGGACGTCGGCGTCGGTGTATTTCGGAAGCAGGTCACGGTGGGCTTCGATCGGGTCGTGCAGTTCTACTTTGACGGAGTCCGCCGCCCACTTGAGCGTCTTGCCAGCGGCGTCCTGAATCGAAACGTCGAAATTATTGATGACGAGTACACGTCCGGAGACTTTCTCGCCCGAAGCGGTGGTCACGGTGGCAGTCACCGGCGTGCGGCTGCGGGGCATGAGGAAGCGCGACTGCAATTCGATGGGCGAGTACTTCGACGCAATGCCGGCCAGATCGCCGGTAGGTGAATGACATTTCGCACAGCCGCCTTCGCCATTGAAGAATGCCTTGCCGCCTTCCGCATTTCCAATGAGGAGCTTCGAGAGCGGATAGCTCTGCGGGGGCGCTCCCGCAGAGGTGCGGTCGTAATTCTGCACCGCCCATTCAATGTAAGCGACAACATCATTGGCGTCCCCCGCGCTCATCCGGATGGACGGTACCTTGCCATGGGATTTGCCGGTTTCGATGAGCGATCGTAGAGCAGATCCATCCGCATCGTGACGGACGAGAGTAGAGCGCATCAGGTTTGCACCCTTCGACGTTCCGGCTGCATTTCCGGCGTGGCAGGAAGCGCACTGTCTCGCGAAGACGGCTTTACCGCGTTCCACGCTCTGCGGGTCGGGAGGGCCGGGCCAGGCCCACCACCATCGCTGGATCTGCGCGGAACCTGTGGTTGCCGAAGCGCCACGGTCGCCGATCTGTGCGGAGAGGAGGGCTGTGCTGAAACTCGCAATCAGACAGAGAGCGCACGCGCGTTGAGCATTCATGTCTACCCGACGATCATTTTAGTCCTCACGCCGGGAAATCTCCGTCGCGGGATGACAGTGCTGCCAGTCGAACCAGTATTCTTTGAGGACATCGACCGGCTTGAGGCACTCACCGGCGCGCGGGCCGTGTGTCGCGCATCCGGAAAAATTCCACATGCTTGAAGTTTCGGCATCGGTGATCGCCTCACCGGTGAGGAGGAAAGTGGTCTTCGCGGGAATGCGGAATGCGCGTACGGAAAGACGATCGGGTCCGACAACCAGCAGCACTGGTTCCTCGCCCACGCGGTCCTGAACCAAGCGGCTCGAAAACAACACCCGCGCCGGGAAGGCCTTGCTGGCGGTGGGCGTCGCAATTCCAAACACCAGCTCGCGCGCATCCATCCCGGTATTTGACGTGTTCATCACGGCCGGGAACTGCTCAATGAATTTTTCCCATCCCTGGTTTCGGTACAGCGAGGTGAATCTCGCGACAGGCTTGAGGATGCGGCCATGAGGGTGCTCGGCTCGCCAAAGCCCGTAGCTCAGCTCATGGCTGCTCATGAACTCCATCTGTTTGCCCTTCAGCGGACCGTAAATGGCCTCGCCGGTGGATTGTTGCCAGACGCTTTCGGTCTGGTCGTCGCGCAGAAGTGCGTTGCCGTCATGGATACCGGCCAGCCGGAAGGTTAAAACGCGGCCATCCACCAGCCGCTTCCAGACAATGCCCGTATGGCAGACCGTGCAGTAGGTTGCCGCGACGGGAACGCCGCCGACTGTGTCATTCGCGATATGGTGGTAACCCATTGCGCCGACGGGATAGGCGCGGGTCTCGCCAGCCACGGTCAATGACATCACCATGGAATCGTCATCGAGCGCGATCGTGCCAGGGGGAGCGAAGTTGAGTGAGACATAGGGCCGGAAGAGCATCTCGAAGACGTTCAGCCGGGTGAGAAGAGCGCCTGATACGGCAATTGCAATGGAAACGGCGAGCGCGCGATGAGAATGTGAGCTGTTCCACCCGAGGCCGGCCGCTGCGGCCGCCATGATGGCACACACGCCGGAAACGGGCGGCCCTGTCTTGTGAAGACGCAGCGCCAGCATCAAGGCGCCCTTCCACTGAGTCGTGAACGGGTTCATCACCAGCACCGGGATGAGAAAGCAAAGGAACGAAACCGCGGCGCAGGCCGCCGCAATCGCCATCGCGGACATTCTTCTCATTTTGCAATGGCCTGACTGTCCGGAAGCGGCATATAATGAGGGCACTGAAATGACCCGAGTCCTTGTTCTCTATGCCCAGCCCTCCGATTCGAGTGCGTTCGACCGCTACTATTTCGAAACACACGTCCCGATTGCGAAGAAGATTCCGGGGCTGCGGTCGTATCAGGTGAGCACGAGGAGTCCGGGAGTTATCGCCGGGGATCAGCCGCCGTATCTGGTGGCGGAGCTCTCATTCGATAACGACGCCGCGATTCAGGCCGCGTTGAAGTCGCCTGAAGGACAAGCCACCGCGGGCGACCTTTCGAATTTCGCGCGCGCCGGTGTCACGATTCTCACCTACGATGTGAAGGACGTTTAGGGCCTTTTGGGGGGGCGCCGGGGCGATCGCCCTGGTTTCGCCGGAAATGATCCTGAGCCCGCGACCAGGGGCCCGGGTCAGCCGTCTATAACTTCACCGGAGATTTTTTTCTGCGCCGACGAGAGTTCCTCGCCCGTTCTCTGTCCGTGTGCGCCGCTGCGCCCTTCGCCACGCGGCTGGGGGCCGCGGTGCGCCCCTATTCTTCACGCGCCATCGATCTGGTGGGGCCTTCGAATGTCATCGACATGCTGAGCCTGCCGACGCTCAACTGGTCTCTTCTCGATCAGTGGTGTCAGGCGCCGGAGGCATTCGGCCCGGCGGATTTCGCGAAGCTGCAACGCTCCGGCATCAACGTCTTCCATCCGGCGGTCGCCTTCACGAAAGAGGCAGACACTTACGAAATCACCAAAGCCTGGTTCGAGAAGTGGAATCGTTTCGTTGGCTGGCATTCGAATTACTTTCTGCGTGTCCGCACGGCCGCCGATCCTGAAACCGCGCAGTCCGAGGGAAAGATCGGGATCGTGCTCGGGATGCAGGATGCGAATCATCTGCGAAGCGTTTCGGATCTGGATGAGTTTTATGCGATGGGCCAGCGGCTGACGCAGCTCACGTACAACTCAGTGAATCGTCTGGGCAGCGGCTGCAAGGTGGCGCATGATGGGGGACTCAGCGCATATGGAGCGGAGATCGTTGCCCGTATGAATGCGATCGGGATGGCGATTGATGTTTCGCATTGCGGGGAGCGTACGAGCCTCGACGCGATCGCGGCATCCGCAAAGCCGGTTCTGATTACGCATTCGAACTGCCGGGCCATTGCGCCGGGAGTCGCGCGGTGCAAGTCCGATGAAGTTCTGCGTGCCGCGGCTCGCAAGGGCGGCGTTCTGGGCGTTACTTCCGTGCGTCAGTTCGTCGGCGGTCCGCCCGTATCGATCGAGCATGTGCTCGATCACTTCGATCACGCGGTGAGAGCTGTGGGGATCGATCATGTGGGCCTCGGGAGCGATTTCGATCTCGATGCGCATCCGACCTATGACACGCCAGGTCTGAATAATCCGGAGCGTGTGTACGCGCTCGCGGAAGGACTGATCCGCCGCAAGTATACCGACGAACAAATCCGGCTGATACTCGGCGGGAACTTCCAGCGGGCGCTGAACCAGATCTGGGGCGAACCAGCTACTGCACCGCGATCGTAGCGACGTTACTCACGCTGCCGGCCGAGGAAATCTGCACGGCGTACTGTCCCGGCGGCAGTGAAGGCACAACGAAATTCACCTGGTACAAGCCGGCGAAGGTCGGGGCGAGTCCGGCGAACTGCAGGTGTGCGGCGGCTGTTCCGACCGTCACCGTGACGGCGGCGTTCGTGTAAGAAATGGGGCCTGTCGGCGCGGGCGCTCCGCTGGCAATCTGTGGTGAGACGGCGCCGAGGCCCGTCACATAGGCAGAAACGATGCTTCCCGCCGAAGCCGGAGAGCCGGGCGAGTTCACGCTGCCGTTCTGATTCACCACCGCCGCCTGTCCGCCGGGCAGCATGAATACGCCGGGCGATACGGCGACGACGTTGAGCGACCCGGAGGCCACAACAGCGCCATTCACGAAAACAGAAAACGACGTGTTGCCGGGCGCAACCTCAAACGGAATCTGGAAGTTTACCTGGCCGGGGCTTGCGTAGAGCATCGGGGCGGGAAAACCACCCACCGTGACGGACGCCCCCGCGAGCGACATCGGGAGCGGGAACGATGCCGAGGTACCGGTACCGGCTGCGAGGCCGGAGCCGTAAATCGTGGCCAATCCACCGGGGGCGAGCGAACCCACATCACCGTTTGCCGCATTTGCCGCGGGAAGTCCGATCGCACCGGCTGAAAGCAATCCGTAGACGGCGAGCAGGGAACCGCGGCCTGCGTAGACTTTTCCGTTGGCGACCATGGGCGCCGTGTACTTCACGGTTGAGCCGACGGCATCGCGGCTCGCGTTCATGGTGGAGCTATAAAGCTCCTTTGTGAGATCGTCGGCGTCGTAGGCGTGCAAGCCGACGAG